>JAIXRH010000048.1 GCA_027485285.1 Comamonadaceae bacterium | reverse complement strand
TTGAAAGCTCAAAACTCAGTGGTTTTGTGAACCCCGATGCGCCCAACCCGTGGTGTGTTTTTCAATCATGCTGAAGAGTTCGTACATGAGCATGGCCATCGCGCCCACCACCACAAGGCCGGCGAACGCCAAGCCCATTTGCATGGCTGAGCCCGCAGAAATCAACAAGTAGCCAATGCCTTCGTTGGCAGCTGTCATCTCAGACACAGTGGTGCCTACAAACGCCAAAGTGATGGCTACCTTGAGTGAGCCATAAAAGTAAGGCATGGAGCGGGGCAAGCCCACTTTGATCAACACGTCCCAACGCTTGGCACCCAAGACGCGCAACACGTCCTCGAGCTCTGGCTCTAGCGTGGCCAAGCCTGTGGCAATGTTCACCATGATGGGGAAGAAGCTGATCAAAAAGGCGGTCAAGATCGCTGGGCCCACGCCAATGCCAAACCACACCACCAAAATAGGCACAAACGCCGCTTTGGGCAAGGCGTTGAAGCCAGTCATCAGCGGGTACACGGCCGAGTAGGCCAAGGGCGAGCTGCCAATGATGAAGCCCAGCAGCACGCCCACTACGATGGCAATGCCAAACCCAACCATGGTGACCCAAAAGGTGCGCCAGGCGTGGCCCGCGATGACGTCGCGGTATTCGACCATTTGTTCCCAAATGCGCAGGGGCGAGGGGAATACAAATTCAGACACGTTGAAGAGCGAGCAGGCACCTTGCCAAATCAGCAAAGTGGCGATGAGCAAGCCCCACGGGGCCCAAGTTTCGAGTTGCTTTTGTTTCATGGTCTTGTGGGCTTGCGTTATTGCTGAATGGCCGCGCCGGTTTTGCGCATGGCGCCAATGTGGCCCCGCAGCTCGTGGACGATGTTGGTGAACTCGGGGGTGTAAGTCACTTCCAAATCACGCGGGCGGGGCAGGTCGATGTTGCGCTGCACCACAAAGCGGCCTGGGCTCTTGCTCATCACATACACCGTGTCGGCCAAGAAGACCGACTCGCGCAAATCGTGGGTGACCAAGATGACGTTGAACTTTTGCATCGCATGCAAGTCGCGCAAGATGCACCACAGCTCTTCGCGGGTAAAGGCGTCGAGCGCGCCAAAGGGCTCGTCGAGCAAAAGCATCTTGGGCTCATGAATCAGCGCGCGGCAAATGCTGGCGCGTTGTTGCATGCCGCCTGACAGCTCCCACGGGAACTTGCGCTCGTAGCCACCCAAACCCACGGTTTGCAGCAGCTGAATGGCGCGGGCTTCGAACTCGGCCTTCTTCTCTTTGAAGTTGGAGCGGTAGGGCTCTACGATTTCCAAAGGCAACAACACGTTGTCTAGCGTGGTGCGCCAAGGCAGCAGCGAAGGCGATTGAAACGCCATGCCACTGATCTTGAGCGGACCGTTGACGGGCTGGCCATCGACATAAATCGTGCCACGGCTGGGTTTTTTCAAACCCGTGGTGAGTTTCATGAAGGTGGATTTGCCGCAACCCGAAGGTCCCACAATGGCAATGAACTCGCCTTGTTTGACCTGCAGGTTGATGTCTTCCACTGCAAAGTGGTTTTGCGCCAACAACTCGTCGTTGTAGGCGAGCCAAACGTTTTGAAAATCGACGAAGTGTTCAGGTGAAGCGGTCATGGAAGCGCGCTGTTTTACTTTTTGGTTTTCGGTGCGGGCAGCACGTCGAGTTCTTTGGCCGTTGGCAGGAAAGAACCGTTCCACACATCGTCAGCCTTCACGCGTGTTTTGGTGTTGAAAGCGTCTGACACTTGAGAGGCCATCAAAGACAAACGTGGCGCTTTGACTTGGCCAAAACCTTCAGCGCGTGCGTCTGGGCTGTTGATGACGGTGTCGATGGCCAGCTTCAAGCGGCGTGTTTCGAGTTCGCTGTTGATGATGCCGTCGCGGGCCTTGACCGCTTCAATGGCTTTGGCGGGGTCAGCGATCACTTCTTTCGCGCCTTTGGCAAAAGCTCCCAAAAAGGCTTTGAGTGCCGCTGGGTTTTCTTTGATCAGCTTGGGCGACGCAATGATGGCGTTGCCATACAGCTTCACGCCGTAGCTGGGGTACTCCATCACCACCACGTCTTCAGCTTTGACGCCGCGCGCTTCGATGTTGAGCAAGGACGTGAAGGTGAAGCCTGTGATGGCGTCCACATCCCCGCGCACCAGCATGGTTTCGCGCAAAGGGGGGTCCATGGACACCCAGTTCACAGCACCTACGCTGTTTTCTTTCGAAAAGATGGGAAAGGCACGACGGCCCGCGTCAAACACCGGGGCACCCAGCTTTTTGCCAGCCAGATCGGCTGGGGTCTTGATGCCCGATTTCTTCAGGGCCATCACGGAAGCGGGCGTGTTGTTGTAGACCATCATCACGGCCACAGGCTTGTTGGGCGCATCGGGGTTGTTGGCGTGGAACTCCATCAAGGCTGCCAAGTCGGCAAAACCAATGTCGTACGCACCTGAAGCCACGCGGTTGACCGCACCGCCAGAGCCGTTGCCGGCATCGACCGTCACGTCCAGCTTGGCGTCTTTGAAGTAGCCTTTGGCAGCGGGCACTAAGAAAAAGGCAGAGGGGCCTTCAAAGCGCCAGTCGAGTTGGAATTTCAAAGCTGTGGTTTGGGCCGAAGCGCCAGCAAAGCTGGCAGCCAATGCCAGACCAAGGGTTGTTTTGATGAAGGTGCGTTTGATCATGTGAGCCTCAGTAAATCAAAAAAATGGAAAAGGTGTGATGGATACAAGCTTGCAATATTGGTGCCTGGTTGTAGGTGCTGTTTTCGTGACGTGAGGGCTAAATTGTGCGCGACTTTGGTTTGTATACAAAAAGGGTTTGCACCAATGCGGCGCTTTGCACCTGATTGGTGCGCAGTGAATTGGGCAAGCTGCGCCATCGAAAAAGCCAGCACGATGGCTGGTTTTTCACGGGTTGAAGACTGGCTGAATTTGCCCCAAGCAAGCACCAACACAGCGCCGCAGGCAGCAGCGGTCAGGTGGAACCAAGGGTTGGCAGCGCTGAAGAACAGGTTCAACAACACGGCAGAGACAGAGGCCAACAAAATGCCAAACATCACCAAGCCCACTTAGCCCAACAAGTCCTGCAAAGTCCGTGCGATCACTTTGGTCGCCCGACGCAAATCTTCCAAATCCAACCGCTCATCCGCACGCTTGGCGTGTGACTCCAACACGGTGCGGGGCCCAGCGCCGTAAATGACACCTGGAATACCGCGCTCGGCGTAAAGGCGCACATCGGTGTAGAGCGGTGTGCCCATGGCGGGGATGGGTTCGCCAAACAGGGCTTGCCCATGTTTTTGAATGGCTTCGACCAAAGGCTTGTTGCCTGCCAGCGGTTGCAGGCTGTGCGCCATGAGCATGCGTTTGATGTCCACGCTGATGTGCATATTTGCTGCCCGGCCTTGGTTAAAGCCCGTCACAGCATCGGCAATCACTTGGCGAATGCTGGCTTCGACTTCGACGGGGTTTTCGTCAGGAATCATGCGGCGGTCCAGCTTGAGCATGACTTTGCCGGGGATGACGTTGGTGTTGGTACCGCCTTCAATCAGGCCCACGTTCACATAGGGGTGGCTGATGCCCTCGACCTTGGAGGTGACAGCTTTGTACAAGGTGTTTTGGTGGTAGAGCGCATTGAGGACCGCCACGGCGCCTTGAAGAGCGTCAACGCCAGTTTCGGGAATGGCAGCGTGGGCCATCTTGCCGTGCACGGTGACTTCCATTTGCAAACACCCATTGTGCGCGGTGACCACTTGGTAGCTAAAGCCGGCAGCAATCATCAAATCAGGTTTGGTCAGGCCTTGGTCCAACAACCAGCCAGGGCCGAGCAGGCCGCCGAACTCTTCGTCGTAGGTGAAGTGAAGTTCGAGGTTGCCGTTGAGCTTGTGGTTTTCAGCATGGTTCACGGCCTCGAGTGCGCGGGTGGCGAAGGTGAAGGTGGAGAAGTCGCACTTGCTCACGGCGCTGGCCCGACCATAGATTTTGCCGTCCACAATGTCGCCGCCATAGGGTTTTTGGGTCCAGCCTTCACCGGGGGGCACCACGTCACCGTGGGCGTTGAGGGCGATGGTTTTGCCTGCGCCGTATTTGCGGCGCACGATCAGGTTGGTGATGGTTTCAAGGCCGTAGGCCCTGACATCGGCTTCGGGCACCGCGTGTTTTTCGGCGTCAAAGCCAAAGTCTTTCAACAGCGTGGCGGTGCGCTCGGCGTGGGGGGCGTTGTTGCCGGGTGGGGTGTCGGTGGGGACTTGCACCAAGGCTTGCAAGAACTTCACTTGCTCGTCGAAGTGCGCGTCAATCCATGCGTCGAGTTGGGCGTAGGTGGTGTTGCTCATGGTGTGTCTCTGTTAATTGGTTAAGCGTGCAAGTGATGCAGCAGGTGCATGAAGGCGTCGATGGCCAGCTGTATGTCATCGCTCGTTGAGGATTCAAGCGGGTTGTGGCTGATGCCTGCGTTTTGGCCCCGCACAAACAGCATGGCTTGAGGCATCACCTCATGCAGTTTCATGGCATCGTGGCCCGCGCCGCTGGGCAGGTGAAACACAGGCACGCCCAAGCTGTGCACCGCGTTTTCCCAGCGCGATTGCAGCTTGGCGTCGCTGGGGGCGGCGCTGGCACGCATGGTTTCTTCGAGGGTGTAGTGCACGCCACGGCGCTGGCAAATGGCTTGGAGTTCCGCCTCCACATCGTGCATCAGGCTGTCGCGCAATTCATTGGTGGTGGCACGCAGGTCAAGGCTGAACTGGCAGCGGCCGGGCACCACGTTGATGGAGCCATTGGGGACACTGAGCATGCCAATGGTGCCTACCAAGTTAGCTCCTTGGGCGGCGCGTTTTTCTACATACAACGCCAGTTCGGCCACGGCGGTGGCCGCATCGCGGCGGCGGTCCATGGGCGTGGTGCCTGCATGGCTGGCCATGCCCACGATTTCGCCCACAAAGCGCACGCTGCCGTTGATGGAGGTGACCACGCCCAAAGGAATATCGAGCTCGTTCAGCACAGGTCCTTGCTCAATGTGGACTTCCACGAAACCCACATACTCAGCCGCATTGCGGGTGAGCTTGGGGATGTCGTTGATGTCCAAACCTGCTTGTGCCATGGCTTGGCGCAAGGGGACGCCGTCGGCATCTTGTTGGTCCAGCCACTCTTTTTTGAAGTCACCAACCAAGGCGCCAGACCCCAAGAAAGTGGCTTTGTAGCGTTGGCCTTCTTCTTCGGCAAAGGCCACCACTTCAAGGTTGAAGGGAAGGCGCTTGCCAGCTCGGGCCAGCTCTCGCACGCAGGCCATGGGCACGAAGATGCCCAAGCGGCCGTCGTACTTGCCGCCATTGCGCACGGTGTCGTAGTGCGAGCCGGTCATCAAGGTTTTGGCATTGTGTGAGGCCGCTTTGTAGACGCCCACCACGTTGCCCACGGCGTCAATGCGCACCTCGTCAAAGCCGCAGGCCTTCATGCCCAGCTCAATCGTGCGGGCGCATTTCAGGTGTGCGTCAGTCAGGTAGGTGACGGTCAGTGCGTCTTGTGCATCGCTGAACTGGGCCAGCCATTCGTGCCAGTCCCACACCTCGTGGCCTAGCGCGGGCTCGTAGCCCAGTTTGTCGTTCAAACGAATTTCCACGATGCGGTGGATGTTGCGCAAGCACTCGGCCAATTCGTAGTCGGGGTGGTTGTGCAGGCGTCGCTCAAAGGTGCGGATGATTTGCTGCTTGTTCAGGCCCGTGCCACGCGGGCCGCGCACGGCTAAGATGAACGGAAACCCAAACTTGGCGTTGTAGCTGGCATTGAGCTGCTGAATCTGTGCAAATTCTTCAGGCGTGCAATGGGTCAAGCCCGCTTTGGTTTGCTCGTGGGTCGATTCGGCCGTGAGGCTTTTGCTCACCATGGCCTTGCCTGCCAGCTCGGGGTGGGCGCGCACCAAGGCGAGCTGCGGTGCGCGGCCAGCGTTTGCCAGCACCTTCACCATCGCGTGTTTCAGCGCGGCGGCGGATGCAAATGGGCGCGCGTCGAGTGCTTGTTCGGCAATCCAATCGGAGTGTTCGTACAAGCCGCTCAGCAAGGCGGCTGCCTCGGCGCGGGGGAGGGTGTTGATTTGGTTCAGCGTGATGTGCGGGTGGCTCATGTGGTTGTCCTGCTGATCAGTTGTCGCGGTAAGGATGCACTTGCTTCCAGTGGCGCGCAATGTCAATGCGACGCGCCACCCACACGTGCTCGTGCTTGGCGATGTGGTCTAAGAACTTTTGCAATGCCACGATGCGGCCGGGCTTGCCCAGCAGGCGGCAGTGCATGCCGATGCTCATCATCTTGGGGGCGTTGTCACCGTCAGGGTCACCCTCGGCGTACAGCGCATCAAAGCTGTCGCGCAAATACACAAAGAAGTCGTCCGCTTGGCTAAAGCCTTGCGGCAAGGCAAAGCGCATGTCGTTGCAGTCGAGGGTGTAGGGCACGACGAGCTGGGGCACCACGTCGCCATTAGTTTTTTGGACCTTCATCCAAAACGGCAGGTCTTCGCCGTAGTAGTCGCTGTCGTATTCAAAGCCACCGTGGTCGGCTACCAGGCGGCGTGTGTTGGGGCTGTCGCGGCCGGTGTACCAGCCCGCGCCATGGATGCTGTTGCCGTGTGTGGTGTGGGTGAGGCGTTCGAGGATCTCGATGCCTTGGTTCATGTGCGCACGCTCGGTGGCTTCGTCGATGGTTTGGTAATTGATCCAGCGGTAGCCGTGACAGGCAATTTCGTGGCCCAAGGCCACAAAGGCGGCGGTGAGTTCGGGGTGGCGCTCCAGCGCCATGCTGATGCCAAACACCGTGAGTGGCAGCCCGCGTTTTTCAAACTCGCGCAAGATGCGCCACACCCCCACGCGTGAGCCGTATTCGTAAATGCCTTCCATGCTCAGGTGGCGGTCAGGAAAGCTGGGCGGGTTGAACATCTCGCTCAAAAACATCTCGCTGCCCGCATCGCCGTGCAGCGTGGCGTTCTCGCCGCCCTCTTCGTAGTTCAGCACAAACTGCACCGCAATGCGGGCATGGTTGGGCCATTGCGCGTGCGGCACTTGGCGGCCGTAACCCACCAAGTCGCGGGGGTAGACGGCGGTGCTGTCGTAGGGGGCGTTTGTCATGCAGCAGCTCCTTAGGCCAGCGCCATCGCGATGTCGTTGCTGGGTACTTTGCGGTCGAGGGCCAAGCCTTCTTCCACGTTGCGCAAATGCTCGTCCATCAGCCTGACGGCCAAGTCTTCGTCTTTGGCCGCAATGGCTCTCAAAATTTCCTCGTGTTCTTCGGCCGAGTGTTCAGCGGCGTGGGCACTTTGGTACATCAGGGTGATCAGGGCGCAGCGCGAAATCAATTCGCTCAAAATTTGGGCCAGCACTTCGTTGCCCATCAACTCGGCCATGTGCACATGAAAGTCGCCCAGCAAGTCGGTGCGGCCCGGCACATCGCCGCTGCTGACGGCGACTTTTTCTTGCGCCACGTGGTCTTTGAGGGCCTTGATTTGCGCGGGCGTCACGGTACGCACAAAGCTGCGCGTCATCTCCGCCTCCACCATGCGGCGCACGGCAAACACCTGGCGCGCTTCATCGGACGAGGGCGTGGCCACAAAAGCGCCGCGTGCGGGCTCCATGCGGATGAGGCGTTTTTGTACCAGTTGAAACAGCGCTTGGCGAATGAGCGTGCGCGACACGCCAAAGTGATCGGCCAGTTTCTGCTCGGCTAATTTTGTGCCAGGGTGAAGGCGGTGCTCCACAATGGCTTTGGTGAGGGCATCCACAATGCTGCGGGTGGCGGTTGAGCTGTCCATGTCGGGTCTCCGGCAAATTCACTTGAGCCGCATGATAGACCCAAATGCAAAAATTGTATACACTTTCAGTCGACCAAGCCGGTCGCTAACCAATGTTTGGAGCACACCATGGGATTGAGCACACACGTTTTAGACACCATGCACGGCGGTCCTGCTGCGGGAATGAAAGTGTCTTTGTTCACCACCACCGAGGATGGCCATGCCACCTTGGTCAAGTCATTCACCCTGAACCACGATGGCCGCAACCCCGATGGCCCGCTGTACGACAACGACAGCCTGCAACGCGGCACCTACCGTTTGGTGTTCGATGTGAAGGGCTACTTTGCCTCTAAGCATGTTGAATTGCCTGAGCCGAATTTCTTAAACCTGGTCAGCTTGGACTTTGGTGTGGCACACAGGGATCAGCACTACCACGTTCCGCTGTTGGTCAGCCCTTGGAGTTACTCGACTTATCGCGGGTCTTGAGTTTTTTTGCATGGGCGGCGGCATGCCTGATGCATAAACGGGGTGCAAGTCACTAAAATTAGCCCCTTCCCCCAGATTAATTCATCACACCATGACCCAAGTCACCAACACCGTGCGCTTTGTGCTCGACGGCCAGATCGTCGAAGCCCAAGGTGCTCGTCGCACCACCACCGTTCTGGATTACCTGCGCGAGCAGTTGCACCGCAAGGGCACCAAAGAAGGTTGCGCGGAAGGTGATTGCGGTGCTTGCGTGGTGATGGTGGGTGAACTCAACGCCGCTGGCACGGGCGTGGACTACGTGGCCACCAATGCGTGTATTCAGTTGTTGCCTTCGCTCGACGGCAAATCCATCAAGACGGTGGAGAGCTTGAAAAAAGCCGACGGCACGATGCACCCTGTGCAAGAAGAAATGGTCAAGTGCCACGGCTCGCAGTGCGGCTTTTGCACGCCAGGCATCGTGATGAGCTTGGTGAACTTGGTGCAAACCAAGACCTCACCTGTGCGTCAAGAGATCACCGACGCCCTGAGCGGTAACTTGTGCCGTTGCACCGGTTACGTGCCCATCATCGACGCGGCCACCAAAGCCTGCGCCAAGCCCGAGGCCTTGAAGCTCGACGACAGCGCCGATGTGCCTTTGCTCAAAGAAATCAAACGCGCCAGCGTGCCCACCTTGAGCCTGGACGGCGACATCATCGTGCAGCCTGTGGTGCGCACCCGCAAAGGCAATGAGTTTGTGTCGCCCGCCACCCTCGCCGAAGTGGCCGAATACTTGGTCAAGAACCCCACCACCACTTTGTTGGCAGGCAGCACCGAAATTGGCTTGCAGGTGAACAAGCAGTTCTCACGCCCCGATCACATCATGTATTTGGGCAACGTGGCCGAGCTGCGTCAGGTGACAGAAACGCCCAGCGCCTGGCGCATTGGCGCGGCCGTGTCGCTGACCCAAGTGGAAGCGCTGGTGGCCCAGGCTTACCCCGACTTCACCGAAGTGCTGCGCCGCTTTGGCTCGCCGCCCATCCGCTCGACCGCCACGCTGGCAGGCAACATCGCCAACGGTTCGCCCATTGGCGACACCATGCCTTGCCTGATGGCGCTGGGTGCCAGTTTGGTGTTGCGCCGGGGCGATAAGACCCGCAAGGTGCCCATGGACAACTTCTACACTGGCATGAAGCAAAACGTGATGGCGCCAGGCGAGTTCATCGAAGCCGTCGAACTGCCCAAGCCCGTGGCAGGTCAAGTGTTCCGCGCCCACAAGGTGAGCAAGCGTTTTGAGCAAGACATTTCGGCCACTTGCGCCGCCATCAGCTACACGCTGCAAGGTGGCAAGTTGAGCGGCGTGAAGCTGGCCTACAACGGCCTGGCCCCATCGCCTTGCCGCGCGCCCAAGCTTGAAGCTGTGCTGGAGGGCAAGTCGCCTTCCGACGTGACAGCCGCCGATCTGAACGCGGCCATTGCTGCCAGTTTTACCGCGCGCGACGGCCTGCGCGCCACATGGGCTTACCGCGCACTGGTGGCCCGTAACTTGGCCCTTGAATTCATCGAAGAACAGAAAGAGGTGGCTTGAATGAACGCTCCTACCGCACTCAAAAACCTGCTGCCTTTTTCGGGCGTTCAACAAGGCAAAGAGCTGGTGCACGAGTCTGCCCACCTGCATGTGACTGGATCTGCCACCTACATCGACGACATCCCTGAGCACGCTGGCACTTTGTACGCTGCGCTCATCTTGTCGCCCGTGGCCCATGGCGAGTTGATTGGCGACGGCATAGACCGCGCCGCGATTTTGAAAGAGCACGGCGTGGTCGCTGTCTACACCGCCAAAGACATTCCTGGCGAAAACAACTGCGGCCCCATCATCCATGACGACCCCTTCCTCGCTGCAGGCAAGGTGGAGTTCATCGGCCAAGCTGTGGCTGTGGTCGTGGCGCGCGAGATGCTCTACGCCCGCGAAGCCGCCCACAAAGCCAAGGTGCTGGTCAAAGAACTCACGCCCATCTTGACCATCGAAGACGCCATGGCCGCGAGCAGCTTCATCATGCCGCCCAAGGGCATCACCCGTGGCGATGCCGCCGCAGCCATTGCCAGCGCCCCGCACACAATCAAGGGCAGCACCAACACCGGCCAGCAAGAGCAGTTTTACCTCGAAGGCCAGATCACTTATGCCGTGCCCAAGGAAGACGGGCAGCTGACGCTGTACGTGTCGACCCAGCACCCCGACGGCAACCAACGCGAAGCCGCGCACGCCCTGAACCTGCACACCAACGATGTGGAGGTGATTTGCCGCCGCATGGGTGGTGGCTTTGGTGGCAAAGAAGGCAACGCCAGCATCTTCAGCCAAAGCGCTGCTTTGGCCGCGTTCAAGCTGCAAAAGCCCGTCAAGCTGCGCGTGAACCGCGATGACGACATGACCATCACGGGCAAGCGTCACGACTTCCGCATCGACTACGAAGTCGGCTTTGACGACAACGGCCGCGTCTTGGGCGCCGACATCACGCTCATGTCGCGCTGCGGCTACAGCACCGATTACTCCGGTCCTGTGAACGACCGCGCGTGCTTGCACATCGACAACACCTACCACCTGCCCGCACTCAAGCTGGTCAGCCACCGCTGCAAAACCAACACACAAAGCGCCACCGCTTTCCGTGGCTTTGGTGGCCCACAAGGCATGTTCGGCATTGAGACGGTGATGGACGAGATCGCCATGACTTTGGGCAAAGACCCCTTGGAAGTGCGCAAGCTCAACCTCTACAAAGACCCTGCCATCAGCGGCACGCCCGACACCATGACCACCCAATACAACCAGCGCATTGAAGACTGGGTGGGTGACCAGGTGATCGATCAGGTCGAACGCGAATCCAACTACGCCGAGCGCCGCGTCGCAGTGCAAGCCTTCAACGCCAAGAGCAAAACCCGCAAGCGTGGTTTGGCTTTGGTGCCTTTGAAGTTCGGTATCAGCTTCACCGCCACCCACCTGAACCAAGGCGGCGCGTTGCTGGTGGTCTACATGGACGGCTCGGTCAGTTGCAACCACGGCGGTACCGAAATGGGCCAGGGCCTGAACACCAAGATGGCCCAGGTGTGTGCCGATGGTTTGGGCATCAGCGTGGACAAAGTGCGCATCACCGCCACCGACTCGCAAAAAGTGCCCAATGCTTCGGCCACTTCGGCTTCGAGCGGTGCCGACATCAACGGCGCGGCCATCATGAACGCCACCCTGCAAATGCGCGAGCGCTTGAAGCCCGTGGCCGCCCGCATGTTGGGTTGCGCTGAAGCCGATGTCACTTTCGCCAACAACGAAGTCCACGATGGCGTGAAAGCGGGCGGCAAATCCGTCAAGTGGACCGATGTCACCCATCAAGCCTACATGGAACGCGTGGGCTTGTCGGTCACGGGTTTCTATATGACGCCCGAAATCAAATACGACTTCGCCACCTTGAATGGCCGTGCCTTCTATTACTACTGCTACGGCGCAGCCGTGAGCGAAGTGGAAATCGACACCCGTACTGGCGAATGGTGGCTCAAGGCCGTAGACATCGTGCACGACGTGGGCCGCAGCATCAACCCTGCCATCGACAAAGGCCAAATCGAAGGCGCCTATGTGCAAGGTATGGGCTGGCTCACCATGGAAGAGTGCATTTGGGACAAAAAGGGCAAGCTGCTCACACACGGCCCCAGCACTTACAAAATCCCTGTGGCGGGTGACATTCCCGAGCACTTCAAGGTGTCCTTGTTTGAGAACCAAAACAACAAGCCCACACCGTTCAACAGCAAAGCCACAGGCGAGCCACCGTTGATGTTGGGCCTCTCGGCCTTCTTCGCCTTGCGCGATGCCGTGGCCGCCAGTGCGGACCACCAAGCGGTGGTGCACATGGACGCACCCGCGACCCCAGAGCGCATCTTGATGGCCTGCGAAGCGGCCAAAGCCAAGGCCGCGGCTTAAAGCTGTCGTGCCACGCCACACCGCTGAACTTTTGAACCAACTCCAACATGCCGATGGCGTGTTGGTGTCGGTCGACAGCGTGCAAGGCTCTGGCCCGCGTGAGGTGGGTGCTTGGATGGCGGTGTTCCCACAGACCTTGGTCAACACCATTGGTGGCGGGCATTTGGAGTTTCAGGCGATCACGCAAGCACGCGCTTGGATGTCGCGTGCTGTTTCTGAAACCCCGCTGAGCTCGTCCACCCACGAAGACAGCGCGTTCACTGCCCGCTACGCCCTTGGCCCTGCCTTGGGCCAATGTTGCGGCGGCGTGGTGCATTTGAAATTTGAGCGCATCAGCGCTGCCGACGCACCCGCACTCCAACAACGCCTGCTGGCCAACGGCCAACCGTTGGCACTGTTTGGTGGCGGCCACGTGGGTCGCGCTTTGGTGAACATACTGAGCAGCTTGCCGTACAACGTGCAATGGGTTGACAGTCGCGACGAAATTTTCCCCGCGCAATTACCACCTAACGTGATGTGCGAAAACTCTGACCCCGTGCACGCCGCAGTGGCCGATTTGCCCAGCGGTGCCAGCGTGCTCATCATGAGCTTTAGCCATGCCGAAGATTTGGATGTGGTGGCCGCGTGCTTGAAGCGCCAACGCCAGCAGGGTGATTTGAAATTTGTGGGCCTCATTGGCAGCAAAACCAAGTGGGCCACGTTTCGGCATCGCCTGGAGGCCAAGGGCTTCACTGCCAACGAGTTGGCATTTGTCACATGCCCGATTGGCGTGAACGGCATTGCCGGCAAAGAGCCCGAAGTCATTGCCGTCGCGGTGGCTGCGCAGTTGTTGCAACAGCGCTGACACTCAGTCGTTCCTCATCTAGAATTGTGCTCACTAAACCCGACCTCGCGTCGGCGTGTGATCGGGAGAGACTGCCAACGCCAACGCGTGCTGGGCAGCGCCGAAGGAGCAACCGCCCCGGAAACTCTCAGGCAAAGGGACCGATCACACGTTTTTAACTCTGAAGAGCTGCTGGCGCATTCGTCCGCCAGTGCACCGAAGGAGCAAGCGAGCCGCAGCCTGCGGTTCGTGAATCTCTCAGGTCCATAAACAGAGGGGGCGCTCTAAGCATGCGACTTGCATGCTTGGCGCTCAACCCCCTCGACGTTTTTGAAAGCGCCTTCATTATGAAAACAATCGCAGTCATTGGCGGCGGCATCACGGGCGTGACCACCGCCTACGCCTTGGCCAAACGCGGCTTTGCCGTCACCTTGTTCGAACGTCACCGCTACGCCGCCATGGAGACCTCGTTCGCCAACGGCGGTCAGCTCTCGGCGTCCAACGCCGAAGTGTGGACGCACTGGTCCACCATGCTCAAAGGCTTGAAGTGGATGCTCAAGAGCGATGCACCGCTGTTGGTCAACCCCGCACCCACTTGGCACAAACTGTCTTGGTTTGCCGAGTTCATCGCCGCCATGCCCCATTACGAACGCAACACCGTCGAGACCGCACGCTTGGCGGTGGCTGCCCGCCAACACTTGTTTGCGTGGGCGCAAGAAGAAGGCATTGACTTCGACCTCAAGAAGGAAGGCATCCTGCACATCTACCGCGATAAGCAAGGCTTCGACCACGCGGGCAAGGTGTCTGTCATGCTGGCCAAGGGCGGTCTTCCTCGCCATGCCGTGACCCCAGCTGAAATGAAAGCCATCGAGCCCACCTTGGCTGGCACCTACTACGGCGGCTACTTCACCGAGAGCGACTCGACGGGCGACATTCACAAATTCACCCATGGCTTGTCTTTGGCTGCGGAGCGCTTGGGTGTGCGCACCTTGTACAGCCAAGACGTCACCTCGGTGCAGACCACGGGCCAGCAAGTGGTGATCACCGTGGCAGAACAAAACGCCACATCCAGCGTGCACACGTTTGATGCTGTCGTGGTCTGCGCTGGCGTGGCCAGCCGCAACTTTGCAGCGCAGCTGGGCGACCGTGTGAACATTTATCCCGTCAAAGGCTACTCCATCACCGTCAACTTGAACGATGAGGAGAGCCAGGCGGGCGCACCCCAAGTGAGTTTGTTGGATGACGAAACCAAGTTGGTCACCAGCCGCTTAGGCCTGAACCGCTTCCGCGTGGCTGGCACTGCCGAATTCAATGGCGTGAACCGCGACATTCGCGCCAACCGCATTCGTCCCTTGGTTGCTTGGGTGGAGCAGTGCTTCCCCCGCATTGACACCCGCTCGGTGGTGCCATGGGCTGGTTTGCGGCCCATGATGCCCAACATGATGCCGCGCGTGGGGCGGGGCAAAGCGGCCAACGTGTTCTACAACACAGGCCACGGCCACTTGGGCTGGACGCTGTCAGCGGTCACGGCCGATATGGTGGGCAACGTGGTGGCAGAGTCAGCGAAGCTTGGCCGTTGATAAATCAAACTTTGGCTCAGGCGTGGCCAAGGCCATGCCTTCTAGCGTTTGCACCAGCAACTCGGCCAAAACCAAATCGCGGTAGGGCTTTCGGTCTGCGGGGATGACGTACCAAGGCGCCAAGGGCGTGCTGGTGGCGGCCATGGCGTCTTGATACGCCGCCATGTAATCGCCCCAAAGTTTGCGGTCTTCAAAATCGGAGGCTTGCAATTTCCAGTGCTTTTTCGGATCGTCCAAGCGGGCTTGCAAGCGTTTCTTTTGCTCGCCTTTAGAAATGTGCAAAAAGCACTTCAGCACCGTGACGCCTGAGTCGTGCAGCATGGCTTCAAAGTCACGGATATGTTGGTAGCGTTGCTCCCATGTTTTTTTGTCGATCCATCCGCGTACGCGCGTGACCAACACGTCCTCGTAATGGCTGCGGTTGAACACGGCAATTTCACCCAGCGCTGGTGTTTTGGCATGGATGCGCCACAAAAAATCGTGCCGTTTTTCTTCTTCACTGGGTGCACCAAACGCCTCGGCACGGACCCCCAGTGGGCTGACGTGCGTGAATACGCTGCGAATTACCCCGTCTTTGCCTGAGGTGTCCATGCCTTGCAGCACCAGCAGCAAGGCATGGCGTTTGCCCGCATGCAGCAAGCTTTGCAACTCATCCAGCCGCTCACCTTGCTTTTTCAGGGCGTGCCCCAATTCGGAGGCTTGCGACCTCTCGTCTGAATCAGGTTCGGTGCTGATGTCGTCCAGCACCAACTTGGCGTTGCGCTTCACACGCAAGTGGGTGTGTTGATTGCTTGGCATGGGGGCTTTCAAAAATCTTCGATTGCGTTCAGTGTAGGCAAACTTGGGTTTCCCCCATGCCACACGCCTTTTGTTGGCGACAAAAACTGTATACACTTCTAGGCACCTGTCGCAGCGGAGCAGGGCTTTGAACAAGCCCTAGTTCGCGACCCTTGTGTCTTCACAGTGCCCGCAGTGGTGAACGACAAACTTTGAATCAAGTGAGTGAGGTCTCGACATGGACTCCTATTTCTTAGACTGGGCCAACCTGCTGCTGCGTTGGGTGCACGTCATCACCGCCATTGCGTGGATTGGCTCTTCGTTTTATTTTGTCTTTTTAGACAACAACCTCATCAAACCCAATTCGCCCGATTTGCTGGAAAAAGGCGTGGACGGCGCCATGTGGGCGGTGCACGGCGGCGGCTTTTACAACCCGCAAAAGTACATGGTGGCGCCCAAGAAGATCCACACCAAGCTGCACTGGTTCTATTGGGAAGCCTACTCCGCTTGGCTCAGTGGATTTGCTTTGTTCACCGTGTTGTACCTTTGGAACGCGGGCACGTTCTTGATTGATAAGTCGCTCATGGACTGGTCGCCGGCTGCAGCCATCACCGCGGCGCTGGGATTTTTGGTCGCGTTTTGGTTGATCTATGACGCGGTGTGCCGCGTGTTTGGATTCCGTGAAAACGCAGAACGTTGGGTCGCCCTGTGCATGCTGGTGGTGGTGGCGTTTGCGGCTTGGTTGTCGTGCCAGTTGTTTGCGGGCCGTGCGGCCTTTCTTTTGGTGGGCGCGATGATTGCCACGGCCATGAGTGCCAACGTATTTTTTTGGATCATTCCCGGCCAACGCAAGGTGGTGGCCGCCATGACCTCGGGCGTGGCGATGGACCCCAAAGAGCTGGCCACACACGGCAAGCGCGGCAAGCAGCGCAGTGTGCACAACACCTACTTCACGCTGCCTGTCATCTTTGCGATGTTGAGCAACCACTACAGCTTCTTGTACACCCACGAGAACAACTGGGTCATCTTGATGGTGATGATGTTGGCGGGCGCCCTGATTCGCCAGTTCTTTGTGCAGCGCCACGGCTACCACTTGGGCCGCGCCAAGAACCCATTGCCGTTTGCGGTTGCGGGGGTGGTGCTGTTGTTGGGGGTCATCGTTTGGATGCGCCCTGCGCCCTCAACAGCTGATGCATCTGTCAACTCAGCGCCTGTGCGCTTTGCTGAAGTGAATGCCATTTTTGTGCAGCGCTGTCACAGCTGCCACGGCGAGCAAGTGCAAATGAAAAATGTGCGCTTGGACACCAGCGAAGGCATCAAGCAACATGCCTTAGGCATTTACCAACAAGTGGTGGTGACCCGACAAATGCCCATGAACAATGCCACGGGCATCACCGAGGCTGAGCGCGCAACCATCAAGCGTTGGTACGAGGCGGGTGCTGCGTTGCAATAACCCGTACCAGAGCTGAGGCCACAAGGTCGCTGTCTATACTGACGCGACTTTGAATTACCTCTCTCATGTCCAATGACACCGCGTTCGTTTTTGGCATTCCTCGGCTTGTTGTTGTGTGCTGCAACGCATGCGGGAGAAGTCACTGTCGCCGTCGCAGCCAACTTCTCCGCCCCCATGCAAAAAATTGCTCAAGCGTTTGCGCAAGACACGGGGCACAAAGCCCTGCTGGCTTTTGGCGCGACGGGCAAGTTTTATGCGCAAATCAAAAACGGTGCGCCCTTTGCTGTGCTGTTGGCCGCTGACGATGAAACCCCCGCACGGCTAGAAAAAGAAGGCCTCGCTGTGGCAGACACGCGCTTCACCTATGCCACAGGTCGCTTGGCGCTCTGGAGCAAGCAAGCCCACTTGGTGGACGACAAGGGCGAGGTGCTGCGCAGCCACCGTTTTGACAAGCTCGCCATGGCCGACCCCAAGCTCGCACCCTACGGCGCAGCGGCGATGGAAGTGATCCACACCTTAGGCGTGCAAGCCAACGTTGTTCCGAAGCTGGTGCAAGGCGAAAGCATCGGCCAAACCTACCAGTTCGTCAGCACCGAAAACGCACAGCTTGGCTTTGTGGCCTTGTCGCAAATCTCAATCGATGGTCGCATCACCCAAGGCTCGGCGTGGGTCGTGCCCCAAAGCATGCACACACCGCTCAGGCAAGACGCGGTTCTGCTCCATGTCGGCAAAGACAACGCAGCCGCCATCGCGCTGCTGAAGTATCTGCAAGGCGACAAAGCCAAAACCATCATTCGCCAGCATGGCTACGCCCTGTAAAGTCTGGCCATGAATTTAAGCGCCGAAGATTTCCAAGCCATCGCGTTGACGCTCCAACTCGCCAGCGTCACCACCGTGTTGCTGCTGTTGCTCGCCACGCCCGTGGCATGGTGGCTGGCGCACACCCGATCGGCTTGGCGCGCGCCTGTGGCCTCGCTGGTTGCGCTGCCCTTGGTGTTGCCGCCCACCGTGCTGGGTTTTTATTTGCTCATTGCCTTAGGCCCGAATGGCCCGATTGGGCAGTTCTCGCAGTGGGCGGGCTTGGGTTTGCTGGCGTTTAGCTTTTGGGGTTTGGTCTTGGGCTCCATCGTCTACTCGTTGCCATTTGCCGTGCAGCCGTTGGTCAATGCGTTTGAGGCCATGGGTCCACGCCCGATGGAAGTGGCCGCCACCTTGCGCGCCAGCCAGTGGGATGCTTTCTTCACGGTGGCGGTGCCCCTGGCCAAGCCCGGTTTTGTGATGGCGGCCATGCTGAGTTTTGCGCACACGGTGGGTGAGTTTGGTGTGGTGCTGATGATTGGCGGCAACATCCCCGACAAAACCCGCGTGGTGTCCACCCAAATTTACGGCCATGTGGAAGCCATGGCGTATTCGCAAGCGCATGGCTTGGCGGGCGTGATGTTGGTGTTCTCGTTTGTGGTGTTGTTGGGGCTGTCGTGGTTTAACCGTCGCCCTCATCGTCACGCCAATCCCCATCCAAAAGCAGGCGCATGAACATCCATTTGCAGCTAGATATTGCGCGTGACGACTTTGATGTGTCGGTCGATGTGCAGTTGCCAGCGCACGGCATTGCCGTTGTGTTTGGCCCATCGGGTTGCGGCAAAACCACCTTGCTGCGCTGCGTGGCGGGGCTAGAGCCCTCGGCGCGTGGCGTGGTGCAGCTGGGCCACGAGGTGTGGCAAGACGATCAAAACAAGGTGCGATTGCCGACCCACCAACGCGCCTTAGGCTATGTGTTTCAAGAGGCGTCGTTGTTTGACCACTTGGATGTGGCGGGCAACTTGGCCTATGGTCACCAACGTGCGGAAAAGGCAAGCCGCAACGCGATGAGCAGCGCTGTTCAGCAACAAGCCATTGAGCTGCTCGGCATTGGCCACTTGCTCAAGCGTCGCAGCCACGAGCTGTCGGGTGGCGAGCGCCAACGCGTGGCCATTGCGCGCGCCTTGGTCACGCAGCCGCGTTGGCTGTTGCTCGACGAACCCTTGGCCGCACTCGACCACGCCCGTCGGCAAGAAGTGCTGCCGTGGTTAGAAAAACTGCGTGATGACCTGAACATCCCCATGCTCTACGTCACCCACGCCGTGGACGAAGTAGCCCGCTTGGCCGACACGCTGGTGGTGATGAATGCAGGTCGCATTCAAACCATGGGGCCTGTGGCCGAGGTGCTGACCCAAACTGACTGGCCTGTGGTGTTGGGCGAGGACGCAGGTGCGTTGCTCACGGGCATCGTGCTGGCCATCGACGCGCCATGGCACTTGGCCCACGTGGGCTTTGCCGGTGGTGCGCTGTGGGTGCGCGACAGCGGCTTGGCAGTGGGCCAAACCGTGCGCCTGCGCGTATTGGCCCGCGACGTGAGCGTGACGCTGCAACAAACGACGGGCACCAGCATTCAAAACCACGTGCCCTGCGTGGTGGAGGCCATCACCCCCGAGGCCCACCCCTCACAAACCCTGCTGCGCTTGCGCTGTGGTGACACCGTGCTGCTGGCGCGCGTCACCGCGCGTGGGGTGCATGAGTTGGGGCTGCAGGTGGGCATGCCCGCGTGGGCGCAGGTGAAGTCGGTGGCGCTGGTGAAGTAAACCCCTGAACTGACAACGGCTGGCTTGTCACTTTGGTGATGCGCATGATCCTTGGCCTTGTGCGATAGTGTTTTTTGCCCCATTTCAGTCATCAGAGGGCGATCACACAAGGAGACAACATGCGTTCACTTTTCAAACCATGGCGACAGACATTCGCCGCAGGCCTGCTGGGACTTCTGTCCTTGGCGCTTCATCCAGTCGCCATGGCTCAGGCCTACCCCAACAAACCCATCAAAATGATCGTGCCCTTCCCAGCAGGGGGCACCACCGACATCGTGGCCCGTCTGGTGGCCCAGCGCATGAGCGAGTCCATGGGGCAGCCCGTCACGGTTGACAACCGCGGCGGTGCAGGTGGCGCGATTGGTGCAGACCTGATGGCCAAAGCGGCCCCCGATGGCTACACCATCTTGATGCACAACCTGTCGTTCCCACTGGCCTCCGTGGCGCAAACGCTGGCCAACCGCTCGCCCTTCAACGTGGACACCGACTTTGCTGGCGTCTCGATTGCGGTGTATGTGCCCTTTGTGTGGACCGCCAGCCCCAGCGTGCCTGCCAAAGACTTGAAAGAGTTGGCCGCCTTGTTGCGTGCCAACCCTTCGCTGCAATACAACTATGGCTCCACCGGCCCTGGCTCCACCATGCACGTGTTGGGCGAGGCGTTCAAAAAGGACGCCAAGGTTGACATCACGCACATTCCATTCAAGGGCGCTGCGCCGCTCAAGCAAGAAATGCTGGCGGGTCGACTCCAAGTGGGCGGCGATCAGTTGTCGTCCTCTTTGGCTGAAATCAGAGCGGGCACCTTGAAGGCCTTGGCCACCACCGCCTCAAAGCGCATCCCTGGTCTGCCTGAAATCCCAACCGTCAAAGAATTGGGCTTTCCTAATTTGGAGCTCGAAGGCTGGAACGGCGTCTTTGCACCTGCCAAAACCCCCAAAGACATCATTGACCGTTTGAACAAAGAAGTCGTTGCCGCTGTGCGTCACCCCGATGTGGTGAAACGCTTGAACGATTTGGGCGCTGAAGGCGTGGGCTCGACCCCTGCCGAGCAAGATGCCATCTTGCGCCGTCAGATGGATCAATTCCGCGCCATCATTCGCGAAATGCGCCTCGAATAACGAGGCACACGGGCAGCGCTGGCGCTTAAGCGCGGCTGCCTTGCGACAACCACCACACCAGCAGCTCCGTGCAATCGCGGTCGTCCAGACCGCTGTTCGCCGCTGACTCAAACTGTTGCAACGCCAGGGCGGTCAAGGGCAACTGCTTGTGCGTGGCTTGGCCCTGGTCGAGCATGGCTTGCATGTCTTTGCGCATCGTCGACACGTTGACGGTGACCTGATCACTTGTGTGTTGGCTCAGCGTTTGGGCAATCATGCCGCCGCGCACCTTCAGCATGTTGGGCCCGCCCGAGGTGTCTGAAAAAATATCAATCACCCGCTTGGGGTCTAGGCCCAGTGGCTCGACCAAAGACAAGGCCTCGCCCAAGGTCTGCCAGTACACCATCAGTGGCAAATTGATGGCCAGCTTCATGGTGGCACCCGCACCGTGTGGGCCCACATGCTCCACACGCCTGCAAATCACATCCAGCAAGGCTTTCACCTTGGCCAAGTCTTGCGCATCGCCGCCCACAAAGCCCAGCAACTTGCCCTCTTTGGCAGGACCCACACTGCCGCCCACGGGGCACTCTAAAAAAGCGGCCTTCACGGCTTGCACACGCTGCGCCAACTCTTGCGGTTTAGCAGGGCGAACGGTGCTCATGTCGATGAAAACCTTGTTCCCCACATGGCCTGCCAGCAAGCCGGAATCGCCCCCATACACCTCATCAATCGCCGCCTCGTTGGTCAGCAAGGTGATGACCACATCCACCGACTCGGCCAAGGCTTTGGGCGAGTCCGCCCATGTTGCACCTGCATCCAACAGGGGTTGGGCGCGGGCTGCGCTGCGGTTCCACACGGTCAGGGAATGCCCCGTCGACAACAGTCGAGCGCCGACAGCCGCGCCCATCTTGCCAATGCCTGCGATACCAATATGCATGTGTGTCTCCTGTTATAAAAAATAGATGGAGCAGATTCTGCGTGAACTTTCGATGCGGCGCTGTCACTTCAATTTCTCGTTATGCGACAGTGGTTTTTGCGTGGGGGTGAAGGGATGGACGTCCTCACGACCCCGTTGGGTGCTTATCCCAAGGCCAACTGCATTGCCAGCTGGTTGTGCCTCTCAATCAAGGGCCCCATGTCCACCGTGGCAATCTCACCTTGGCGCACCACCACGCGGCCATTCACCACGACGAAGTCGGCGTTGTCGCTGGCACACATCAGCAACGCACCCACGGGGTCGTGCACTGCTGCACCCGCCATGCTGAGTGTGTCGGTGCGGAACATGGCGATGTCGGCGCAAAAGCCCTCTTTGATTTGTCCCAGTTCGTGGGCGCGGCCCAGCACTTGGGCACCGCCGCGTGTGGCGAGGCGCAGGGCATCACGCGGTGTCATCTCAGCAGGGCCCAGGTCGCAGCCGAAAACGGTACGCCCGTCTTCGACGCGGGGGGCGTCCAGAGACCGGCGCACGCGTGCCAGCAGCATGGCTTGGCGCGCTTCGTTCAGCAGGTGCGCACCGTCGTTGCTGGCACTGCCGTCCACCCCGAGGCCAATGGGCACACCGGCGTCTAACATTTTGCGCAGCGGCAAGATGCCGCTGGACAAACGCATGTTGCTGCAGGGGCAGTG
>JAIXRH010000039.1 GCA_027485285.1 Comamonadaceae bacterium | reverse complement strand
TTACAACTTCGAGCACAGCGACGCTGAGTTTTTGTTCACCGCCTTTGGTGCGCACGAAAAACAAGCGCAGCATTTGATCAGCGTCCAACTCGCATTGCCTGCCTACGAGCAGGTGCTCAAAGCCGCCCACACCTTCAACATGTTGGACGCGCGTGGTGCCATTAGCGTGACCGAGCGTGCCGCCTACATCGGCCGCATTCGTAACTTAGCGCGCGCTGTGGCGCAAAGCTATTACGAGAGCCGTGAGCGCTTGGGCTTCCCCATGGCACCGCGCGAATGGGTCGAGCAAATGCCGAAGAAGACCGCTTGAGCGTAGGACACACCAACATGACGACACACAACCTACTCATCGAACTCTTCGTGGAAGAGCTGCCACCCAAAGCTTTACAAAAGCTCGGCGACGCATTTTCAAATGTGTTGTTTGAACAACTCAAAGCACAAGGTCTGACGGCTGCCAGCTCGGTCGTGACTGCCTACGCCTCACCGCGTCGTTTGGCTGCGCACATCACCGCGGTGTCCGCTTTGGCCAACGACAAAGCCGTGCAACAAAAACTCATGCCCGTCTCGGTGGGCTTAGATGCCAATGGCCACGCCACACCTGCCTTGCTGAAAAAGCTGCAAGCTTTGGGTGCAGGCCCAGAGGCCGTGACGCAACTCAAGCGCGCACCTGATGGCAAGGCCGAGGCTTTGTTTTACGACAGCACCGTCAAAGGCGCGAGCCTGACCGAGGGCTTGCAAAAAGCCCTCGTTGAGGCCATTGCCAAATTGCCCATCCCGAAAGTGATGAGCTACCAGCTTGAAACTGACTGCGAGCTTCCAGGCTGGAGCAGCGTGAACTTTGTGCGCCCTGCACACAGCTTGGTCGCCTTGCACGGCAGCACCGTGGTGGATGTCAAAGCCTTGGGCTTGAAAGCGGGTAACAGCACACAAGGGCACCGCTTTGAAGCCAGCGTGTCACCCGTGGTGTTGGCCCATGCGGACGATTACGCCGACACACTCGCCAAAGACGGAGCAGTGATTGCCAGCTTCATCGAGCGCCGTGCTGAGATCGCACGACAACTCGAAGCCGCGGCCGCCAAACTGGGTGGCGGTGTGAAGGCCATTGAAGACGCTGCGCTTTTAGATGAAGTGACCGCCTTGGTCGAACGCCCCAACGTCTTGGTGTGCGAGTTTGACAAGCAATTCCTCGATGTGCCACAAGAGTGCCTCATCCTCACGATGAAGGCCAACCAAAAATACTTTCCCTTGCTCGACGCGGCAGGCAAGCTCACCAATAAGTTTTTGGTGGTCAGCAACATCACCCCCGATGACGCTTCGGCGGTGATTGGCGGCAACGAGCGCGTGGTGCGCCCACGTTTGGCCGATGCCAAATTCTTCTTCGACCAAGACCGCAAAAAGACACTCGCCTCGCGTGTGGAAGGTCTGGCCAAGGTGGTGTATCACAACAAACTCGGCACCCAAGGCGAGCGCACCGACCGCGTGCGCGCCATTGCCAAAGGCATTGCGGCCTTGCTGCCGCAAGCCAATGACGCATCTTTTGTGCAAGCCGTCGACACCGCCGCGCAGCTGGCCAAAACCGATTTGCTCACGGACATGGTGGGCGAATTCCCTGAACTGCAAGGCATCATGGGCGGCTACTACGCCCGTCACGATGGTTTGGGTGAAGACGTGGCGCACGCCATTGAAGACCATTACAAGCCACGCTTTGCTGGTGACGCGTTGCCACGCAACACGGTGGGGGTGGTGGTGGCTTTGGCCGACAAACTCGAAACCTTGGTGGGCATGTTTGGCATTGGCAATTTGCCGACCGGCGACAGAGACCCGTTCGCTTTGCGTCGTCACGCCTTGGGCGTGGTGCGCATGTTGAGCGAAGCCAATTTGGATGTGGGCTTGGATGCGTTGATCGCACAAGCCATTTCCGCCTTTGGCGACAAAATCACGGACCCCTCTGCCGCATTGAGCGCCTTCATTGACGACCGTCTGTCAGGCGGCTTGCGCGACCAAGGTTACTCCGCACAAGAAGTCGAAGCCGTGCTTGCACTCAAGCCCCAACGCCTGAGCGATGTGGCCAAGCGCCTTGAGGCCGTGCGCGCCTTCGCCGCCTTGCCCGAAGCCTCAGCCCTCGCCGCTGCCAACAAACGCATTGGCAACGTGCTCAAAAAAGCAGGCGAAGTCGACGCGCATGTCAACACGGCCTTGTTCAAAGAAGACGCCGAGCAAGCGCTCTACGCCGTCATGCAAAAGCTATTGCCCGAATCCGAAGCGCAGTTCAAGGCAGGCGACTACACCGCCTCGCTGCAAACCTTGGCCGCCTTGCGTTCGCCTGTGGATGCGTTTTTTGACGATGTCATGGTCAACGCCGAAGAGATGGACTTGCGCCTGAACCGCCAAGGCATGCTCAAGAAGCTGCACGAGGCCATGAACCGCGTGGCCGATTTGTCCGCCCTCGCGTCTTAAAGCCAAAGCCCCGCCATGCAAACCAAACTCGTCATCCTCGACCGCGACGGCACCATCAACCAAGACCGTGACGATTACGTCAAGTCAGCGGAAGAATGGATTCCCTTGCCTGGCGCGCTCGAAGCGATTGCGCGTTTGAACCACGCTGGCTGGCGTGTGGTGGTGGCTTCCAACCAGTCGGGCTTGGGCCGTGGTTTGTTCGATGTCGCCGCCTTGAACGCCATGCACACCAAAATGCACAAGCTGTTGGCTGCCGCTGGGGGGCGCATCGACGCTGTGTTTTACTGCCCCCACAGTCCCGAAGAGCCCTGCAACTGTCGCAAGCCCTTGCCCGGCTTGTTCGAGCAGATTGGCGAGCGCTATGGCATGGACCTCACAGGTGTTCACACCGTGGGCGATTCGCTGCGCGACTTGCAAGCGGGCGCAGCGGTAGGGTGTGCCACCCACTTGGTCCACACCGGCAAAGGCGACAAGCTGATCGGTCAAGCCTTGCCCGTTGACTTCCCGGCAGGCACTGTGGCGCATGCCGATTTGGGGGAGTTTGCTGAATGGTTGCTCGCGCAGCCAGAGGCGGCTGCAAAAAACAAAGCAGGCGGTGTTGCATGATGGCGCTGCTTCGCTCCACGCTGCACATGGCGTTGATGTTCGTCACCGTCATTCCCTACACCTTGCTCATCTTGCTGGCCCGTTGGTTCGGCGCCAAGGGCGAGACGCGCTACGCCATCGCCCAAAAGTGGCTCACGCTCAGTGTGGAATCAGCCCGCGTCATCATGGGCATTCGCTACCAAGTGCAAGGCCAAGACAATTTGCCTGTGGGCGAAACCAGCCCCGCCATTTTGTTGGTCAAACATCAATCCACGTACGAGACGTTTTTGATGCCAGCCATCATGCCGCACCCCTTGGCCTACGTGTTTAAAAAAGAGCTGCTGTACGTGCCATTCTTCGGTTGGTCCATCGGCAGCTTGGACATGATTCACATTGACCGCAGCCAACGCGCCAAAGCATTTGCCAAGGTGGTGGAGCAGGGCAAAGCCTTGTTGGATCGGGGGGTCTGGGTCATCATGTTTCCAGAAGGCACCCGCATTCCCCGTGGCGAGCGTGGCACCTACAAAAGCGGCGGCACACGTCTGGCCATTGCCACGGGCGCGCCTGTCATTCCTGTGGCCGTGACCTCGGCCAAATGCTGGCCGCGCAAAGCCTTCGTCAAACACCCGGGGGTGGTGGATGTGTCGATTGGCAAGCCGATCTCTAGCCAGGGCCGCGACGCCGACGCGCTGATGGCAGAGGTTGAAGCTTGGATCGAAGCCGAAATGCACCGCCTCGACCCCGAGGCCTACGTCGGCCAGCGCTGAGCCCAGACGCATGAGCCGCTTTCTGCAACTCGTGCTCGACATGTTTGATGGCGCGCCTCCTGCCAAGCCGTCGCCCCGACCCAAGCCTCGCACACTGCATGGCCCGCATCAGCCTTCTGAACCCTTAGGCCAAGTGCTGCCCAAAGCGCATTACGCCCACCCCCGCGCCACCCGCCGCATCCAGCTGGGCAACACCGATGTGGCTTACGCCTTCAGGCGCGCAAAGCGACGCACCATCGGCATGGCCATTGGCCCCGATGGCCTAGAGGTCAGTGCGCCACGTTGGGTCACGGTGGGCGAGGTGGAGTCAGCCTTGCGCGAAAAATCCGACTGGATTGCCCGCAAACTGGTGGAGATGCGAGAGCGCCAACAGCAGCTGGGTGCAACCCGTATCGTGTGGGCCGATGGCGTGGTGTTGCCGTATTTGGGCGACCAGTTGCAAGTGGTGCTGGACTCGTCCAGTGCACTCAAGAAAAACAGTGCGCAGTTTGAATTGGCACAGCAGGGCCCACAGCCTTTGTGCCACACCTTGCGACTGGGCCTGCCGCTCAACGCCGAGCCCCCACAAATCCGCGACGCCGTTCAAGCTTGGTTGATGCGCCAAGCCAAAGCTTTGTTTGTCGCGCGGCTCAACCACTTTGCTCCGCAGCTGGGGGTGCAGTGGCAACGCGTGTCGCTCAGCAGTGCGGCCACGCGCTGGGGCAGTGCCAGCGCCGATGGGGCGATCCGCCTCAACTGGCGGCTGGTGCACCACAAGCGCGAGGTGATCGACTATGTGGTGGCCCACGAACTCAGCCATTTGCGCGTGATGGACCACAGCCCGCGCTTTTGGGAAACCGTGCAAAGCGTCATGCCTGACTATGCGCAGCGCAGGCGTGTTCTTAAGGATGAACCCTTACCGCCTTGGTCCTGAGTTGGTTTGGGTGGATTTCCCGTCATAATTGACGTTTACGTAAACGTAAACAGGGCAGCCATGTATTCCATCAGCGACTTAGCGCGTGAATTTGACCTCACCACGCGCGCCATCCGTTTTTACGAAGACATGGGCCTCTTGCAGCCCGAGCGCTCGGGCCCTGGCGGGCGCAACCGTGTTTACAGCCAACGCGACCGCACACGCCTCAAGCTGACCTTGCGTGCCAAACGTTTGGGTTTGTCCTTGACCGAGGCCAAAGACTTGATTGACATGTACGACAGTCCGCGGGACACCGGCCCACAACTGCAAAAGTTTTTGGTGGTGCTTGATGCGCACAAGCGTGAACTTGAAGAGCAAATGGCAGAAATCCAAGCCAACCTGGACGAGGTGAAGGCCCACGAAAAAGAAGCACGCAGCTTGCTGACCAAGCAAGGCAAGCAACCCGTCAAGGTGCTCAAAGCTGCCAAAGCGAGCAACGCATGACACACGCCGCATCTGCTCACCCAGACCTCTACGCCCGCATACAAGCCAGCTTTGTGCGCCAAGGCATGATGCAGCACCTCGGCGCTCGCCTCGTGACGGTCGCGCCGGGTGAGGTTGAAATTGCCTTGCCCTATTCCGAGCGCGTCACCCAACAACAAGGCGGCTACCACGGCGGTGCGATGGGCGCGCTGGCCGATATCGCCGCGGGTTATGCGGGTCTCACCGTGGCGGCAGAGGGCCAAGAGGTGACCACGGTGGAATACAAGATCAACTTTCTCGCGGCCTTCTCGGGCGGCGAGTTGCGTGCGCGTGGCCATGTGGTGCGTGCCGGCAAGCGCCTCATCATCACCACCGCCGAAGTGGTGCACCTGGACGACGACGGTGGCGAATCGCCCTGCGCGTTGATGCAGCAAACCCTCGCCACCGTGAACAAAACCTACTGATGCACTGGAGATCCACATGAACAACCTACCCGGCCTCAACTTCCAACTCGGTGAAGACATTGACGCTTTGCGCGATGCGGTGCGCGACTTTGCACAAGCCGAAATCGCCCCACGTGCCGCACAGATTGACCATGACGATCAATTCCCCATGGACCTGTGGCGCAAGATGGGCGACCTCGGCGTGTTGGGCATTACGGTGGAAGAGGCGGACGGCGGCGCCAACATGGGCTACCTCGCCCACATGGTGGCGATGGAAGAAATTTCCCGCGCATCTGCCAGCGTGGGCCTGAGCTACGGCGCGCACAGCAACCTCTGTGTGAACCAAATCAAACGCAATGGCACACAAGCGCAACGCGCCAAGTACCTGCCCAAACTCATCAGCGGCGAACACGTGGGCGCATTGGCCATGTCTGAGCCAGGTGCGGGCTCTGACGTCATCAGCATGAAGCTCAAAGCCGAAGAGAAAAGTGGCTACTACCTGCTCAATGGCAGCAA
The DNA here is from genome assembly GCA_027485285.1 of Comamonadaceae bacterium. Lineage (GTDB taxonomy): Bacteria > Pseudomonadota > Gammaproteobacteria > Burkholderiales > Burkholderiaceae_C > Limnohabitans. The sequence goes on along the minus strand of JAIXRH010000039.1, from coordinate 17,811 downwards.
GATGTGGATCACCAATGGCCCAGATGCGGACACCTTGGTGGTCTACGCCAAAACCGAGCCCGAGTTGGGTGCACGCGGCGTGACCGCTTTCTTGATCGAAAAAGGCATGAAGGGCTTTGGCGTTGCGCAAAAGCTCGACAAACTCGGCATGCGCGGCAGCCACACGGGCGAGCTGGTGTTTCACAACGTCGAAGTACCCGCTGAGAATATTTTGGGTGGCCTCAACATGGGTGCCAAAGTGTTGATGAGCGGCTTGGACTACGAACGCGCGGTGCTGGCGGGCGGCCCCTTGGGCATCATGCAATCGGTGATGGACAACGTCATTCCCTACATCCACGACCGCAAGCAGTTTGGGCAAAGCATCGGCGAGTTCCAACTGATCCAAGGCAAAGTGGCCGACATGTACACCGTGCTGCAAGCCGGTCGCTCCTTCGCATACACCGTGGCAAAAAACTTGGATTTGCTGGGCACAGAGCATGTGCGCCAAGTTCGCAAAGACTGTGCGTCCGTGATCTTGTGGACCGCCGAAAAAGCCACCTGGATGGCGGGCGAGGGCGTGCAAATTTTTGGTGGCAATGGCTATATCAACGACTACCCACTGGGCCGTTTGTGGCGCGATGCCAAGCTGTACGAAATTGGGGCGGGCACCAGCGAAATTCGCCGCATGCTGATTGGTCGCGAGTTATTTGCCGAAACTTTTTAAGCCATTTGCACCCCTGCGACAATGACCGCATGAGCAATTCACTACAACACCTTTTCGATAACAACCGCGCCTGGGCGGCCCGCATGATTGAAGAAAATCCTGCGTATTTCACACGGCTGGCCAGTCAGCAAAATCCCAAATATTTGTGGATTGGCTGCTCCGACAGCCGCGTGCCTGCCAACCAAATCACGGGTCTCGATCCGGGCGAAGTGTTTGTGCATCGCAACGTTGCCAACGTGGTGGTGCATTCCGACTTGAACGCTTTGTCCGTCATTCAATACGCGGTCGATGCACTCAAGGTCGAGCACATCATGGTGGTGGGCCACTATGGTTGTGGTGGTGTGTTGGCCGCCACGCGTGGCGCACGTGTGGGCTTGGCCGACAACTGGTTGCGCCATGTGCAAGACGTGCGCTTGCGCCATCGCCAACGCCTCAACCATTTGCCGCAAGCTGAGTTGGAGTCAGTCATGTGCGAAATGAACGTGATCGAACAAGTGGGCAACGTGGCTTTGTCCAACGTCATGCAAGACGCCTGGGGTCGCGGTCAAAAAGTGACCGTGCATGGCTGGATTTACGGTTTAGATGATGGCCTGGTCAAAGACCTTGGCGTCAGTATGAGCCACGCAGGCGAAGTGGTGGATGTCTTCCGCAGCGCCTTCAAACGCTACCCACGTGGTGGCATGCTTCCCGCCGCGTGACCCTGTGGGTCGGCGTGGCATTTTTTGTAATGGAGAAACTCATGTCCGACCCCATCGTCATCGTCAGCGCTGCGCGCACACCCATGGGCAGCTTTCAAGGCGACTTTTCAAGCCTCGCTGCGCACGACCTCGGTGGCGCAGCCATCAAAGCCGCTGTGGAGCGTGCAGGCATTGATCCTGAATTGGTCACAGAAGTTTTGTTTGGCAACTGTTTGATGGCAGGCCAAGGCCAAGCACCTGCACGCCAAGCGGCATTCAAGGGCGGCTTACCCAAGAGCGCAGGTGCTGTCACCTTGTCCAAGATGTGCGGCTCAGGCATGCGCGCCGCAATGTTTGCGCATGACATGTTGATGGCTGGCACGCACGACGTGTTGGTGGCGGGCGGCATGGAGAGCATGACCAACGCGCCCTACCTCATGCTCAAGGGGCGTGGCGGCTATCGCATTGGCCACGACCGCATTTTTGATCACATGATGCTCGACGGTTTGGAAGACGCTTACGAGCCCGGCCGCAGCATGGGCACCTTTGGTGAAGACTGCGCGGCCAAATACAGCTTCACACGCGCCGAACAAGACGCATTTGCCACGGCCAGTGTGCAACGTGCCAAGGCCGCCACAGAAAGCGGCGCCTTCGCCGCCGAAATCACACCCGTCACCGTCAAAACCCGCGCGGGCGAAACGGTGGTGTCCATCGACGAAGGCCCCGGCAAGATCAAGCTCGACAAAATCAGCGCGCTCAAGCCTGCCTTCAAAAAAGACGGCACCATCACGGCGGCTTCTAGCTCGTCCATCAACGACGGCGCCGCCGCCATGGTGTTGATGCGCGAGAGCACCGCCAAGAAGTTGGGCTGCAAACCTTTGGCGCGCATCGTCAGCCACGCCACCCACGCACAAGAACCTGAGTGGTTTGCCACAGCGCCCGTGGGCGCGACACAAAAAGCCTTGGCCAAGGCCGCTTGGAAAGTGGAGGATGTGGACCTGTGGGAGGTCAACGAAGCATTCGCCGTGGTGCCGATGGCGTTGATGAAAGAGCTCAAGCTGTCGCACGACAAAGTCAACGTCAACGGCGGCGCCTGTGCTTTGGGTCACCCCATCGGGGCATCGGGCGCGCGCATCATGGTCACGCTGATTCACGCGCTCCAAGCACGCGGCTTGAAAAAAGGCTTGGCCACTCTGTGCATCGGTGGCGGCGAGGGCACGGCCGTCGCCCTGGAATTGGTCTAAGGTTCACGCATGCCTTCTGCACTCATCATTGGCGCATCACGCGGCATTGGCTTAGAGCTGGTTCGCCAATACATGGCGGATGGCTGGCGCGTCATCGGCACGGCCCGCGACGATGCAGGGCGTGACCGCGTGCAAGCACTGGGCGCCCAGTGTTTGCGTGTCGATGTGGCCAAACCCATCAGTGTCACATCGTTGGCGTGGCTTCTCGATGGAGAAAAACTGGACGTGGCCTTGTACGTGGCCGGCGTCATGGACCGCGCCAGTGCAGACACACCACCGACGCAAGACACGTTTGATCACGTCATGCATGCCAATGTCATGGGCGCGATGATGGCCATCCCACAAATTGCACCCTTGGTGGAGGCTTCTGGCGGCGTGTTGGCCTGCATCAGCAGTGTGATGGGCAGCTTGCAAGGCACGCGCAGCTCTGATGCGGCCTTGTACCGCATCAGCAAGGCGGCGCTCAACATGGTGGTGCGCACCTCGCAGCCTGCATACCCACGCGCGCGCTTGGTGGCACTGCATCCAGGTTGGGTGCAAACCGAGATGGGTGGCGCCCATGCCACGCTCATGACGCAAGACAGCGTGGCGAACATTCGCCGCACTTTGTCTCAGCTGACCGCTGCGCAAGGTGGCCAGTTTTTATCGCATGACGGCAGCGCCATTCCTTGGTGAGGCGCGTTCCTTGACCCCCTCTATGTTTAAACACCATGCTGCTCACGCCTGACCAAACCATGATCCGCGACGCTGTGCGCGACTTTGCGCAACAAGAGTTGTTGCCCAACGCCGCGAAGTGGGACAAAGAGCAAACCTTTCCGCAAGAGGTGCACAAAGGCTTGGCCGCGCTGGGGGCTTATGGCATTTGTGTGCCCGAAGACTTGGGTGGTGCGGGCTTGGACTACACCACGTTGGCGATTGTTTTAGAAGAAATCGCCGCAGGCGACGGCGGCACCAGCACGGCGATCAGCGTGACCAACTGCCCTGTCAACGCCATCCTCTTGCGCTACGGCAACGACGCGCAAAAGAAGCAATGGCTCACCGAGTTGGCGCAGGGCAACATGCTGGGCGCGTTTTGCTTGACCGAGCCACATGTGGGCTCTGACGCTTCGGCCCTGCGCACCACTGCCAACAAAGAGGGCGACGAATACGTCATCAACGGCGTGAAGCAATTCATTACCAGTGGCAAAAACGGCCAGGTGGCCATCGTCATTGCCGTGACCGACAAAGGCGCAGGCAAAAAAGGCATGAGCGCCTTCATCGTGCCCACCAGCGCACCTGGTTACAACGTGGCGCGACTTGAAGACAAGCTGGGACAGCACAGCAGCGACACCGCGCAAATTAACTTTGACAACTGCCGCATCCCCGCCGAGAACCTGATTGGTGCGGAAGGCGAGGGCTACAAGATCGCCTTGTCTGCGTTGGAGGGTGGTCGCATTGGCATTGCGGCGCAAAGCATCGGCATGGCCCGCAGCGCGTTTGAAGCTGCGCTGCACTACAGCAAAGAGCGCATGAGTTTTGGCACCGCCATCTTCAACCACCAAGCGGTGGGTTTTCGTTTGGCTGATTGCGCCACACAGCTTGAAGCCGCACGTCAGCTCATGTACCACGCCGCTGTGTTGCGCGATGCGGGCTTGCCGTGTTTGAAAGAGGCGGCCATGGCCAAACTCTTTGCCAGTGAAACAGCCGAGCAGGTGTGCAGCGTGGCCATCCAAACCTTGGGTGGCTACGGTGTGGTGAGCGATTTTCCTGTGGAGCGCATTTACCGCGACGTGCGCGTGTGCCAAATTTACGAAGGCACCAGCGACGTGCAAAAAATCATCATCCAACGGGCCTTGGCATAAATCACAAGAAAGTAAGTTGCATGACTGTTTTGCACTCACAGCTCAATCCGCGCGCTGCCGATTTCTCGGCCAACGCTGTCGCCATGCGCGCCCTGGTCGACGACCTCAAAATCCAGCTTGAAAAAATCGCCGTCGGTGGCGGCGAAGCTGCGCGTGCCAAACACACCGCACGCGGCAAGCTGCTGCCCCGTGACCGTGTGCTGATGTTGCTCGACCCAGGCACACCGTTTTTAGAGTTAGCCCCACTCGCTGCGCTCAATATGTACAACAACGAGGCACCGTGCGCGGGCTTGATCGCGGGCATTGGTCGTGTGAGCGGGGTTGACTGCATGGTGGTGTGCAACGACGCCACGGTGAAGGGCGGTACGTATTACCCGCTCACGGTGAAGAAACATTTGCGTGCGCAAGAAATCGCGCAGCAAAACAACTTGCCCTGCATTTACTTGGTGGATTCGGGCGGTGCCAACTTGCCCAACCAGGACGAGGTGTTTCCCGACCGCGACCACTTTGGCCGCATCTTCTTCAACCAAGCCAATATGAGCGCCCAAGGTTTGGCGCAAATCGCGGTGGTGATGGGCAGCTGCACAGCAGGGGGCGCCTATGTGCCTGCCATGAGCGACGAAACCATCATTGTGAAAAATCAAGGCACCATCTTTTTGGGGGGTCCGCCGTTGGTGAAGGCGGCGACTGGCGAGGTGGTGACGGCTGAAGACCTAGGCGGTGGTGATGTGCACACCCGCCTCTCGGGTGTGGCCGATCACTTGGCGCAGGACGACGTGCACGCGCTGGCGCTGGCGCGCCAATGCGTGAAAAGCCTCAACGCACGCAAGCAGCCCAACATTGCCACGCACGCGCCTGTGGCGCCGAAGTACGACGCGCAAGAGTTGTATGGCGTCATCCCCACCGACACGCGCAAGCCGTTTGATGTGCGCGAAATCATTGCGCGCATCGTGGACGGCAGCGAGTTGGATGAATTCAAAGCACGCTTTGGCACCACGCTGGTGTGTGGCTTCGCGCGCATCGAAGGCATGCCTGTGGGCATCATTGCCAACAACGGCATTTTGTTCAGCGAGTCGGCCTTGAAAGGCACGCACTTCATCGAGCTGTGTTGTCAGCGAAAAATCCCACTGGTGTTTTTGCAAAACATCACCGGTTTCATGGTGGGCCGCAAGTACGAGAACGAAGGCATTGCACGCAACGGCGCGAAAATGGTCACGGCAGTAGCTACTGCGGCTGTGCCTAAGTTCACCGTCATCATTGGCGGCAGTTTTGGTGCGGGCAACTACGGCATGTGTGGCCGCGCTTTCGGTCCGCGCTTTTTGTGGATGTGGCCGAATGCACGCATCTCCGTCATGGGCGGGGAGCAAGCCGCCAGCGTGTTGGCCACGGTCAAGCGTGATGGCATCGAGAGCAAAGGCGGCCAATGGAGCGCCGAAGAAGAGCAGGCGTTCAAAGACCCAATTCGCCAACAGTACGAACAGCAAGGCCATCCGTATTTCGCCACCGCACGCTTGTGGGACGACGGCGTGATTGACCCCGCAGACACCCGCCGCGTGTTGGCTTTGGGTTTGAGTGCGTCGTTGAACGCGCCCATCCCCGAGACCAAGTTTGGTTTGTTCCGCATGTGATGGGGATAGACATGCGCGCAACGCCACCCCCCGCACTGAGCATCACCACCCAAGGTGCCATTCGCACCATCACGCTCAGCCGCCCCGATGTGCGCAACGCTTTCAATGACGAAGTGATTGCAGAATTGAAGGCGGCATTCATGGACGCAGGCCAAGTGGCCGATGTGCGCTGTGTCGTCTTGGCCGCAGAAGGCCCCGCGTTTTGCGCAGGCGCTGACCTGAACTGGATGCGCCGTATGGCCGATTACACACGCGAGGAAAACCTGGCTGACGCGGCTCAACTCGCTGCGATGTTGTGTGCCATTTACGAATGCCCCAAGCCCACCATCGCGCGTGTGCAGGGCGATGTGTTTGCGGGCGGGGTGGGCTTGGTCGCTGCGTGTGACATGGCCGTGAGTGTGGACACCGCCTCCTACTGCCTGAGCGAGGTGAAGCTGGGCCTCATCCCCGCCACCATCAGCCCCTATGTGATTCGCGCCATGGGCGCACGCGCGTCGCACCGCTATTTTTTAACGGCCGAGCGTTTCAGCGCAGCCGAGGCGCATCGCATGGGCTTGGTGCACGACGTGGTGGCTGCGGATGCGCTGGACAACAAAGTGGCCGAGCTGACCAGTGCCTTGCTCAGTGCCAGCCCCAGCGCTGTGCGCGCTTGTAAAAAGCTGGTGCAGGATGTGGCCGAACGCGAGATCAACGAAGCACTGATAGCGCAGACCGTGGCGGGCATTGCCGACATTCGTTCGAGTGCTGAAGGCAAGGAGGGCGTGCAGTCGTTCTTGCAAAAGCGCAAACCCAACTGGCTGCTTTGAGGTGAATCATCTTGCTCGCTTGACCCTTTGCAATTTCACGCCTCGCCCTGAACTCAGAAAGACAACGTGTCATGTTTAAAAAGATTTTGATCGCCAACCGTGGCGAGATCGCCTGTCGCGTGGCGGCCACGGCCCGCAAACTCGGCATCAAAACGGTGGCCGTGTATTCAGACGCAGACGCGCAAGCCAAGCATGTGCAGGTGTGCGATGAAGCGGTGCACATCGGCGGCAGCGCACCCAAAGACAGCTACTTGCGTTGGGATCGCATCTTGCAAGCGGCCAAAGACACTGGCGCCCAAGCGGTGCACCCTGGCTACGGCTTTTTGAGCGAGAACGAAGACTTCGCCAACGCCTGCGCCGCAGCTGGCCTGGTCTTCATTGGGCCACCTGCGTCGGCCATCCAAGCGATGGGCCTCAAAGCAGCGTCCAAGCAGCTGATGGAAAAAGCAGGCGTGCCCTTGGTGCCCGGTTACCACGGGGCTGACCAAGACCCTGCTTTGTTGCAGCGCGAAGCTGACCGCATTGGGTATCCCGCGCTCATCAAAGCCAGCGCGGGCGGTGGGGGCAAAGGCATGCGCGTGGTCAACAGCAGCGCCGAGTTTGCCGACGCGCTGGCCAGCTGCAAACGCGAAGCCATCAACAGCTTTGTCGACGACGCGGTGCTCATTGAGAAATACGTGCAACGGCCGCGCCACATTGAAATTCAAGTGTTTGGCGACACGCACGGCAACTGCGTGTATTTGTTCGAGCGCGACTGCTCGGTGCAACGCCGCCACCAAAAAGTGTTGGAAGAAGCGCCTGCGCCTGGCATGACCGAAAGCTTGCGCCAACAAATGGGCGAAGCCGCTGTGGCCGCCGCCAAAGCGGTGAACTATGTGGGCGCTGGCACGGTGGAGTTCATCGTGGAACAAACCGCGTATGACAAGCCTGAGTCCATGAAGTTTTTCTTCATGGAGATGAACACGCGCTTGCAGGTGGAGCATCCCGTGACTGAAGCCATTACTGGCCTTGACCTGGTGGCGTGGCAGTTGCGCGTGGCCAGCGGCGAGCCGCTGCCGTTGCGGCAAAGCGATGTGCGCATTCATGGCCACGCCATCGAAGCCCGCATTTGCGCGGAGAACCCAGACAACCACTTTTTGCCCGCCACAGGCACCTTGCAGGTCTATCGAAAGCCTGCCTGCAGCAGTTTTGACTTCCCTAACAGCAGCGGCATTGGCGCTGAAATTCGCATCGACGACGGCGTGCGCGAGGGTGACAGCATCAGCCCCTTTTACGACTCCATGGTGGCCAAGCTCATCGTGCATGGCGACACGCGTGCGCAAGCGCTGGCACGTTTGGACGAAGCGCTGTCGCAAACCCGCATCGTGGGCGTGACGACCAATGTGCAGTTCTTGCGCCACATCATCCGCACCGATTCATTCGCCACAGCCAAGCTCGACACCGCGCTGATTCAACGCGAAGAAAAATCTTTGTTTGGGCAAGAGCCTTTGGGTCTGGCGCTCACCGCAGCATCGGTGGTGGCCAACACCCTTCACTGTGAAGCGGCCTTGAAGGGCAATGACCCGTTCAGCAGCCGCGATGGCTGGCGCGCCTACGGCGTGGCCACGCGCACCTTTGGTTTTGTGTTTCATGGTGCAGCGCACACCGCCGTGCTGACCTACGCGCATGATGGCAGCCTGCCCTTGCACGTGGGCGAGGTGCAGGGCGAGTTGAGCTACCGCGCAGATGGCGACGCGCTGCACATCAGCTTCGCAGGCCACCACGCGTGTGTGCAGGTGTTTCATGACACGCAAGGTCACGAAGACGTGGCCCATGTGTTTGCGCCGCAAGGTGCCACACGCATCACGGTGGTCGATGCTTTGGCCCATGCGGGCGAAGTGCAAGAGGCCGGCGGCCGCTTGACCGCCCCCATGCCCGGTAAGGTGGTGTCGTTTGCGGTGGGTGCAGGTGACAAAGTCAAGGCCGGTCAGACGCTGGCTGTCATGGAAGCGATGAAAATGGAGCACACCATTGCCGCACCTGCGGATGGTGAAGTGCTGGAACTGCTCTATGCGCCAGGTGACCAAGTGGCTGAAGGCGAAGAGCTCTTGAAATTGAAAGTGTGACCATGGCCATGAATTTGCCCCACCGTGTGCGTGTGATGGATGTGGGCCCGCGTGACGGCCTGCAAAACGAAAAGCAACCCGTGCCCGCCGCCATCAAGGTTGAGCTGGTGCATCGCCTGCAAGCGGCAGGGCTGAAAGAGATTGAAGTCACCAGTTTTGTGTCCCCCAAATGGGTGCCGCAAATGGCTGATAACGCCGAGGTGATGGCCGGCATCCACCGTGAAGCGGGTGTGCGCTATTCGGTGCTCACACCGAATTTGCAAGGTTTCGAGGCCGCACTGAAAACTCGGCCCGATGAGATCGTGGTGTTTGGCGCAGCCAGCGAAGCCTTTAGCCAAAAGAACATCAACTGCTCGATTGCCGAAAGCATGGCGCGGTTCGCGCCAGTGGTCAAGGCCGCTCGCGAAGCGGGCATCGCGGTGCGTGGCGCGATGAGCTGCACCGTGGGCTGCCCCTACGAGGGCGACATCGCTCCCGAGCGCGTGAGCTACTTGGCGGGTTTGATGAAGGGCATTGGCGTGCAGCGCGTGGACGTGGCCGACACGATTGGCGTGGCCACGCCGCGCAAAGTGCAAGCCGCCATGGCGGCCACGCTCAAACACTTCGCGCTCAACGATGTGTGCGGTCATTTCCACGACACGTATGGCCAAGCCCTGGCCAACACCTTGGCCGCTTTGCAGATGGGCGTGTGGAATTTTCAGTCGTCGGTGGCGGGCTTGGGCGGCTGTCCCTATGCCAAAGGGGCCACCGGCAATGTGGCCACCGAAGACCTGGTCTACCTGATGCACGGCATGGGCATTGAGACGGGCATTGACCTCGACAAACTGATTGATGCGGGTGTGTTCATCAGCCAGGCCTTGGGGCGGCAGCCCAATTCCCTCGTGTCCCGCGCGGTTTTGAACAAACGCGCAGTTTGAGCGGGCGCTGTTCCCTGACAATCCGCCACTATGTTGGATCGTTTTCTTTTTCTCAAGCCCAAACTGTCGCCCGCTGAGCTGCGGTTGCAGCAGTCGGCTGCGCGCGAGCTGAAAAAGGAAGAAACACCGATCTCGCCCTGCATCTCGGTGTGTCGCATGTCCGATCAGACCGGCTTGTGTGAAGGGTGTTTTCGCACCCTCGACGAAATCACCGGGTGGGGTCATGGCAGCCCAGAGGCCAAGCGCGACATGTGGCGCTTGATTCAACAGCGCCTGCAAGCCAAACTGCTGGCTTGAAGACTGATAGAAAGTCGACCATGAAAACCATCACCTGCTACCTCGACTTCATTTCGCCCTATGCCTACCTCGCATTTGAGGCCTTGCCAAAAAGTTTGATGGGCGTGAGCCACCGCATGGTTTACAAGCCGGTGTTGTTTGCCGCCATGCTCAAGCACCATGGCCAGCTTGGCCCCGCTGAAATTGCAGGCAAGCGCGATTGGACCTATCGCCAAGTGGTGTGGCAAGCCAAACAAATGGGCGTGCCCCTAGACATGCCGCTGGCGCATCCGTTCAACCCGCTGGCTCTGTTGCGCTTGGCCGTGGCCTGCAGTGATGAAGGCGAGCCCAACCGCTATGTGTGTGAAACCCTCTTCAAGCACGTTTGGCAGGGCGGTGCCGCGGCCGATGATGCGGTGCGTTTGCAAGCCCTCACGCAGCAGTTGGCACCCCAGCGTTCGGTGGATGCGGCCGAGGTGAAAGACCAGCTCAAAGCCAACACGGAAGAAGCCATTGCACGCGGTGTGTTTGGTGTGCCCACTTTCTACGTGGACGACAAAGTGTTTTGGGGCTTGGACGCGCTCCCCATGATGCGCGCCTACCTCGATGGTGATGCCTGGTTTGACACTTCTTGGGGCGCTGCGGCCAGTATTCAGCCCGGCGTGAAGCGATAAGGACGCCTCAGGCTCAGAAATCTTCATCAGTGATTACCCTCATGGATTTTGAGTGCCTTGACGTTTCTTGAGGGCTTTATCCTAATTTTTACCACGATAAGAAAATACCTCCTAGGGTTACTGCTGTGTTGAAGGCCGACGCTTGGCTGAGTGAATAAAAAAGCGTCAGTGACGTCAGAATCAGGTCAGCTAGCCCGCTGATAGTTGCGCGGCGCAATGCTCAGTCAGGGCATTGGAAGTTAATCGTCTAAGGAGACAAAACACATGGCAACGATAGAAGCAAATCGCCCGATGTCGGCGGAAGAGAAGAAGGTGATCTTCGCCTCTTCATTGGGTACCGTTTTCGAGTGGTACGACTTTTACCTATATGGTTCACTCGCCGCAATTATTGCGAAGCAGTTCTTCAGCGGCTTGGATGAAGGCTCTGCGTTCATTTTTGCGTTGTTGGCTTTCGCTGCCGGCTTCATCGTGCGTCCATTCGGCGCGGTTATTTTCGGCCGTTTGGGCGACATGATCGGCCGCAAGTACACCTTCTTGGTGACTATCTTGATCATGGGTGTGTCCACCTTCATCGTGGGTGTCTTGCCCAACTACGCCACCATTGGCGTGGCCGCGCCCGTCATCCTGATTTGCTTGCGTTTGCTGCAAGGCTTGGCTTTGGGCGGTGAGTACGGCGGTGCCGCGACTTACGTGGCTGAACACTCGCCTGCTGGTCAGCGTGGTGCATACACCGCTTGGATTCAAACCACCGCAACCTTGGGCCTGTTCCTGTCGTTGATGGTGATTTTGGGTACACGTACCGCCATCGGTGAAGAAGCCTTTGCCGATTGGGGCTGGCGCGTGCCGTTCCTCGTGTCAATCATCATGTTGGCGATTTCCGTCTACATCCGTTTGTCGATGAATGAGTCACCTGCTTTCGTGAAAATGAAAGCCGAAGGCAAAACATCCAAAGCCCCACTGACCGAAGCCTTCGGTCAATGGAAAAACCTGAAGATCGTGATCTTGGCCTTGTTTGGCTTGGTCGCTGGTCAAGCGGTGGTGTGGTATTCAGGTCAGTTCTACGCTTTGTTCTTCTTGACACAAGCGTTGAAAGTGGACGGCGCAACGGCCAACATCATGGTCGCGATTTCGCTGATCATTGGTACCCCGTTCTTCGTGATTTTCGGTACCTTGTCTGACAAGATTGGCCGCAAGCCTTTGATCATGTTGGGTTGTTTGTTGGCTGTGCTGACTTACTTCCCTGTGTTCGAAGCACTGACCAAGGCTGCTAACCCAGACTTGTACGCTGCACAACAAAAGAACAAAGTGGTGGTCACCTCTGATGCCAACGAGTGTTCATTCCAGTTCAACCCCACAGGTACTTTGAAGTTCACCAGCTCATGCGACATCGCCAAGCAAGTGTTGGCTTCTAGCTCTGTGAGCTACGACAACGTGTTCGCTGCAGCTGGCACAACGGCCAGCATCAAGATTGGTGAGACAGAAATCGTGGGTTACAGCGCCAAAGGACTGTCAGCGGATGAGGCCAAAGCCAAGTCTGCTGAGTTCCGCAAGGCTGTTGCTGAAGCTTTGAAGGCTGCGGGTTATCCTGCCAAAGCCGACATGGCCAAGTTTGACAAAGTCACTGTGGTCATCATCTTGACCTACTTGGTGATCTTGGTGACCATGGTCTACGGCCCGATCGCTGCGATGTTGGTGGAATTGTTCCCAACCCGCATCCGTTACACCTCTATGTCCTTGCCTTATCACATCGGTAACGGCTGGTTCGGTGGCTTGATGCCAACGACTGCCTTCGCGATCGTGGCGCAGACCGGCAATATGTACAACGGCTTGTGGTACCCCATCATCATTGCGGGTATGACTTTCGTCATCGGCATGATCTTCGTTCGCGAAACCAAAGACGTGGACATCTACGCAGACGATTAATTTGTAAGTTTCCCGGGGTGACCTGGGTGCTACATTCAAGCCCTCCCTGGTGGAGGGCTTTTTACTGATTTCGGAGATTTGATATGTTGAAAATTTTTCTCGGCTTTGTGGTCTTCGCTGCCATGGCCATGTTTGTGATCATGCAAGGTGGCGACAGCTTGGACATGAGCGGCGAAAAGCACGGCGCTGATGCCGTGCATGCGCCTGCTGAAGCAGCTTCTGCTGCCGCACCCGCGGCTTCAGGTGCATCGGCTGACGCCTCTGCCGCCAAGTAATTTTTAGTTACTTCGCTCAGCCAAAACGCCACGGTTAATCCGTGGCGTTTTGCTTGGTGCGCACGATTCAATGATGATGTGAATGCTTATGTGAAGCAATGCCCCGACACCTCGGCAGGCGTATGCGACTCTCTAGAATATTCGCCACACTCCCAAAGGTCCCCGCCATGACAGGCACCATTCGCATCCGTGGCGCACGCCAACACAACCTCAAAAACATTGACCTCGACATTCGCACAGGCGAGCTCACGGTGGTGACCGGTCCCAGTGGCTCGGGCAAATCGAGTCTGGTGTTTGACACTTTGTACGCCGAAGGCCAGCGCCGCTACGTGGAAACCTTCAGCGCTTACGCCCGTCAGTTTTTAGACCGCATGGACCGCCCCGCCGTCGACAAGGTAGAAGGCGTGCCCCCCGCGATTGCGATTGACCAAAGCAACCCCGTGCGCAGCTCGCGCTCCACCGTGGGCACGATGACCGAGCTGAACGACCACCTGAAGCTGCTCCTCGCGCGCGCCGGCAGTTTGTTTGACCGCCAAACCGCGCAGCCGGTGCAGCACGACACGCCGCAAACCATCTACGCGGAGCTGCAACGCCGCTGTGCGGCCCAGCCGCAAGACCCGCGCCTCATCATGACTTTTCCTGTGGAGTTGCCCGCTCACACCACGGCAGCCGAAGTCGAGCAGTGGTTGAGCGCGAGCGGCTTCACCCGCATTCATGCTGAGCGCGAGGTGGCCACGCCCACCGGTCCGCGTCAATTGCTGGATGTGGTGGCCGACCGTTTCAAGCTGGGCAACACCGAGCAAGCCCGTGTGGTGGAAGCCATCGAGCTGGCCATCAAACGTGGTGGTGGGCGTTTGAATGTGTATTGGTCATCAGACGCAGAAGCCACACCCGAGTTATGGCGCTTCTCCACCGGTCTGCATTGCCCCGACAGCGACTTGCGTTACAGCGACCCCATTCCTTCGATGTTCTCGTTCAACTCTGCTGTGGGTGCATGCGAGACCTGCCGAGGCTTTGGTCGCGTGATTGGGGTCGACTACGGCTTGGTGATTCCCAACGACAAGCTCACGTTGCGCGCAGGCGCCATCAAAACCATCCAAACCCCTGCATGGGTGGAGACGCAAGAAGACCTCATGCGCCACGCCGAAGCCGAGGGCATTCCACGTGACACGCCTTGGTACAAGCTCAGCCAAGAGCACAAAGACTGGGTCATCCACGGATCGCCTTTGTGGAAAGGCAAGTGGAACCACCAGTGGTATGGCGTCAAACGATTCTTCGAATACTTAGAAACCAAGTCGTACAAGATGCACATCCGTGTGCTGCTGTCCAAGTACCGCAGCTACACGCCGTGTGGCAGTTGCGCTGGCGCACGTTTGAAAATCGACAGCTTGTTGTGGCGCATCGGCACCAAAGCGCATGCCGACGCCGTGCTGCCGCCCGCCAAACGTTTCATGCCGCAAGGCGTGCCATGGACCCGAGTGCAACTCGAAGCCATGCCGGGCTTGTGTTTGCATGACTTGATGCTTTTGCCCATCGACAAGCTGCACCAGTTTTTCAACGCCACACAGGTGGACGTGGCAGGCGCTGATGCGCAAGCCTTGCACTTGCTGATGGACGAAATTCGCACGCGCTTGAAATACCTCAGCGACGTGGGCATTGGCTACCTCACGCTCGACCGCCAAAGCCGCACGCTCAGCGGTGGCGAAGTGCAACGCATCAACCTCACCACAGCGCTCGGCACTTCCTTGGTCAACACCTTGTTTGTGCTGGACGAGCCCAGCATTGGCTTGCATCCACGCGACATGAACCGCATCAACGAAGCCATGCTGCGTTTGCGCAATGCAGGCAACACCTTGGTGGTGGTGGAGCACGACCCGGCGGTCATGCTGTGCGCCGACCGCATCATCGACATGGGCCCAGGCCCAGGCGTGAAGGGCGGACAAATTGTGTTTGACGGCACAACCGAAGCCTTGAAATCAGCCGACACCTTGACGGGCGCATATTTGGGCGCTCGCAAAACGATTGGCCTTGGCCTCAAGCGCGTGGTGACTGACAACACGCCACGCCTCATTTTGGAAGGCGCACGCGAACACAATCTGCAAAACCTGAGCATCGAATTTCCGCTGCAGCGCTTGGTGTGCATCACTGGCGTCAGCGGCTCGGGCAAGTCCACCCTCATTCAAGACATCCTCACACCCGCATTGCTGCGCCACTATGGCCGCGCCACCGAAACACCAGGCGCCCATGATCGGTTGTTGGGTGCGGACTATTTGAGCGATGTGGTGTTTGTCGACCAATCCCCCATCGGTAAAACCGCCCGCTCCAATCCCGCAAGTTATGTGGGCGCGTGGGACGCCGTGCGAGAAATCTTCGCAGTCGCACCACTGTCCAAACAGCGCGGCTACACCGCGTCGAAGTTCAGTTTCAACAGCGGCGATGGCCGCTGTCCTACGTGTGGCGGTTCAGGCTTTGAACACGTCGAAATGCAGTTTTTGAGTGACGTGTATTTGCGCTGCCAAGACTGCAATGGCCAACGCTACCGCCCCGAAATCCTAGAAGTCCGCATCGAACGTAAAAAGCTGGTTGGCGCTGGGGCAGTGCTGACGCAGCGCCATTCTGAGCCAAGCGAAGAGGCGCAAGGCAGTGCGGCCCCAACCTCAACCAGCGTCTTCCTCAATGTGGCGGATGTGCTTGAGTTGACAGTGGGTGAGGCGCTACAGATCTTTGCCAACGACCGAGAGGTGGTGCGCACGTTGCAACCGATCGTCGATGTGGGCTTGGACTATGTGAAGCTCGGCCAGCCGGTGCCGACCTTGAGCGGCGGGGAGGCACAGCGCCTGAAGTTGGCTGGCTTCTTGGCGGAAGCCGCCAAAGCCAAAACATCGAGCAGACAAACGCTTGCCAAAAAGGGGGTGCTCTTCATGTTTGACGAGCCCACCACGGGCTTGCACTTTGACGACATCGCCAAACTCATGCGTGCCATGCGCCGCTTGTTGGAAGACGGCAATTCGCTCATCGTCATTGAACACAATTTGGATGTCATCCGTGCCAGCGACTGGCTGATTGACCTCGGGCCTGAAGGTGGGGATGCAGGTGGTTTGCTGGTCGCCGAAGGCACGCCCGAAGACGTGCGCTTGCACCCCACATCGCACACGGGCAAAGCCCTGCGTGACTATGCCGCATCCATGGGCGTGGTGTACGAGATTGATGGCGAGAAAGCTTCTGCAGGTTTGCTGGCCGCCGAAGGCGCAGCGCGATTTGCCAAGGCCGCGCGCGGCGTTTCTGTGGCCGATGGCGCGATTCAAATCATCAATGCCAAAGAGCACAACCTCAAAAGCTTGAGCGTCAACATTCCGCGCGGAAAGTTCAACGTCATCACGGGCGTGTCGGGCTCAGGCAAGTCCACGCTCGCGTTTGACATTTTGTTCAACGAAGGTCAGCGCCGTTATTTAGAAAGTCTCAACGCTTACGCACGCAGCATCGTGCAACCCGCAGGCCGCCCCGAGGTGGATGCGGTGTATGGCATTCCGCCCACCGTAGCGATTGAGCAGCGACTGAGCCGCGGTGGCCGCAAGTCCACCGTGGGTACAACCACCGAGGTGTGGCATTTCTTGCGCTTGCTGTACGTCAAGCTCGGCACACAGCATTGCATCCATGATGGCGCAGCGGTGCAGCCGCAAACCGCAGAGCGCATTGCGGCTCAGCTGATGCGTGAGTTCAAAGGCCAACACATTGGTTTGATGAGTCCCTTGGTGATGAACCGCAAAGGCGTCTACACCGAGTTGGCCGACTGGGCGCGTCCACGCGGCTACACGCACTTGCGTGTGGATGGCCACTTCTTGCCCACCCATGGCTTCCCACGTTTGGACCGTTTCAAAGAGCACACCATCGAGTTGCCAGTGGCCAGCCTGGAGGTGTCTGCGCACAACGAAACCGCGTTGCGCCTAGCACTGACCATCGCACTAGAACATGGCAAAGGCGTGGTGCATGTGCTGAGCCAGCTCGACGGCTTGCGTGAAGCGATGGCGGCAGGCACAGATACCAACAGCATTGGCCGCTTAGATGTGTATTCCACCAAGCGCGCCTGCCCGGTGTGCGACACCTCGTATGCCGAGCTTGACCCGCGCTTGTTTTCTTACAACAGCAAACACGGCTGGTGCCCCGACTGCGTGGGCACTGGCGTCAAACTGAACAAAGACCAGCGCAAGGTGTTGGACGACTCGGTCCGTGACGACAAAGACAAAGGGCGCGAACAAACTTTTGCCGAGCCCGATGTGGACGACTTGGTGGACGTGGCTTGCCCAAGTTGCGAAGGCACACGTTTGAACGCCACCGCGCGCGCCGTGAAGTTTGCCGGCGTGGGCATCACCGACATTGCCCGCTTGAGCGTGACCGATATCCGCAAGTGGGTGGAGAAGCTGGCCATGACAGGGCGTGACGGCGACATCGCACGTGACCTGTTGCCAGAAATCAAGAGCCGATTGGAGTTCTTAGAGCAAGTGGGTTTGAACTACCTCACGCTCGACCGTGGCGCACCCACCCTCAGCGGTGGCGAGGCGCAGCGCATTCGCTTGGCCGCACAGTTGGGCAGCAACTTGCAAGGTGTCTGCTACGTGTTGGACGAGCCCACCATTGGCTTGCATGCGCGGGACAACCAAATCTTGTTGAACGCGCTGCATTTGCTCAGCGACAAAGGCAACACCTTGGTGGTGGTCGAGCACGACGAAGACACCATCCGCCGC
>JAIXRH010000074.1 GCA_027485285.1 Comamonadaceae bacterium | reverse complement strand
GCTAACAATTCAATTGCACCACGCAACATGACCACCGCAATCCATATGAATGACATCACAGAACTTCCACATACCAACGCGAGCAGCGACCTCATCGTCGGTCAAGGTGTGCGATTCACTGGCACAGCCGCGGTACCCCATCGAGCCATCATCAATGGCATCTTTGATGGAGAGTTGACTGCACATGAACTGATCGTAGAGATTGATGGCCAAGTGTCAGGCACCATCACTGCCAATGTTGTGGATGTGAAAGGTGTAGTGAAGTCAACTGTGGTTTGCAGCCACCTACTCACGATTCATGCAACGGGTTTCATGGAGGGCACCATGGCGTATGGTGAGCTTTCGATTGAGCGTGGCGGAAAGTTTGCGGGACAGATGAAGCTAAGATAAGCTAGAAAAATGATGCCTGCCTCCTATAAAAATTTACTGACTCAGTTGACCCCCTCACACACTGGGTTTCGCTTTGTTTGATCCTCAAAAATCAAATGAACCTAGGGGAACATGAGCGAACGACACAAGGTCTGCTGCTCGCATGGTGATGCCACCGATCCGATCATCAAGTCTTGCATTACCACCCGATGTCTGGCTAGGCGAGCAGGCATCGCATTCACTTAGCAGCCATCACAACCTGGGCAAATACATGGCGCACCATTAAGGCGCTTGGCCGTTTGGATGCAAAAGCTGAAATTGGTGCGCCACACAAACAAGGCACCAACACAGGGCAAATCGTCAGGGGCTGGCACCAGAAAAGCACAGAGGTACGTCATGAACTCTGGCTTTTTCATCACTGATGCAATTTCAATGTATTTGGCATGCTGCTTGCATGGACATGTGTATCTTCAACCAGCGCGCTTGCCATGTCTGAATGCTTTGATCCTTTCAACGCCGATCGCCCCCCGATGTTCAAGGGCAGTTGCGGACGCGATCATGCGCCTGCAGACCATCATGCCGAAGTGGTAGCTGACGCGGTAGCAGCCCAGCTACGTGCCCGCTCCGAAAAGGCGGAGTTTCTGGCAAATTTTTGCCCTGCAAGCAGTACGGATGAAACTTTTCACGGCGGCGATTCTGTTGGCGCAGACAATGCGCTCAAATTCACACATCCGTGGATGAGCAAAGCTGATGTGAATTTAGGAAGCTAATCGTTATATGGCACATCAGGAATCAAAAAATCATCCAAGTCCAAGGTGTGATTCTTGTTTATTCGTCATGCCGTCAGAAACATCGCCGACTGGCATTCGCTGTGGTCATCAATACTTTCTGGCATCGCCTCTTATGCGAAAGTTCACACGCATGGACAACTACCCTGTTGTCAAACCTTCAAATGCATGCGAAAAATGGACAAACTGAACCTAAATTTCAATAACTGAAAATAAGCAAAGGCTCTCAACTACGAGTTCTAGAAATTTACTGGTACAAATCTCGGCATCTAAGCCGGTATAGCAACAGTTGGGACCCGAAATAAAAACGCCCTAGCAACCGAAAAGATCACTAGGGCGCATGAATGTTGGGGTAGCGACCCAGAGTCGAACTGGGCTAAACGGATTTGCAAAATCCGTAGGTCTCTGGCTCGAGCCCAGTTCGAGGAGCCACTCTAAAAAGCACTGATTTATTGGTGTTTTTTTCTTTTCTGGACGGTTTTCTGTGTCCACAGGTTTGAGGGAGCGCCATGTGGACTGAAAAATAACCTAGGAACTGAAATGGTCGGTCGCTAAACGTTAATGTGGCTGTTGGGGAACGAACGTAGCAGTGATGTCAACACCAAACGCTACGGTGATTCGGAAAAAGCCATTTATGCGGATCAATCAGTCTTACATCCACCCTTACATCGTCTTAGAAAACAAAACGCCCTAGCAACCGAAAAGATCACTAGGGCGCATAAATACTGGGGTGGCTGATGGGGCTCGAACCCACGACAACAGGAATCACAATCCTGGACTCTACCAACTGAGCTACAGCCACCGTAAAGGCAAAATTATAACCTAGCTATTTTGATTTCCGCCTTGTATTTTTCTTTGAGCAGCCTGTAGTACGCCAAGCCTTCGGCAGATGCCCACCACTGGGCATATTGGTCACGCTCACGTGTCACACCAGCAGTGTTGGTCGCATCACGCGGCAGCACTTTTTCTACCTTCACCACGGCGTAACCACTCGCGCCTAAGTCCACACCCACCCATGCTGGCAAGGCTTGAGTGCTGGCTCGCAAGGCGGCTTCCACCAGAGCATTGGGCTGAGCCTGCTTCGCTTCTCGCGACACCACGATCGCGGCAGACAACTTGGCTTTATCGGGGCTGGCCTTCCACTCCGCCAACTTGGCTGCGCCCTCTGCGCGAGCGCGCTCATTGGCTTGTTGTGACAACACTTGCTCACGCACACGAGCTTTGACGTCATCCAAAGGCAAGGTGCGTGCGGGGCTGTAACTGATGATGCGCGCCGCGGCCAACACATTGGGGGCCAACTCCACCGCTTCGGTGTTGCGTTTTTTCTCAATCGAATCTTGAGAGAACACAGCAGCCAAGAGCTTGGGGTTGTTCACAGCAGAGTTGCCAGCCACAGGCTCACGGCCCAAGTTGCTGGCGAGTTGAACGTCCAATTTCAGGCGCTCAGCCGCTGGCTTCAAGGTATCAGATTGCTCGTACACCAAGTTGGTGAACTGCTCGGCCGCCTCGGCAAATTTGCGTTGGGCAAGTTGGGCGCGCACTTCTTGCTCCAGCTTGACGCGTTGCGACTCAAAGCTTTTTTGCTCGGGCTGTTTGATGTCGGTCAGTCGAATGATGTGAAAGCCAAACTCGGTTTCCACCACGCCGCTGGTCTCGCCTTTTTTCAACGCAAAAGCAGCGTCTTCAAACGACTTGACCATGGCACCTCGGCCAAAAAAATCGAGGTCTCCGCCTTTGGCGGCAGAGCCTGAGTCTTGAGAATTTTTACGGGCCAGCTCTGCAAACTGCGCGGGCGACTTTTGCACATCGGCCAACAAGGCCTGCGCCTTGGCACGGGCCGCATCACGCTCTGCGGCGGGAGCCGCTTTGTCAGCGTTGATCAAAATGTGACTGGCACGGCGCTCTTCCAAGCCCGCCAAACGTGCCGAGTTTTGCTCAAAGTAAGTCTTGAGCTCGGCCTCTGGCACCACGATGTCTTTTTGCACAGCCGCCAAGTTCAACACCACATATTCGATGTCAGCACGCTCAGCCGACTGAAACTTGTCGGCATTGGCTTTGTAATAAGCCTCAAGCTCAGCCTCAGTTGGCTTGATTTGGCCCACATAGTCAGCGGGCGCAAAGCGTGCCACTTGCACCTGCCGTTGCTCATAAAAGGCATTCAAGGTCACATCGGCCAAAGCGCTTGAGCTGAAGCTGGTCACGCCCACGCCTGACATGACTTGGCGCGCAGCCAAGTCGGCACGCACTTGCGCTTCAAACGACTCGGGCGACATGCCTTGTGTGGCCAGCAATTGGCGATAACGCTCCATGTCCAGGGTGCCATCGGCACGGCGCAGAGCCGCGATGGTGGGATTTTGTTGTAGCTCCGCTGCCAATCGGGCATCACTTGCGCCCAAGCGCAATTGGCCAGCAACCACTTGCAACAAGCGGTCACGCACCAAACGTTCAAGCGTGCTGTATTTGGCTTCAGGCGTGTCAAACAACTTCACGTCCACGTTGGGCATGCTGCTGCGCATGCGCTCAACTTGGCTGCGGTGTGCGGCGTCCCATTCCCCTTGGGTGATGTCTTTGCCATCGACCGTGGCAACGGCTGTACCACCTTCGCGAAAACTGTTGTACCCCTCCAGACCAAACAAAACAAAAGACGGAAAGATCAACAGGAACAGCAAAAATTGCATCACCCGTGTGTGCTTACGAACAAAATCAAACATGTGGAGGACCCATCGTGAAATGTGAGAAGCCAAGAAAAAAGGCGAACCTCTGAGTTCGCCTTTTTAATGGATGGTGGGTGCTGACGGGGTCGAACCGCCGACCTACTGCGTGTAAGGCAGCCGCTCTGCCAACTGAGCTAAGCACCCAACCGAAACCGTTAATTAGTTCAAGGCGTCTTTCAGGCCTTTGCCTGGACGGAACTTAGGCACCTTGGCCGCTTTGATTTTGATGGCTTCGCCAGTGCGTGGGTTGCGGCCTGTGCGAGCGGCGCGCTTGCCCACTGCAAAAGTGCCGAAACCAACCAATGACACCGTGCCGCCTTTTTTCAAGGTGGTTTTCACTGCGCCGATGGTGGACTCGAGTGCACGCGTCGCAGCAGCTTTGGAAATATCTGCGTGCTTGGCAATATGCTCAATCAATTCTGTCTTATTCACAAAAATCCCCTCTCAATGAGATGCGATGGTCAAAAAATGGAACGTGGCCATGGATGAAAAGATCTGCGTGCAGTGAACTCTTAGAAAAAAGAGACCATGCACAACACGGTACGCAAGGAAATTCTAGTCGGTTTTTTATCTAGAAATTACAAGGCATTCGCAATTACGCGCCCCAAATCAGAGGTACTAGCGTTACCACCAATGTCTGGTGTTTTAGGCGCACCACTCTTGGGATCAAGCACGGCCTCAATGGCAGACATCACCGCGTCATGTGCATCCTTATGGCCTAAAAATTCAAGCATCATGGCACCGCACCAAATTTGGCCAATCGGGTTGGCAATGCCTTTGCCCGCAATGTCAGGCGCTGAACCGTGCACGGGCTCGAACAAGGAGGGGAACTTGCGGTCAGGGTTCAAGTTGGCGCTGGGTGCAATTCCAATCGTGCCTGTGCAGGCGGGTCCCAAGTCGCTCAAGATGTCGCCAAACAAATTGCTGGCCACCACCACATCAAAGAAGTCAGGGCGCTGCACAAAGTGGGCGGTCAAGATGTCGATGTGAAACTTATCGACGTTGATGTCAGGATAATTCTTGGCCATCTCCACCACACGCTCATCCCAGTAAGGCATGGTGATCGCAATACCGTTGGACTTGGTGGCACTGGTCAGGTGCTTTTTAGGGCGCGTCTGCGCCAACTCAAACGCAAATTTCAACACGCGGTCCACGCCGATGCGAGACATCACCGTTTCTTGCATCACAATTTCTCGCTCGGTGCCGGGGTACATCCGGCCACCGATGCTGGAGTATTCGCCTTCGGTGTTTTCACGCACGATGTACATGTCAATCTCACCGGGCTGGCGTGGCGTGCCATCGCGATGCACCACGGGCGCGATGATGCCGGGCATCAAACGTGCGGGGCGCAGGTTGATGTACTGGTCAAACTCGCGGCGAAACATCAAGAGCGAGCCCCACAAGGACACATGGTCTGCAATTTTTTCAGGCCAGCCCACTGCACCAAAGTAAATCGCATCGTGGCTGCCGATTTGGTCTTTCCAGTCGTCGGGCAACATTTGGCCGTGCTTCTCGTAATAGTCCCAGCTGGAGAAGTCGAAGTGGTCAAACTTCAAGTCAATGCCAAACTTGCGTGCCGCTGCGTCCATGACGCGAATCCCTTCGGGCATGACTTCCTTGCCAATGCCATCACCGGCGATCACTGCAATGCGTTTTTGACTCATCTTCAACCTTTGACAAACATTCGAAAAATTAAGCGGCAATTCTAGGCGGTCGCACCACCAAACTCACACCCGCTGCAGTCACCGCAATGCCCGCCAATGTCACCAGGGTGATGGGCTCACTGAACAGCACCCAAGCCATCACCGCGGTGGTGGGTGGAACCAAATACAACAAGCTGGTCACCGCTGCCGCCGCACCCCGCTGGATGAGCATGTAAAACAACGAACTGCCTCCCAGCGTGAGCACCAACACGGCCCAGACCATGGCCAAGCTCATCTCTGCGTTCCACAGCGCAGGCTCGGTTTCAAGCCATGCCAAAGGCAAGGTCACCACATAGGCGGCCATCAACTGCACGGCGTTGGCACTGCGCACATCGCAAGGTTGCACAAAACGTTTTTGATACAAGGTGCCTGTGGTGATGGAGGCCAAAGCCAGGGTGATCATGGTCAAGCTCCAAGGTGTGACTTCAATGCCACCTTCAAGTTTGCGCGACACCACCATGGCCAAACCCACAAAGCCCAAACCTAAGCCTTGCCACTGCCGACGCGAGACATGGCCACCACGCGCCGACAACCAAATGGCCGTGAGGACAGGCTGCAAACTCACAATCAGCGCCGTCAGGCCAGCGCCCATGCCCACCTTGACGGCAGCCCACACGCCGCCCAAATAGCCAGCGTGCATCAACACACCGGTGACGGCCAAATGCCACCATTGCGCCCTGCCCTGCGGCCAAGGCACGCGCGCCCACTTGACCCACAACACAAAACACACAATAGAAAAAACGTAGCGCCACAACAAGAAGGTGAACGGTGGCGAGTTGGGCATGCCGTAGCGCGCCACGATGAAGCCCGTGCTCCAGATCAACACAAAGACCCAAGGCATGACACGCAGCCATGCTTGGTTTTGTTGTTCAGGCATTACTTGGCGTTATCCACGATGTCAGGCCATGCCTTTTGCAGGTAGTACACCATCGACCACACGGTCAACACGCCTGCAATCCAGATCAACACCGTGCCCCACAGGGCTGTGTCAATCACCCCCAACAGCTGACCGTCAAACAACAAAAACGGAATGGCCACCATCTGCATGGTGGTCTTGAGTTTGCCCAACATGTGGACGGCCACACTGCGAGACGCGCCAATTTGCGCCATCCATTCACGCAAAGCGGAGATGGCAATTTCGCGACCGATGATGATGAGCGCCACCAACACATCGGCACGTTGCAAATGCACCAAAATCAACAGAGAAGCACACACCAAAAACTTATCGGCCACTGGGTCTAAAAAAGCACCAAATGCAGAAGTTTGATTGAGCTTTCGGGCCAGGTAACCATCGAGCCAATCGGTCAATGCAAACACCACAAACATCACAGTGGCCCACAGATTGCGTTGCGGCATGTCGATGGGCAAGTAATACAAGCCAATGATCAAAGGAATAGCGACGATGCGCGTGAGCGTCATGAGCGTCGGAATGGTCAACAGCAGGTGTTTATTCATAAATGATTTGAGATTGCCCCTCGTGGGCCTGTGCCATCCAACTGGCCAATGCCGCATCGCTGGGGAAAAATTTGGCGCTGTCGCCCAGCTGCACATCGGCGGTGGCACCGTCCCGAAGCAGTTTCAATCGAACGCCCATGCCGCGCACCAACTCGCCCTGCTCGGATTGCTCGACTTTGGCAGGGTGATCGCGCAGGAGGCGGGCAATGTCGGGCGACGTGCCATTGACCGTGACGCTGAGGTATTTGCCAAAGCGGCAACGCGCTTGCTCGAGGCTCCACACTTGCTGAATAGACAGTCGCAAACCACCAGAAAAGCGATCGGGTTGCGCCTTGCCCATGATGACGACCAGCTCGTCGTCCTTCAAGGTGTTGCGGTAGGTGTGGATGGTGGCTTCGTCTGCTGTGGCTTCGATGACCGCTGATTTGTCGTCGAGCTTGAAGATGGCCAGCTTGCCGCGTTGACCGTTGATGACGCGCATGTCGCTGACGATGCCCGACAGCAACTGCGGCTCACGCGAGTCCATCAAGTCCTCGATGCGGGTACGTACAAAGCGACGCACCTCGCGTTCGACTTCGTCAAACAAGTGCCCAGACAAATAAAAGCCCAAGGCCACTTTTTCATGCGTGAGGCGTTCTTTCACACCCCAAGGCAGCATCGCCACATACTCAGGCTCTTGCGAACTCGAGCCGTGTGTGTCGTCGCCCATCATGTCAAACAAGCCGCCTTGGTTGACATTGGCCTCGCTGGCTGATGCAAAGTCAAACGCGCGATCGACGCTGGCCAGCAGCTCGGCACGGTTCAAGTGCAAGTTGTCAAACGCGCCTGCTTTAACCAGGGCTTCAACGGTGCGTTTGTTCAAACGGCTTCGGTCGACGCGGCGGCAAAAATCAAACAAGCTGGTGAATGGCCCGTCTTCGCGCGCGGCCACCACGGCTTCAATCGCTTGCTGACCAGAGCCTTTGATGGCGCCTAGGCCGTAACGAATGACTTTGTCTGAGATGGGCTCAAAGCGGTAAAAGCCTCGGTTCACATCGGGCGCTTCAAACGTCAGGCCCATCTTGAGCGCATCTTCAAACAAGACCTTGAGCTTGTCGGTGTTGTCCATCTCCACCGTCATGTTGGCGCAGAAAAACTCGGCCGTGTAATGCACCTTCAACCAGCCGGTGTGATAGGCCAGCAACGAGTAAGCTGCTGCATGCGACTTGTTAAAGCCGTAGCCCGCAAACTTTTCCATCAAGTCAAAAATCTCGTCGGCTTTGTCTTGGGCAATGTTATTTTTAGCCGCACCTGCACGAAAGATTTCGCGGTGCTCCGCCATTTCTTCGGGCTTCTTTTTACCCATCGCACGGCGCAACATGTCAGCGCCGCCGAGTGAGTAGCCGCCCAAAATCTGCGCGGTCTGCATCACCTGCTCTTGGTAGACCATGATGCCGTAGGTCTCTGACAACATCTGCGCCACCATGGGGTGCGGGTACTCAATGGTTTCACGGCCGTGCTTACGCGCCACGAAGCTTGGAATCAAGTCCATCGGGCCTGGGCGATACAAGGCGTTCAACGCAATCAAGTCTTCCAAGCGCGTCGGACGCGCATCGCGCAACATGCCCTGCATGCCGCGACTTTCAAACTGGAACACAGCCTCGGTCTTGCCGTCTTGAAAGAGCTCGTAGGTGCGCTTGTCGTCAAGCGGGATATTTTCAAACGCAAAGTTTTCTTGGCCTTTGTGGCGGGCCATGATGAACTCGCGTGCGATCTCCAAAATGGTCAGCGTGGCCAAGCCCAAAAAGTCGAACTTCACCAAGCCCGCGGCTTCCACGTCGTCTTTGTCAAACTGGCTCACCGCCGATTCACTGCCTGGCTGTTGGTACAACGGGCAGAAGTCGGTGAGCTTGCCCGGGGCAATCAACACACCACCGGCGTGCATGCCCACGTTGCGCGTCATGCCCTCGAGCTTTTGCGCCAGCTCCAAGAGGGTCTTCACTTCGTCTTCTTTGGCCAAACGCTCAGCCAAGATGGGCTCGACTTCAATCGCGCCTGCAATGGTGATGTGCTGACCGGGTTTGTTGGGAATCAAACCGCTGATGCCCTTGCAAAAGGTGTAACTCATGTCGAGCACACGGCCCACGTCACCAATCGCGGCACGCGCGGCCATGGTGCCGAAGGTGGCAATTTGCGACACAGCGTCGCGGCCGTATTTGTCTTTCACGTAGTCAATCACGCGGTCGCGGTTGGTTTGGCAAAAGTCAATGTCAAAGTCGGGCATGGATACCCGCTCTGGGTTCAAGAAACGCTCGAACAACAGGTTGTATTGCAGCGGGTCGAGGTCGGTGATCTTCAGCGCATACGCCACCAGCGAACCTGCACCCGAGCCACGACCTGGACCCACAGGGCAACCATTGGCTTTGGCCCACTGAATGAAGTCACCCACGATCAAAAAGTAGCCAGGAAAGCCCATCTTCAAGATGGTGTTCAGCTCAAACTCCAAACGTTCAAGGTAACGCGGGCGCTCTTCATCGCGTTTGGCTTGCACGGGGTACAGGTGCGCTAAGCGGGCCTCTAGGCCCTCGTGCGACACATGGCGGAAGTAGTCTTCCACCGACATCACCACGCCGTTGACGGGAGGGATGGGAAAGTTGGGCAGCTGCGGTTTGCCGAGCACCAAGCTCAGGTTGCAACGCTTGGCAATTTCTGCGGTGTTGGCAATGGCGCTGGGCACATCGGCAAACAGTTGGCACATTTGTGCGGACGATTTGAAATACTGCTCACGGGTGAACTTGCGCACGCGGCGTTGGTTGCCCAAGATCTCGCCCTCGGCAATGCACACCCGCGCTTCGTGCGCTTCGTAATCGTCGGGCTGGGTGAACTGCACAGGATGGGTGGCCACCACAGGCAAGTTCAGACGCGCGGCCAGTTGCACAGCGGCGTTCACATGGGTTTCGTCGTCCGCACGACCCGCACGTTGCAGCTCAATGTAGAAGCGATGCGGGAAAATGCCTGCCACCTGCAACGCCACTTCGCCCGCACGCGTGGTGTCGCCCTGCACCAAAGCTTGGCCCACCGCGCCCGCTTGCGCGCCCGACAAAGCAATCAGGCCTTGCGACAGCTCTTGCAACCATGCCAGTTTGGTCACGGCCACGGCCTTGTGCACGTTTTGCGTCCAACCACGGCTGATGAGTTCGCACAGGTTCAAGTAGCCCTGGTGGCTTTGCACCAACAACACCATGCGAGAGGTCAGTGCGGCGTCTTGTGTGAGGCTCTCGAGGTAAATCTCGGCGCCGATGATGGGCTTGACGCCCTTGCCACGCGTTTCTTTGTAAAACTTGATGGCGCCATACAGGTTGTTGATGTCGGTGATGGCCAGCGCAGGCTGCTGGTCGGCTGCGGCTGCTTTCACCACCTCGTCGATGCGGTTGGTCCCGTCAACGACAGAGAATTCAGAGTGAAGGCGCAGATGAACAAACATGGATTGTGATTGTAGGGACAGGCCGTTACTTAGAATGGCTGGGTGAACCGAATTCTGAATATTTCTTGCTACAAGTTTGTCGCCCTGCCCGACGCCCCAGACCTGCAACAGCCTTGCTTCAACCAAGCCTTGGCGCACCAGCTCAAGGGCACGATTCTGATAGCAGAAGAAGGCATTAATTTTTTCTTGGCAGGCAACGCTGACGATGTGCGCGCCTTCGTCAATTGGCTGCGCACCGATGCCCGGTTTGCCGACCTCGCCCCCAAAGAAAGCTGGTCAGAAACGCAGCCGTTTCGCAAAATGTTGGTGAAGGTGAAAAACGAAATCATCCGTATGAACCACCCCAGCATTCGCCCTGCCGAGGGTCGAGCCCCTGCAGTCACGCCCGCGACCGCCAAGCGGTGGTTGGACCAAGGCCATGACGACGAGGGCCGCCCGGTGGTGACGCTGGACACGCGCAACCAGTTTGAAGTGGATGCAGGCACATTCAAAAACACCCTTCACTGGGGCATCACCAAGTTCACCGAATTTCCAGATGCGGTGCAAGCGCATCTGGACGCGTTGCAAGACAAAACTGTGATCAGCTTTTGCACCGGTGGTATTCGCTGCGAGAAAGCGGCCATCTTCATGCGCAATGCGGGCCTGCCTCATGTGTACCAGCTTGAGGGAGGCATCCTCAAATACTTTGAAGAGGTGGGCAACGACCACTACGACGGTGGCTGCTTTGTGTTTGACGAACGCCGTGCCGTAGGCGCAGATCTGCGTGCCACAGGCTTGGCGCCCGATGGCACATTTCCGATCACTCCTCCAACAGCGTCAACACCTCAGACCTGAACTCTCGGCTGTACAAGATGCCCGCCACCAGCAGCGTGGCCAGCGCAAACAGCATGGGCGAAAAAAACCAACCCAAAGCTGCGAACGAAAAATAGTAGGCTCGCAAGCCGCCGTTGAAGGTCTCGGCGGCTAGGCCCGTCATCGCGGCGGCGCGGTCGGCGTAGCGGTGGCGGGTGCTGGCTTCGCCTCTGGCAAAGTCTTCTGCTGGCGGCATGCCGCCAATCAGCAAAGCCACAAACGTGTACTGACGCATTGACCACGAGAAGCGAAAGAATGCGTACACAAAAATCACCACCAACACCAGGATCTTGAATTCAAACACCAAGATGGGCGTTTGCACAGCGAACGGGACTTCACGCACCAGCTCCGCAGCTTTGTCGGTCGTGCCCAACAACGCGAACAACCCACCCAAAATCAAAATGGTGGTCGAGCAAAAAAACGCAGGCGTGGCCGACAAGGTCTGCGTGATGATGCCGTCCAACATGCGTGGGTCACGCGCTGTGGTTTGCAGCATCCATTGGTGGCGATAACGGTTGGTCATGGCCAAGATGGAATGCTTGCCATCACTCGAATGCTTGGCAAACAAGGTGTAGCCCACCCAAATCAACAGAAAAAAACCGAGCGCAACCCAATCGGTCCAGGGCAATATTTGAAGAATTTTCATACTTGGATGCTAACCAAAGAAAAAGGGCAGCCCTCGCGAGCCGCCCTTTGGGTGTGCCCCCGCTCAGGGCGCGTGTTGCAGACTTAGGCGTGCAACTTGGCAGCCACGGCAGCCACACGTTCGCCATAGGCTTTGGCAGTGTCCAAGTCGCCTTGAGGGATGTCAGCCGCTGGGCTGGTGGGGCCGACTTGGGCCATCACGCCTGAGTTAGAACCGATGCGGTTGATGTTGCCGTCGTTCATGGCGGGCTGGCCCACCCACACCATGCCTTGCTGCATGGCCAAGGTGATGAAGTATTGAATGGTCGACAGCTTGTCACCACTGGGGCTGGCAGAAATGGTGAAGCCGCCTGCGACTTTGTCTTTCCATGCGCTGCCAAACCACTGCTTGGATGTGGCATCTGCAAATTTCTTGAACTGCCACGAGGCCATGCCCATGTAGGTCGGTGAGCCGAAGATGATGGCGTCGGCCGCGTTGACGGTTTCCCACTCTG
The DNA here is from genome assembly GCA_027485285.1 of Comamonadaceae bacterium. Classification (GTDB taxonomy): domain Bacteria; phylum Pseudomonadota; class Gammaproteobacteria; order Burkholderiales; family Burkholderiaceae_C; genus Limnohabitans. Next base: position 2,469 of record JAIXRH010000074.1, on the reverse strand, counting down.
CATCGGTGATGTTGCCGTCTGCATCGATGGCGATGAGCGTAGCGTTCGCTCCTTCGGCCACGAATTGGGCCACGCGTTGGGTGTGGCCGTAGCCTGAGTGATAAACAACGACGGTTTGTGCCATGGTGTGTGTTCCTAAATGAGGTGAATGAAAAGGTGAAAAATGGGACGAATTATTGAGCTTCTTTTTTAGCGTCGAGGCTCCAAGCGCCAGCGCCCGAAGACACCAAAAGCAACAAGCCCCCAATCACGCCGATGTTCTTGAAGAACAAAAGCTGTTGCATGAAGGCCTGCTCAGGCGCAGCGGCCCAAAACGCGTGAAAGAAGAACGAAGCAACGATGGTGAACACCGCCAACACAGCCGCAGCCACGCGGGTTTGAAAGCCCACGAGCAAAGCAACCGAGCCCAGAATTTCCACAGCAATCGCAGCTGCAGCAGCCACGGAGGCAAACGGCAAACCCACAGAAGCGATATACCCCACGGTGCCTTCAAAGCCAGACAGTTTTGACAAGCCTGCTGGCAAGAAGAGCGCCGCCAGCAAGATGCGGCCCATGAGGTTGAGTGCGTTGTTCATTGAGTGGTCCTTAAATTGGAGGGGGCGTAAAAAATCAAGCAGCAAGGTCAAACACCAACACCTCGGCGTCTTGGCCGTGGGTCAATGCAATCGTGGTTTCGTGGTCTAGCAGTGCAGCGTCACCCGTGGCCAATGCCGCGCCATTGACTTGCAAGGCTCCGCGGATAAGGTGAACATACGCTTTGCGACCCTGGGCGATGGTGAGGCTTGCTGCCTCGTCGCCATCAAACAGGCCAGCGTACAAAGCGGCGTCTGCATGCAGTGTCACCACGCCACCTTCGGGGGCAGCAATGCAGCAGAGTGCGCCGCGCTTGGATGCAGCTGACACTTGCTTTTGCTCATAGCTGGCAGGAATACCGCGCACATTGGGCTCGATCCAAATTTGCAAAAAGTGGGTGGTTTCGTCGGGCGCGTGGTTGAATTCGCTGTGCTGCACGCCATTGCCAGCGCTCATGCGTTGCACGTCGCCGGGCGGGATGCCTTCGATGTTGCCCATGCTGTCTTTGTGGGCCAGATTGCCCGTCAAAACATAGCTGATGATTTCCATGTCACGGTGGCCGTGCGTGCCAAAGCCCGTGCCCGGCGCAATGCGGTCTTCGTTGATGACGCGCAAATTGCCCCAGCCCATGAACGCTGGATCGTAGTAATTGGCAAACGAAAAGCTGTGAAACGACTTGAGCCAGCCGTGGTCGGCATAGCCTCGGTCTTGAGATTTGCGGATGGTCAACATGCTGAGCGCTCCTGTTTTGTCTTGGGCTGAACTTTAGGCCCTCACCCCGCTTTTGCCATGCACCGCATTTGATGGCATCATTCAAATTATTTGAACGATCAAAGCCTCATTGCATGACTTCTCCCCGTGACGTCCTCACCCCCGATTCGTTGTCCATGCTGCACGCAATTGAAAAAGCTGGCAGCTTTGCCGCCGCCGCACGCACGCTAGGCCTGGTCCCCAGCGCCCTCACCTACCGCGTGCGCCAGATGGAAGACGCGCTCGATGTGCTGCTGTTTGACCGTAGCTCGCGACGAGCCATGCTCACCGCCGCGGGACATGAACTGCTGCGCGAAGGCGACCGACTGCTGGCCGACATGGACGCCATTGCCAACCGCGTGAAACGTGTGGCGACAGGTTGGGAAAGCCAGTTCACCATTGCGGTGGACGGCATCATTGACCGCGCCACAGTGATGGAACTGTGCGAAGCCTTCATGGCTTTGAACGCGCCCACACGCCTCAAGCTGCGTGACGAAACCCTAACAGGCACGCTCGAAGCGCTCACAAGCGGCCAGGCTGATTTGTCGCTGGGCATCGCGGGCACCGTCAGCGAAAGTGGCACGGCATCGGGCATCCACAGCCAGGCGTTGGGTGCCATGCGCTTTGTGTTTGCAGTGGCGCCGCATCACCCGTTGGCGCAGGCCCCAGAGCCCTTGAGCGACGGGCTCATTGGTCAACACCGTGCCGTGGCTGTGGCCGACTCGGTGCAGCGCGGCGCGGGGGTGAGCGTGGGTTTGCTACCGGGTCAAGACGTCTTCACCGTGTCGACCATGCAAAGCAAAATTGATGCGCAGCTGCGTGGGTTGGGCGTGGGTTTTGTGCCAGAAAAAATGGTGCAAACTTTGATTGACCAAGGTTTTTTGGTGGTGCGTGAAGTCGAACGTCATCCACGTGTGACACAACTCAGTTACGCTTGGCGCGTACCTGATGGCAGTGAGGGCGAGCGCGGCGGACGCGCTTTGCAGTGGTGGCTCAAACAACTGAAGAGCTCGGCCACTCGCTCTGCGCTATTGGTGAATCCTCGACCTATTTCGTCCGCAGGAAGGTGTAGAGTGCACACATGACCTTGAACATCGCCATCATCGGAGCCGGCATAGCTGGCATCACCGCCGCCCGCACCTTGGT
>JAIXRH010000095.1 GCA_027485285.1 Comamonadaceae bacterium | reverse complement strand
TTTGCTTACTCAAGCCTCATAAATCGTACCGACCACGTCAGCGGCTTCTAGTCGAAGTGGCACAAGTGCTTGATAGGCATCAGAGTGATGCCAACCATGTGCATCTGAAAGCGAAGTGAACCGAATTACGACAATGTGAAGGTGGGAGCTTGCGCCTGGAAGGATTTGCGTCTGCTTTCCTCTAAATACAAGCTCAGCACCCCATGGAATCAGGGTTGCAGGAACTTTGCTGCGATATTCATTCCACTTGTCTTCATCTTTGACAGTAATTTGGCCAACAAAGAATGCTGTACTCATAAATTTTTTCCTGAATTGGATTTGTCAGTTGGAGCCCCAGAATGACACATGACCTCCGTCAGAGCCCACACCCAAAACGCCGACAAATCATGATGTTTTATCCAAGCCCAACAAGCGTACCGCATTGCCTTTCAAGATGCCAGGCATCACCTCTGGCTTGAAGCCTGCGACCTCAAAATCTTTCATCCAGCGCTCGGGCGTGATCAATGGGTAATCACTGCCAAACAACACGCGGTCTTTCAGCAGCGTGTTGGCATATTGAATAAGTTGCTTAGGAAAGTACTTGGGACTCCAACCGGATAAGTCAATCCAAACATTGGGCTTGTGGGTCGCCACACTCAGCGCCTCGTCTTGCCAAGGAAAACTTGGGTGAGCCATGACGATTTGCATGTCTGGCCAATCGATGGCCACATCATCCAAATGCATGGGATTGCTATAAGCCAAACGCAAACCACCGCCACAACGCATACCACTCCCAATACCGCTGTGCCCAGTGTGGAAGATGGCTGGCAATTTGTATTCGTTGATCACTTCATAAATGGGCCAAGCCATCTTGTCGTAGGGATGAAAGCCCTGCACAGTTGGGTGGAACTTAAAGCCTTTGATGCCATCTTCTTTGATCAGTCGCTCTGCTTCGCGAGCCCCCATCTTGCCCTTATGCGGATCGATGCTAGCAAAGGCAATCATCATGTCGCTATTCTTTTTGGCGGCATCTGCAATTTCTTCATTTGGAATTCGGCGGCGTCCCAGTTGCGATTCACTGTCTACCGTGAACATGACCAAACCCATTTTCTTTTCGCGGTAATAAGCTACCGTTTCGTCGATGGTGGGGCGACGGCTAGAGCCAAAGTATTTGTCCGCTGCGCGGTCGTACTCTTCGCCATAGTTGTCAAAAGGGTTACGACAACTCACCTCGGCGTGGGTGTGAATGTCAATGGCAACAAGGTTTTTGTAATCCATGGTCGATCTCCAAAGTGAGTTTTATTTGGCCCTAGGTCTAGGGTAAGTCCTGATTATTTAGTTATTAAACATAACCATAATTCATTTCAAGATAAAAAGCAACCACGAGCAAACCCGACCATGAACACGAACTCAGACATCCACTTTGAAATGCGCGGCGACATCGCGGTCATCCGTTTGACGCGCACAACAAAGCGCAACGCACTCAACGATGCCTTGATTGCCTCATTGCGTCATATCTTTGAGAACCTGCCCGACAACACCAAGGCTGCTGTCATTGCAGGTGATGGCGAGCACTTCTGTGCAGGCCTGGATTTGAGCGATCTAAAAGAACGTGATGCAGGCCAAGGCATGCACCACTCACGCTCATGGCACCACGCCTTGGAGCGTTTGCAATACGGCCCCGTGCCTGTCGTCGCGGCTTTGCATGGCGCGGTAGTTGGCGGCGGCTTAGAACTGGCCAGCGCATGCCACATTCGCGTGGCGGATGAAAGCACCTTCTACGCACTGCCCGAAGGCACTCGCGGTATTTTTGTTGGCGGCGGTGGTTCCGTGCGCATTCCACGCTTGATTGGCGTGGCTCGCATGACCGACATGATGATGACCGGCCGCGTCTACAACGCTGTCGATGGCGAACGTGCAGGCTTTGCGCAATACCTCGTGCCCACCGGCACGTCGTTTGACAAAGCGTTTGAGCTGGCTCAACGCATTGGCAGCAATGCCCCACTCACCAACTACGCACTCATGAACGTGTTGCCACGCATCGCAGACCAACCTGCGGATCAAGGCTTCATTACCGAATCCATGATGTCTGCCATCGCGCAAGCAGCCCCAGAAGCCAAGCAACGTGTACGTGACTTCTTAGAAGGCCGCGCAGCCAAGGTTCAAAAGAGCTGATCACAGCCGAAACCGGAGACAACCCATGACCACAGTGAAATTTCGCCCTATGAAGTTTGGCGTCACACGTGTGAAGATGCGTGAAAGCCAAAACGGCGTGCGCTACATGATGGCCGACCAGCCACTCGCGCCCTATGCCGAACGCATGACCGACCGTTTGCTGCATTGGGCCAAAGAGAAGCCCGAGCAAACCTTGTTTGCACGACGCGCTAAAAATGCAGATGGCACCTCGGGTGATTGGCAGCACATCAGCTTCTCTCAAGCGCTCGATTCAGCCCGTCACATTGCACAAGGTTTGATCAACCGCGGCCTCAACGCCGATCGCCCTGTGGTGATGTTGTCTGAGAACGACCTTGAGCACGCCTTGATGGCCTTGGGTTGCCTGGTCGCTGGCGTGCCCTATTGCCCCGCGTCGCCGGCCTATTCCACCATCAGCCAAGACTACGACAAGCTGCGCCACATCCTCAGCACCCTCACCCCCGGCTTGGTGTTTGCTGCTGATGCCGCGCGTTATGGCAAAGCCATTCAAACCGCCGTGGGGACTGACGTGGAAGTGGTGTTGACGCACGGCACGGCTGAGGGCCACACCCACACCTCGTTTGCAGACCTGCTGGCCACGCCCATCACGCCTGCTGTAGATGCCGCCATGCAAGCCACTGGGCCTGACACAATCGCGAAATTTTTATTCACCTCGGGCTCTACCAAAATGCCCAAGGCCGTGATGAACACCAACCGCATGTGGTGCGCCAACCAACAACAAATGTGCCAGTCCATGCCACTGTTGGCCGAACAGCCACCCGTGCTGATTGACTGGCTGCCCTGGAACCACACCTTTGGCGGCAACCACAACTTTGGCATGGTCATCTACAACGGAGGCACCTTGTACATCGACGATGGCAAGCCCACGCCCGCATTGATCCATGAAACTTTGCGCAACTTGCGCGAAATTGCACCCACTGTTTACTTCAACGTCCCCACCGGTTTTGAAGCCATTGCCAGTGCCATGCAAACTGATGATGCCTTGCGCAAAAACTTGCTCAGTCGCGTGGGCATGTTTTTCTATGCAGGTGCAGCCATGGCGCAGCCCATTTGGGACAGCCTCTATGCCAGCCAAGAACGTGAAGTGGGCGAGCGGATTGCCATGACCACCGGCTTAGGCATGACCGAGTCTGGCCCCTTCGCCTTGTTTGTCACCAACCCCCATGTGAAAACCGCTGACCTGGGCGTGCCCACCCCTGGCTTGGAAATCAAACTTATTCCAGACGGCGACAAAATCGAAATTCGCTACAAAGGCCCCAACATCACCCCCGGCTACTGGCGTGCCCCAGAAGAAACGCGTGAGAACTTTGACGACGAAGGCTTCTTCTGCACGGGCGATGCGGTGAAATGGATCGATGAAAACGATGTGCACCAAGGCCTGAGGTTTGATGGCCGCATTGCCGAAGATTTCAAACTCGCCACAGGCACTTTTGTGAGCGTGGGTCCGTTGCGCGCCAAAGTGATTGGCGCAGGCGCCCCTCACATACAGGATGTGGTGATCACGGGTTTGAACCGCAAAGAAGTCGGCGCCATGATTTTCCCCACCGCCGCGGTGCGCAGCCTGAGTGGTTTGGGCCCTGACGCCAGCTTGGCCGAGGTGCTGGCCAGCCCCTCGGTGGTGGCGCACTTTCAAGGCGTGCTCAACCACTTGGCTGAAACTTCCACGGGCAGTGCCTCACGTATTGCCCGTGCCGTGCTGCTCAGTGAGCACCCGTCCATCGACAAAGGCGAGGTGACAGACAAAGGCTCCATCAACCAACGCGCCGTGCTCAAGCACCGCGATGCTTTGGTGCAAGCCCTGCACGAAGGCACAGCCCCTCACATCTTGCTGCCGCAATAAAAAGAACACGCCAAAAGGAACCCGCCCATGGAGATTCAAGGACAAGCCGTTTTAGTCACAGGTGGCGCATCTGGCCTCGGTGAAGCCACGGCGCGCGAGTTGGCACGCCTCGGGGCCAAAGTGGCTGTGATCGATGTCAACTTAGCGTTGGCAGAAAAAGTCGCCGCCGACATCGGTGGTATCGCTTGCCAGTGCGACATCACCAACACCGAGAGTGTGCAAGCTGCGCTGGCCCAAGCCACGGCGGCCCATGGCCCCGCACGTATCTTGATGAACATCGCGGGCATTGGGACCGCCAAACGCATCGTGGGCAAAGACGGCAACGCGGCCCCCCTCGAAGACTTTGCACGCGTGGTCAACGTCAACCTGATTGGCGCCTACAACATCAGCCGCTTGTTTGCGGCTGAATGCGCCAAGCTCCCTGCGGGCGAAGACGGCCAACGCGGCGTGATGATGTTCACCGCCTCCGTGGCCGCTTTTGACGGCCAAGTGGGCCAACAAGCCTACAGCGCGTCTAAAGGCGGCTTGGTCAGCATGACCTTACCCATGGCACGCGACCTTGCCCAACACGGCATTCGTGTGTGCACCATCGCCCCCGGCTTGTTTGCGACACCGCTGATGAAGACACTGCCAGAAGCGGTGCAACAGTCATTGGCCGCATCCATCCCCTTCCCTTCACGCTTGGGTAAACCCGAAGAGTTTGCCCAGCTCGCTTGTCATATCGTCACCAACAACCACCTCAACGGCGAAGTCATTCGCTTAGATGGTGCTTTGCGCATGGCACCGCGCTGATCCGTTTTCCCTCACTCAACTCACCTCAACCCTAGCTAGGAGACAAACCATGAGTAACCGTCGTCAATTCATCCAAACCGCCCTCACGCCCGTCGCGATGGCCGCCTTCGCCCCTTTCGGTGCATTGGCACAGAGCGGTGCACTGCCGCTGGAACAAATCAAAATCATCAACGGGTTTCCCGCGGGTGGCACCGCTGACGTGACCAGCCGCCGCATCGGCGACAAACTGGGCAATGGCACTTACAGCAAAAACCCTGGTGTCGTGGAAAACAAAACTGGCGCGGCAGGCCGCATTGCAGTCGAAGCCGTCAAGGTGGCCCCCGCTGACGGCGGCACCTTGCTGCTGACGCCTTACTCGATGATGGCGATTTATCCCCACATCTACGCCAAGCTCAGCTACGACCCTTTCAAAGACTTCATCCCTGTGGCCATGGCCTCGATGCTGACACACGGCCTGGCGGTGGGCCCCATGGTGCCCGCCTCTGTGAAAAACGTGCGCGAGTATTTGGCATGGGCCAAAGCCAATCCCAACGATGCCAGCTATGGTTCACCCGCCGCAGGCTCTACCCCTCATTTCTTGGGCGCTTTGTTGAGCATGAACTCTGGGGTTGAACTCAAGCACATCCCCTATCGCGGCTCTGTACCAGGCGTGACGGATGTCATCGGTGGTCAATTGGCCTCTATGGTCACACCGCATGGTGACTTCTTGGCCAACCACAGAGCAGGCAAGCTGCGCGTGATTGCCACCTCCGGCGCCAAGCGTTCACCCTTCTTGCCCGATGTGCCCACCTTCGCTGAGCAAGGCTTCCCAGACTTGGTGGTTGAAGAATGGTTCGGCTTCTACGCCCCCGCCAAAACACCCGCCAACGCAGTCGCCGCTGCCAATGCCGCCATCAACGCCGCGCTGAAAGACAAAGTGGTGATCGACAGCTTGGCACTCTCTGGCTTGGTGCCTGTGGGTGGTTCGCCAGAAGACATGGTTCGCGACATGAAGAAGCAGTTCGACGTGTGGGGCCCACTGGTCAAACGCATCGGCTTCACAGCTGAATCCTGATTGAACTGAAGAACGCGCACATGAACTACCAACCCCGTCTTGAAGATATCCAATTCATTTTGGAGAAGGTGCTTCATGTGCCTCAGCGCATCGCTGAATTACCAGCGTACCAAGAAGTCGATGCCGACTTGATCAACCAAGTGCTCGACGAAGCTGGCAAATTTGTTGCCCACGAAATCGCCCCACTCAATCGCGTGGGCGATGAAGTGGGCGCCCAATTCCACCAAGGGCATGTGACCATGCCCCCTGGTTTCAAAGACGCGTATCAAGCGTTTTGGCAATCTGGCTGGGCCTCTTTGTGCACCGCCACCGAAGACGGTGGCCAAGGCCTGCCTGCCGTGCTTGAGAGCGTGTTGTACGAATGGCTGTCTGCCGCCAATCATGGTTGGACCATGGCCCCCGGCCTCTTGCACGGCGCGTATGAGTGCATCAAGCACCACGCCAGCGAAGAACTCAAAGCACAGTACCTCAGCAAAGTAGGCACTGGCGAATGGCTGGCCACCATGTGCTTGACCGAGCCCCACGCGGGCAGCGACTTGGGGCTGGCGCGTACCAAGGCCGTACCGCAGGCCGACGGCAGCTACCAAATTAGCGGTACCAAGATTTTTATCTCGGGCGGCGAACACGACCTGACCGACAACATCGTGCATCTGGTGTTGGCCCGTTTGCCGGATGCACCCCCAGGCCCCAAAGGTTTATCGCTGTTCTTGGTGCCCAAGTTTTATGACGATGGCTCACGCAGTGCCGTACATTGCGAACGCATCGAAGAAAAAATGGGCATCCACGGCAGCCCCACCTGCGTGATGCGATTTGACGAAGCGCGCAGTTGGTTGGTGGGCGAAGTGGGCAAAGGCCTCAACGCCATGTTTGTCATGATGAATGCCGCACGCCTGCATGTGGGCTTGCAAGGCGTTGGCTTGCTGGATGCCGCGTGGCAAAAAGCCCATGCCTACGCCCACGAGCGCCGTCAAATGCGCGCGCCCAAACCCACAGGCGTGAAGGGCGAGCCCACTGACTTCATCATTGAACACCCCGCCATGCGCCGCATCTTGGACACGCAACGTGCGTGGATTGATGGCTCACGTGTGTTGGCTTATCAAACAGGCCTCGCGCTGGATATTGCGCAACACCACCCCGATCTTGCTCAACGTGAATCAGCGCAACGCTGGTGTGCTATCACAACTCCCATTCTCAAAGCTGCGTGCACGGAGCAAGGTTTTCACGGCGCAAGCGATTGCCTGCAAGTGTTTGGTGGTCATGGCTACGTCAGCGAATGGGGCATTGAACAAAACGTGCGCGATGCCCGCATTGCCATGATTTACGAGGGCACCAACGAAATTCAAGCGATCGACTTGTTGATGCGCAAAGTGTTGGGCGATGGTGGCGCAGCACTCCATGCGATGTTGGACGAACTGGCATCTGGCCTTCATGAAAACTCAGCTCACGAAGCCCAAGTGCTTGCACTATTTCGACAACTGCGTGACATCACACAAGAAGCCGTTCAAGTGCATGCACACGCCGATGGCAGCGTGACCTTGAGCTGGATTGCAGGCGACTTTTTGCGTCTAGCCACCCTTGCTCTTTTGGCTTGGAGCTGGACCCGCATTGAAGCCGCACAGCCTACTGACGCCGCTCGCTGGCATGCCCCTGCAGCGGCACTGCGTGCATGGGTACTGCCTGAGTTTGATATGCGCTTAAACATTATTCGAGCACAATTCAAGCCAGAATGACCGACAAGATAGACACGCGTTACCTCGAAACTCTCCTGGGCTACAACACCCGCCGCGCTTCCCTGACCATCATCAGCCGCTTCATCGAACGCATGGCTGAATTCGATTTACGGCCGGTAGATTTTTCAGTTTTGTCATTGATTGGACACAACCCAGGCATCACTGCACGTGAGCTGTGTAACGTGCTCAACATATTGCCGCCTAACATGGTGGGCTTTTTAAAAGTTTTTGAAAAACGCGAGTTGATTGATCGCACACCTCACCCTACCGATGGGCGAGCCATGGGATTGACCCTCACAAGAACAGGCCAGCAACTCATGAAAAAAGCAGAATTGGCCGCCATCGAGTCAGATGCCAGCGCCGCCAGTCAGCTCAATGCCGCTGAACAAAAAACACTGATGCGCTTGCTACAAAAAATCTACATAACGACTGACTGACTTCAACAATTGATCGCCTCAACAAAAGGGGCCGCTTCTGCCGTGAGACAGTTACTTTTTTCGATAGAGGCGCGACCCAGAGTTGAACTGGACTCAACAGATCAGGCGATGCGCGTGGGCCAAAAATAGCTGGAAGGTTGAGGCATTGGTTTTTGGCCGACTGATTCATTGCGCCAAACCAAATCAATGACCTGAGACATGCCTTCTTCAGAAATTTGAGGCATGCCTTGACGTTGCAAGTTTTGCAATGCGTTGAGGGCCGCAGGGGCTTCAGCACCTAAATGCGTGAGCGCAATCTCGATGGCTTGTGCTTGATTGCGAGTGTCCAACAGCCAACGCCAAGCGTCAGCCCAGGCGCCTTGAAATCCCTTCGCCAATAGAGGATGTGCCTCAGCCCATTCGCTTCGGGCAGCCACCACGGGGCCGGGGTAACTAGGAAAGGCTTGACGTGTGGTCGTCAAACGGACAAAGCCATCATTGACCAAGGCTTTATCCAATGGTGGATTGATGAAACTGGCCATCAGTTCACCGCTGCGCAATGCTTGAACGCGTTGCTGACTATCGCCGACTTCCACCAATTGGTAATCGGTGGAAGTCCAACCCAAAGAGGACAACAACTGAACCAGCAACAACGCATAACCACTTCGAGCACCATCAACGGCTATTCGATGGCCTTTGAGTTGTTCAATATGTTGAATGCTTGGCGAAGCCACAAGCGCCACATCTGGGGGGTGTGACTGAGCGGCCAGCACACACAGGTGAGTGCCATTCAAGCCTGCACGCACCACATGGTCAGGCAGTTGTAACCCAACATCAAATCGCCCCTCGCGCAAGCCTTGCATTTGCGCTGTTGAAGCGCCTGTATGCGTGATACTGCATTGCACACCATGCGATTCAAAAAAGCCTTGGCTTTCAGCAACAAACAAAGCCCAGACTGGAAAGCCTCCAGAGATATAGGCAAGTCGAAGGGCAGAATTTGATGAAGGGTTCATAGTTCAGTCCAATTTAGTGCCGCTGGCCTTCATGACTTCGCCAAGTGTTGTTGCTTCTTCTTGGATGAATTTGTCAAACGCGTCGGGTTTCATTTTGAAAGGCAATGCACCCAGTTTCTCAAATCGCTCACGCACATCAGGCAAGTCCACAATGGCATTGATTTCATCGTTCATTTTGTCCAAGATTGCTTTGGGTGTTTGTGCTGCGGCCAACATGCCAATCCAGAAATTGAATTGGCCTTGTGGGTAGCCCTCCTCTGCCATGGTGGGAATATTGGGAAAAGCCACAGCACGTTTTTCGGAGCTGACAGCCAATGGCACCACCTTGCCTTCGCGGATCATGGTGACGCTAGAAATAAGTGGTGCAAACACGTAATCGACGTTGTTACCTGCAATGTCAACCAACATCTGTGGCGTGCCTTTGTAAGGTACATGGTTACCTTTGAGTTTCAAACCCACGACAAACTTTTCCGCATTGACATGGGCTGCACTGCCGACGCCTGCACTGGCGTAATTCAGACCATTTGGTGCTGCTCTTACTTTTTCGACCAACTCTTTGACCGTCTTCACGCCCAAGCCTGGCGCTGCCACCAACGCACTGGGCAAGGTACCCAGCGGACTGACACCTGCCAAGTCTTTCAATTGGTAATTGAGCTTGCTGTAAAGAACCGGGTTGACCACGTGACCCGTAGAAACCACCACAAATGTATAACCGTCTGGTGCGGACTTGGCAACTGCGGAAGTGCCAATGGTGCCACCTGCACCCACGCGGTTTTCGACCACCACAGTTTGACCAAGACGGGGGCCTAACTTTTCACCGATGACACGCGCCATGATGTCGGTGGCACTGCCTGCTGTAAATGGCACCACAAATGTAATTTGTTTATTCGGCCAAGCTTGCGCTTGAGCGGAAAAAGACGCGCTCAAGGCCATCGCGCCGATGAGTGCTGAAACTTTAAGATTGATAAGACTGTTTGTTTTTTTCATGGTTGTCTCCTATGAATGGTTGGTTAAAAACTGGGACTGAACTTGCTTTCTTGGTAACTTTCAAACATCGCCAAATCTAGTAACTCATTGCTACCAGCTGATTCACTGAATTCACGCTGTTCTTTGGGCAATACAAAAACAGAATCACCCGCTTGCAAGTCAACAGTG
>JAIXRH010000127.1 GCA_027485285.1 Comamonadaceae bacterium | reverse complement strand
GGTACCAGAAATCGTCACCTGCCCCAAGCCCCTCCCCGAAGTCTGCGTCCGACATGGCTTCGCTCATCTAGTTGCGCGCTGACGTTATTGCTAAGAACACCCAAAGCGTTGCGTGCGCCCCTCGACGCACAAAAAAAGCCACCTACACAGGTGGCTTTTCCGACAGGTGAACAGAAACGTTACAGCTTGAAAGCCACAACCTTCTGGTGCTGCTCACCCAGACCTTCGATGCCCAAAGTCATGACATCACCACGCTTCAAAAACACTGGCGCTGACTTGCCGTCTTTCTTCACGCCCATGCCCACACCAGGAGGTGTGCCCGTGCAAATCACGTCACCGGGTTTCAAAGTCATGAACTGGCTGACGTAGCTCACGATTTTGGCCACGCCAAAAATCATGGTTTTGGTGTTGCCGTCTTGCATACGCACGCCGTTGTGGTCCAGCCACATGTGCAGCTTTTGCGGGTTGGGCACTTCGTCGCGCGTGACCAGCCAAGGGCCAATGGGGCCAAAGGTGTCGCAACCCTTGCCCTTGTCCCATGTGCCGCCGCGCTCGAGCTGGAATTCACGCTCGCTCACGTCGTTGACCAAGCAATAGCCCGCCACATAGTCGAACGCGGCTTTTTGCGACACATGGCATGCTTCTGTGCCAATGACGATACCCAGCTCAACCTCCCAGTCTGACTTGACCGAGCCCTTGGGCAACATCACGTCGTCGTTCGGACCTTGAATGCAACTGGTGGGCTTCAAGAACAAGATGGGTTCTTTGGGGATGGGCATGCCGGCCTCTGCGGCGTGGTCGGCGTAGTTCAAACCAATCGCCACAAACTTACCCACGTTCGCCACAGGGCAACCCATGCGGGGCTTGCCTTTGACCAAAGGCAGCTTGTCTGTGTTGAGCTTGGCAAGTTTGGCCAAGGCTTTGTCGCTCAATTGGTCGGGTGTGAAGTCAGGGATGACTTTGCTCAAGTCGCGCAGCTTGCCTGCTGCATCGATGAGGCCTGGTTTTTCTTTGCCGGGATTGCCGTAACGCACGAGTTTCATAGGTCACCTTTCAAAATTAAAAAATCGGATAGCACAGTAAACAGATAGATTTTGTTGTCGCGTGATCAACGCACCAAGCACGTTAGCGACACATGAGCACCAACGATGCTTCCACATGGTCCAGCGGCGAGCGCTTAAAACCCGAACGCGAAAAACGCTGCAATTGCCCCAAGGCAAACGCCAGCAACACCGCAGCGCGCACTTGCGCATCGGCGGTTGGCGTGGCGGATTGATTGGCTTCAGCCGCGGCACGCAGCACTTGGCGCAGGGCTGATTCGATGCGTTCAAACAATTGGTTCATGCGCTGGTGCAAGCGCTCGTTTTCAAACACCAAGGCGTCGCCCACCATCACGCGGGCCATGCCTGGGTTCTTCTCGCCAAACTGCAACAGCACGGTGACCATGCGGGCGGCTTTTTGCGCCCCGTCGCCTTCGCGCTCAGCGATTTGGTTGATCAGGCTGAACAGGCTGTGCTCGATGAAATCAATCAAGCCTTCAAACATTTGCGCTTTGCTGGCGAAGTGGCGGTACAGGGCCGCCTCGCTCACCGCCAGCTGAGAGGCCAGCAGCGCGGTGGTGATGCGCTCGGTGCCCGGCTGCTCCAACATGGCCGCCAGCGTTTGCAAAATTTGCGCACGCCGTTGGCCTGGCTTCATGCGTTGACGCACCTTGGGCTCATCTCGGTCGTGCGTGGCTTCGTCAGGCAAGGCGTTGTCGGACATGGCTTTGTAGAACAGTTAGTACGAGCGAATCATCGTGCCGAAGGCCTGTTCGGTCAACACCTCCAGCAGCATGGCGTGTGGCACGCGGCCGTCGATGATGTGCACCGCAGTCACACCGCTTTTGGCGGCATCCAAAGCGCCCGCAATTTTGGGAATCATGCCGCCGCTGATCGTGCCATCGGCCACCAGCTCGTCAATGCGGCGCGGTGTCAGCTCGGTCAAGAGCTCGCCCTGTTTGTCCAGCACGCCGCGGATGTTGGTGAGCATCAACAGTTTTTCAGCGCCCAGCACTGTGGCCAGTTTGGCGGCCACCACATCGGCGTTGATGTTGTAGCTCTCGTTGTTCTCGCCAAACCCAATCGGGCTGACCACGGGGATGAAGGCATCGTCTTGCAAAGCCTTGACCACGCTGGGGTCGATGCTCACGATGTCGCCCACTTGGCCCACGTCGTATTCTTTTTCGGGGTCTTTGCTGTCGTGGACCATCAGTTTTTGGGCACGAATCATGGCGCCGTCGCGGCCAGTCAAGCCCACGGCTTTGCCGCCAGCTTGGTTGATCAGGCCCACGATGTCTTGCTGCACTTCGCCGCCCAAGACCCACTCCACCACTTCCATGGTTTCAGCGTCGGTCACGCGCATGCCTTCGATGAACTCCCCCTTCTTGCCCAAGCGTTGCAGCAAGCCTTCAATCTGCGGGCCCCCGCCGTGAACCACCACGGGGTTCATGCCCACGAGCTTGAGCAACACCACGTCTTCGGCAAATGCTTTTTGCAAAGCGGGGTCGGTCATGGCGTTGCCGCCGTATTTGATGACCAAGGTTTTGCCGTGGAACTTGCGGATGTAGGGCAGTGCCTGGGCCAAGATGTCGGCAGGAGAAAAATCGCTCATGGTGTGTGACTCCGTGATGGGTTTCGTCAAGGTGTTTTATTCAGCGTGGTCCGCCGCAGGCGCAGGGGCTGAACCTTGTGCAGCCTGTGGACCCAACACCCGCTCACGCACCATTTCGCGCAACAGCTTTTTCTCTTGGAAGCTCAGCGCACGCTCCAACACGCGACGCACGCCCAACAGCAACTGGCGGTCCACCTCTTGGGGAATACCGCGTGTGTTTTGCAACTCTTCGCGCAGCTCTTCACGCAAGTCTTCGGGCTCATCGGCCCACCAAGTGTGGATGACGGTGTTGAGCTGCTCGCGCAGCTGTTCGGGGTCCACCTGCGGCGCGGCGTGCATGGAGGTGCTGTGGCGTGAGCCGCCTTCGCGCGACGCTTGTGCGCCCAACACCACGCGCTGGTCGGCTTGCGACAACAAGCGGGCCCACCCTGGGTCTTCGCGGTTGAGCTGTGTCATGTTGCGAGAGGCTTCATCAGCCAACAGGTGCACCGACACGCCGTGCAACTGGGCCTCGTCAATCAGGCTGATCAGTCGCTCGTCATCGCTGCCCACCAACAGGTGGTCGCAGGCACCGCGCTCGGCCAAACGTTTGAGGTCTGCGCCCAAGGTGCGCAACATCGACAAGCCGCCATCTTGGCTGTGTGGCAACACGGCGCGGCTGATTTGGCCGCCCATCGCTTGGTCGTCGGGTGTATCGCTGTACCAATAAATGCGGCGCAGGTTCAGCTCCAGGCCGTTGTGGCCCAAGGCGTTGCTCAGCAACTGGTGCAGTTGCGGGCGCACGTGGTCTTGTGCGGTGTCGGTTTGGCCTTGCAGCCACGCCAAAAAGCGAGCGTCAATCAGGGCAATGCAAGATTCAGCGCCTGCGTGCGCTGGAGCGTGAGAAGAATGTGTGCGTTTCATGACAGTACTAAAAAGGTAAAAAGATAAAAATCACTCACACGCGCCCTAACTGTGGGCCCGAGCAAGCTGGAATTATTTTAGGCCGCAGACCGCATGTTGGCAGGGGATAATCACCAAAACATCTAAATTTTTCATCACATGACGCCACCCATTTTGATCACAGGCGGTACGGGCTTCATTGGCTCGCACACCGTTGCCACGCTTGCAGAGGCTGGCCAACCCGTGGTCATTTTGGACAATTTGTGCAACTCCAGCCGCAAGGTGCTGGACCGTCTGGCCAAGCTGGGCGCGAGCCCCCTCGAGTTTGTGCAGGCCGATATCCGAGACTCTGCGGCCCTAGACGCCCTGTTCACCCGCCACAACTTTGCTGGCGTGATCCACTTTGCAGGCCTCAAGGCTGTGGGCGAATCAGTCGCCCAGCCCCTGCGCTACCTCGAGAACAACGTCAGCGGCACGATCAACCTGCTGCAAGCCATGGACCGCGCCAACGTGCGCCGCATCGTCTTCAGCTCGTCAGCCACCGTGTATGGCGACCCCGTGCGCGTGCCCATTCCCGAGACCGCTGCCCTCACCGCCACCAACCCCTATGGCCGCACCAAACTCATGTGCGAAGACGCGCTGCGCGAGCTGCACGCGGCCGACCCGCGTTGGTCCATTGCCATCTTGCGCTACTTCAACCCCGTGGGCGCGCACGCAAGCGGCTTGCTGGGCGAAGCGCCCAATGGCATCCCCAACAACCTCATGCCCTACATCACGCAAGTGGCCCTGGGCCAGCGCGCGCATCTGCAAATTTTTGGCAATGACTATGACACGCCCGACGGCACAGGCGTGCGGGACTACCTGCACGTGAGCGACTTGGCTGCCGGCCACTTGGCCGCGCTGCGTGCCTTGAACGAACCCAAGCTGTTAACCGTCAACCTTGGCACTGGCCGTGGCGTGAGCGTGCAAGACATGGTCAACACCTTTGCCCGCGTCAACGGCGTGGCGATTCCCCACCAAGTGGTGCCGCGCCGCCCGGGCGATGTGGCCCAGTGCTTGGCAGACCCGCGACAGGCCAAGGCCTTGTTGAATTGGGAAACCTTGCTTGACCTTGACCGCATGTGCGTCGACGCTTGGCGCTGGCAGTCCATGAACCCGCAAGGTTTTGACACCCCCTTATGAAAAACCCAGACGAAGGCACGCTGTCGCTGTTTGACGACTTTCCGCCGCCCCTTGTTCCGTCAGCGACTTCACCTAAAAAGCCGCGGGCTAAGCGCAAGTTGGCAGAGCCCGAAGTGGAAGTTGCCGACGCCGACACCGACACCGACACCGATGCTGATGAGGCAACGCCTCGCCCAACAGCGCCCGCCGAGACGCCCGACACTGCGCCGCAGACATCCCACGATTCAACCGACGCACCGACGACTGAGGTCGACCAAGGCGTGCACGTCGAAACAACGCTGCACCTGGCTGGCCTTGTCGAACCACAGCGACGCCGCAACAGCCCATGGGCCAGGCTTGACACACGCCCCTCACCGCACAGAGCCAAAATTCCGCATGTGATGATCGTGATCACCAAGGGCGAGACTGGCGGCGCGCAATCACACGTCTACGCCTTGTGCCAAGCTTTGCAACAACGTGTGAAATTCACTGTTGTCATCGGAGGTCCCGTACACGCATCAGCTTTGGGCCGTGACCTGGCCCTGCTCGGCGTGACCATTTGCCCCATGCCTGAGATGGTGGAGTCGCTCAACCCATTCAAGCTGTGGCCCGCTGTCCAAGCGCTGATCAAACTCATTGATGCATTTCCACCGGACATCATTCATGCTCACAGCGCCATTGCGGGTTTAGCTGCGCGCCTGGCTTGTAAAAGTACCTCGCGTCCTGTGGTCTACACCGTGCACGGCTTTGGCTTCAAGCCTGAAGTCCCGCTGCTGCGGCGCATGGCATCTGCGTTTGCTGAGCGCATGCTCGCACGATGGACCACACAGATGATTTGTGTCTCCAAGTTCGAGCGTGAACTGGCTTTCAGCCTCGCCATCGATCCTGCGCGCGTTCAAATCATTGCCAACGGCATTGCGCCATTGACGACGCCTGAGCCATCCGATTCACCCCAGACAGGCCATCCAAGGCTCATCATGGTGGCGCGCATGAAAAGCCCAAAGCGCCATGATTTGCTTTTGCAAGCCTTGGCGAAAGTACGCGACACATTGGGTGATGAGCTGCCTGTCACCTTGGCAGGCGATGGCCCATTGAACGCAAAACTGCGCGCACAAGCCAGAGCGTTGAACCTTCAAAACATCACATGGGCGGGTGATGTCGACCACGTGAGTGAACTGCTGTCGCAACACCAGGTGTTTGTCTTGTTGTCTGATCACGAAGGCATGCCCATCACCGTGCTCGAGGCCATGCGCGCAGGCCTATGTGTGTTGGCCAGCGACTTGCCTGGCATTCGCGAACAGATCAACACCAACCAAGAAGGTCTGTTGGTGGCCAACACGCCTGATGCTGTGGCGGATCAGCTGATTCGATTGGTACGCGAGCCGCATTTGCGCAAACGCTTGGGGCGTGCTGCACAAGCCGTCTTCAACACGTCCTTCACACAAGCGCAAATGGCAAACGGTGTTTTAGAGGTGTACCAAAAGTGCATCACCCATGACGCGTCCACCTCACGCCCGACCGCGCAACTCGGTTCAGCCTCCATGCGCATGCGCGATGCCCTGCAGCGCTGGGCCATGTGGGGCGTGTGGATGATGTTGCCCAGCCTCATGGCCGCGCAACTGTTGGAAGACGCTGGGGTCATGACCTACCAATTTGGCGAAACCCTCTGGTGGTGCGTGGTGCCCTATGCGGTGGCCACGCACTTGCTCATGCGTGCCTCGCACTTGCCGGTGGCCGAGCGCAGCGGCGTGTTGTGGGTGTCCACCACGGCCCCTTTTGTGTTCACGCCTTTGGGTTTTGCGTTGTTGCAGCAGCCTTACTCACGCGCTGCCGTGGTGTGGGCGTATGCCGCCACCACGCTGTGGCTGTGGTGGGGCTATCGCCGCCACGTCAAGCACCGTGCCTTGCGACTGGTGCACATCGACGCCAACGTGCCCGCGCAACTGGACGCCTGCCTGAACCCCAACACGCTGGACCCACACGCCGTGCAGCTCATCGCTTGGAACCCCAACAGCAACACCCCCCTGCCCGCCTGCGACGGCGTGGTACTCGACCGCCATGTGCGCAGCCACGACGAACGCACGCGTTTGTTGGGCGAGCTGAAGATGCAACACCTGCGCCTGTACAGCGTTGAAGCTGTGGCCGAGCTCACGAGTGGCCGCAAGATGCTGCCCACCGCCGCTGACTCGCTGTGGGAAATCGACAACGACCCCAGCTACGACCGCGCCAAGCGTTTGCTGGATCTGGCCACCGTCATCGCACTCACCCCCTTGTGGCTGCCTCTCGCTGCGGGCGTGGCACTGGCTGTGCGTTTTGACTCCAAAGGCCCCGCCCTCTATTCGCAGCCCCGCGTGGGGCGCGATGGCCAAGTGTTCACACTGTGGAAATTTCGCAGCATGGTGCATGGCTTGCAAGCGCCTGGCGTGCACTTTGCGCAAGCCGACGACCCACGCATCACACGTGTGGGCCGTGTGTTGCGCCGCAGCCGTTTGGACGAGCTGCCACAACTCTTCAATGTGCTGCTGGGCCACATGAGCCTGATTGGCCCGCGCCCCGAGCAAACCGCGTTTGTGCGCGACTTTGCAGCCACCATCCCCAGCTATCCGTACCGTCATTTGGTGCGCCCCGGCCTCACGGGTTGGGCGCAGGTGCAACAAGGCTATGCCGACAGCGCAGACACCACCCGCATCAAACTCAGCTACGACTTGTATTACGTGGCGCATTATTCGCTCGCGCTGGATTTGCTGATTGCGGCCAAGACAGTAAAAACCGTGTGCACGGGTTTTGGCGCGCGCTAAGGTGATGAGACCCCGCCGCATCTTGTTGTTAGAAGAGCCCACTTGGGGCGGCGTGCACACCATGACACGCACCTTGGCCAACGCCCTCAGCGCACAAGGCTGGCAAGTCACCGCGCTGCCTTGGCAGCAGTCGCCATGGAACACCCTGGTCAGGGCAGCCAAGCAGCACGATGTGATCGTGGCCACCCACAACTTTGGTCCCACCTATTGCGGCGCGGCACTCAAGGCCATCACGGGCACACCCCTGGTCAGCTGGGTGCATGGCCCCCTGATGGATGTGCTGCACGAAGCCCGTGCATCGGCTGTGAAGAAACTGTGGCTCAGGCTGCTTTACAAACAGATCGACCAGTTCGTGTGCGTGTCGCGCACCACGCAAGACGCGCTGCTCAGCTTCATCACGCTAGGCAAACCGCAGCGCTGCACTGTGGTGCCCAACGGCATTGCGCCCATGGCCGAAGGCCAGCCCCTTCATGTGCACGCAGGCCACGGCGGTGGGGGCTTGCCGCCCTTGCTGCTGGGCTATGTGGGCCGCTTGTCAGCCGAGAAGCGTCCGCACCTGCTGCTAGACACGCTGCGCCACTTGCCCGCCGAAGCACAGCTGGGCGTTGTGGGCGAAGGCCCCATGCACCGCCAAATGATTCACGATGGCCTGGACCTCATGTACCAAGGCCGTTTGCATTTTTTGGGCAAACACCCCAGTGGTGTCAGCCTGTACCAACCCTGGCAAATGACGCTGCTCACCTCGCGCTACGAGGGCTGCCCCATGACCGCGCTCGAGTCGCTGGCCTGCGGCGTGCCTTGTGTCGCCCTCCCTATCCCTGCCATGCGCGAGTTGTACGACCTGGATGCGCCTTACCTTCTGGCCCGAGGCGATGCACCCGTGTCCTTGGCTGAGGCGGTGATGACCGTACTCAGCTTGCCTGAGCAGCAAGTGCGCGACGACATGGCACGCATCGTGGCGCGTCATCACATCGATGGGTTTGTGGGGAATTGGCAAGAGGTGCTGCGCACATGTTGAAACCCACCCTCTGCGTGCACTTCGTTCGCAACGGCCCTGCGTATTTGCCCGAGATTGTGGCGTACGTTGACTTCATCACCTCGCAGGGCCACCAAGCCTTGGTGCATGACGCAGGCGCATCCGTACCAAGCAACGCACAAGTGGTGTGGTGGATGTGCGGGCGGGTGTCGAGCACAGAAGCAAGCCGATTGAAAAGTGCATTTCACATCCACGAATACGCCTCCGCATCCGCCCCACCCAAAGCATGGCTGAAAGATTTCATCAAACATTGGACCCAACCCAAGCCGGACTACCGCTTGTTTCAAAACGGCTGGGTGCGCGAGCGCATGGGCTTTAACGACGGCGTGCCCTACGCCCTGCGCGACATGGGCGTGGCGCAACAGTTCTTTGATGCAGCCGCCCCTGCGCTGCCCGAGGCTTCGTATGAAGACCACGCGCCCGCACGCATCCCCCCCAATGAATTTGACCTGGTGTATTTGGGCGAGATGACCCGCTTGCTGCCCTTTGTGCCGCTGCTGCACAGCATTCACGAAGCCGGCCGCACTGTGCTGCTGGTGGGCGATGTGCCCGATGCCCTGCGCGCGCAGCTGCCTGCCAGCGTGACGTGCTGTGGCCGTGTGCCGCATGCCGATGTGCCGCACCAGTTGCGCCGCGCACGCTTTGGCTTGAACCTCGTGGGCAACACCGAGCCCTACAACCAACAAACCTCCACCAAGCTGCTGGAGTACTGCGCCGTGGGCCTGCCCGTGGTGAGCAACGACTATGCCTGGGTGCGCTACTTTGCGGCCCACTACCAAGGCAACTTTCATCTGCTGCGCGACGACCCAGACAGTTGGCAATACAGCTTTGGCGACGCGCTAGACGCCTACCCCTATGTGGTGCCCGATGTGCAAGCGCTGGCTTGGCACACGCTGCTGGGCAAACTGGCCATTTGGAAACACCTGCACATCGTGCCCGAAGCGGTTGACCCCTATGCGCACGCACACGCACTTGCCCAGGAAATCGCCAGGCAGCAAGGCGGGAAGCGTTGAGCATGTTGAAGCACCTCAGCAACACCAGCCGCGTGGTGGCTTTGTCGAGCGCCGTGGCATTTGCCACGCAAGTGGCGTTTGCGCTGCTCATGCTGCGCTGGTTCACGCCGCAAGAAGTGGGCGAGTTTTCGGTCATCAGCCAAATTGGTTTTTTTTGGATGACGCTGGCCTTGGCCCAAGCGCCCTTGGGGCTGTTGGCCAACCAACATTTGCCAGCACACACCGCCGCACAGCACGCGTGGCGAGCCAGCGCTTGGCGCGGTTTGGCCTTGTTGCCAGTGGCTGCATTGGCCGTGTGGTTCAGCCAACTGGCCTTGTGGCCCGCTTTGCTGTGGGCGTTGCTGCTGGCGTTTTGCCAAATGGGCTGGATGCTGGCGCAAAGCTTCACGCTGCGCGCGGGCTCGGCTTGGCAACAAGCCGCGGTGCGGGTGCTGCCACCACTCACGGCGGCAGCCACCGCACTGACGGCGGCGCTGTTGGGGGCATCCGTCGGCTGGCGTGGCCCGACCTTGGTGGTATCCGCCTTATTGGGTTATGCCTTGGGTGCGGCGTGGCTTGTGCCTGCGTTGCGCAAACGCGGCACGCATGGGCATAGCAACCCATCAGAGAGCGCGACAAACGCGACAGCTGATTCAGAACAAGCCATTCAAGGCCAACAAGGCGACCCCCGCAGTGCCAGCCTGCGCATGGCACACACCTTGGTTGATGCCTTGCTTGCCACCGCCATCATCGTGGTGTGGCAACGCCTGTATGGCGCAGAAG
>JAIXRH010000071.1 GCA_027485285.1 Comamonadaceae bacterium | reverse complement strand
CCTTCGGTGTAGGCCCGCATGGTCATCAACATGCGGCGCACGTCGGGGTGGTGAATGATGGGCGCGCTGGTTTTCATGCTGCCGTCCACGGGGCGGCTTTGCACGCGGTCACGAGAAAATGTGACCGCCTTTTGGTAAGCCCGCTCGGCAATCGCAACGCCCTGCACGCCCACGGCGTAACGTGCGGCGTTCATCATGATGAACATGTACTCCAAGCCACGGTTTTCTTCGCCCACGAGGAAGCCCACAGCACCGGGACCGGTGTTGTCTGCAATGCTGCCCACCATGCCGTCGCCATACTGCAACACCGCCGTGGGGCTGGCTTTGATGCCCATTTTGTGTTCAATGCTCACGCAATGCACGTCGTTGCGAGCGCCCAAAGCACCATCTTTGTTAACCATGAACTTAGGCACCACAAACAAGCTGATGCCTTTCACGCCCTCGGGTGCACCTTGCACACGGGCCAACACCAAGTGGATGATGTTCTCGGCCATGTCGTGCTCACCGTAGGTGATGTAAATCTTGGTGCCAAACACTTTGTAAGTGCCGTCAGCTTGTGGCTCGGCGCGGGTGCGCACAGCGGCCAAGTCAGAGCCCGCTTGTGGCTCGGTCAAGTTCATGGTGCCCGTCCACTTGCCAGAGATCAACTTCTCAAGGTAAGTGGCTTTCAACTCGTCAGAGCCTGCGGTGAGCAAGGCCTCAATCGCGCCATCGGTCAGCATGGGGCACAGGGCAAAGCTCATGTTGGCTGAGTTGAGCATTTCGCCGCAAGCTGCACCAATGGTTTTGGGCAAGCCTTGACCGCCAAAGTCGGCCGGATGTTGCAGGCTTTGCCAGCCGCCTTCGCAATACTGAAGGTAGGCTTCTTTGAAGCCGGGCGTGGTGGTGACGTGGCCGTCTTTGAAAAACGATGGGTTCTTGTCGCCTTCCCAGTTCAGAGGCACGAGCACAGACTCGTTCAACTTCGCGCATTCTTCAAGCACGGCTTGGGCGGTTTCCACGCCCATGTCTTCGAACGCGGGAATTTGGGCCACAAGTTCAAGGCCAGCCAAGTGTTCCATGTTGAACACCATGTCTTTGATGGGGGCGATGTAACTCATGCGAGTGCCTTTTCAAATAGGGTTTAAAGCGCGGCCACCAACTCGGGCACAGCCACAAACAGGTCAGCCTCCAAACCAAAGTCGGCCACGCTGAAGATGGGTGCCTCTGGGTCTTTGTTGATGGCCACGATGACCTTGCTGTCTTTCATACCCGCCAAGTGCTGAATCGCACCGCTGATGCCGCAAGCCACATACAACTGAGGGGCCACGATCTTGCCGGTTTGGCCCACTTGCAAATCGTTGGCGGCGTAGCCAGCGTCCACCGCAGCGCGGCTGGCACCAATGGCGGCGCCTAACTTGTCAGCCAATGGAATCATGACTTCGTCAAACTTCTCTGAGCTACCCAAAGCACGGCCACCAGAGACAACGACTTTGGCAGCGGTCAGCTCAGGGCGGTCGTTCTTGGTGACTTCACGCCCCAAGAAGCTGCTCTTGCCTGAGTCTGTGGCAGCAGCAGTGGTTTCCACTGCGGCAGACCCTCCCGTGGAAGCCGCTGCATCAAAACCCGTTGTGCGCACGGTGATGACTTTGACGGCATCGCTCGATTGCACAGTGGCCACTGCGTTGCCCGCGTAGATGGGACGCTCAAACGTGTCGGGGCTGTCCACCTGGGTGATGTCGCTGATCTGGCCCACGTCCAACTTGGCGGCCACGCGAGGGGCCACGTTTTTGCCGTTGGCTGTGGCGGGGAACAAGATGTGGGTGTAGTGGCTGGCGATGGCGAGCACTTGCGCGGCCACGTTTTCAGCCAAACCAGCCTCAAGCGTGGCGCCATCGGCGTGAATGACTTTGCTCACCCCCGCAATTTGCGCGGCAGCGGCAGCGGCAGCGCCAGCGTTGTGGCCAGCCACCAGCACGTGCACGTCAGCGCCGATGGCGGCGGCGGCGGTCACGGTATTGAAGGTGGCGGGCTTGATGGATGTGTTGTCGTGTTCTGCAATAACGAGGGATGTCATGGGTATTTCTCCTGCGTTTCTAAATTAAATGACCTTGGCCACGTTCTTGAGTTTGTCCACCAAAGTGGCCACGTCTGGCACCTTGATGCCGGCGCTGCGCTTGGCAGGCTCCATCACTTTGAGGGTTTTGATGCGAGGGGTCACATCCACGCCGAGGTCTTCGGGCTTGAACACATCGAGTTGCTTCTTCTTGGCCTTCATGATGTTGGGCAAGGTCACGTAGCGTGGCTCGTTCAAACGCAAATCAGTGGTGATGACCGCTGGCAAGGTGATGGAAATGGTTTCCAAGCCGCCGTCCACTTCGCGGGTCACGCTGGCCTTGTCGGCCGTCAGCTCAACCTTGGACGCAAATGTGGCTTGCGGCATATCGGCCAAAGCCGCCAACATTTGGCCAGTTTGGTTGCAGTCGTCGTCAATGGCTTGCTTGCCAAGAATCACCAAGCCAGGTTGCTCTTTGTCCACCAAGGCTTTGAGCAGCTTGGCCACCGCCAAGGGTTGCAGCTCTTCGGCGGTCTCGACCAAGATGCCACGGTCTGCGCCGATGGCCATGGCGGTGCGCAAAGTTTCTTGACATTGGGTCACGCCACACGACACGGCGATCACTTCGGTGACCACGCCCTTTTCTTTCAGGCGCACGGCTTCTTCCACCGCGATTTCGTCAAAGGGGTTCATGCTCATTTTGACGTTCGCAATGTCAACGCCCGAATTGTCCGATTTGACGCGGACCTTGACGTTGTAGTCCACCACGCGTTTGACAGCGACCAAAACTTTCATGGCAAAGGCTCCAATTTTTTATAAGTACTCAGATTGACGTTTACGTAAACGTCACATTGTATGGATCGAAACATCCATTTTATCGAACGACCGTTCTTTTCTAGGGAAGTCCCTAGTTAAAACTCAAGTTGGATATCGCAGCACCACCTCTTGCGGCGAATGCACCAGCATCACACCCGCATCGCGCAAGGCGCTCAACACAGCGATGTTGACGGAGGAACGGGACAACGACTGGCCGTTGATGGGGTCTTCCATCCAAAAAATCAAGTTAAAACGCAAACCTTGTGGTGCCACCTCAGCCAACAAAGCTTGCGGCGCGGGCAGCGGCAACACCCACTCCGCGCTCAATGCGGCTTGCACCAGCAGGGCTTGCACACGTGCCACATCGCTCTCCAGCGCCACCCAAAAAGTACAGGTCTGGAGCAGGTGTCGGCTCTCCAGCGACAGGTTTTCCACCCGCTGCGTCAGCAGCAACTCGTTGGGCACCACCGATTCACTGCCATTGCCAGCACGCACCAAGGTGTATCGCGTTTTGATGTCGGTCACATGCCCCTCAAAACCGTCCACCCGCACAAAGTCACCAATGCGCAGCGAGCGCTCCAGCAAGATGACAAAGCCGCTCACATAGTTCGCCGCCAATTTTTGCAAACCAAAACCAATGCCCACACCCAAAGCGCCGCCAATCACAGACAGCGCCGTCAAGTCAAATCCCAAGGACGACAACGCAAACAAAGTGCCAATCACCAGCAGCAGCACGCGCATGGCGTTGGCAGCCACTTTGCGCATGGACAAATCTTCAAATGCGCGACTGAGCACGCGCTGCTCAAGGGTGCTGGACAGCCACAACGCCAACACCAACACAAAACCAGAGGTCAGC
Source organism: Comamonadaceae bacterium (assembly GCA_027485285.1). Classification (GTDB taxonomy): domain Bacteria; phylum Pseudomonadota; class Gammaproteobacteria; order Burkholderiales; family Burkholderiaceae_C; genus Limnohabitans. Next base: position 8,676 of record JAIXRH010000071.1, on the reverse strand, counting down.
ACCACCTCCAACACATGGGCCACGCTGACGCGCGTTTTGCCCAACATGAATTGCAAGCCATCCAGCTCGTTCATGATGGGCGTCCACAGCCCTGTGATCCACAACACCGCCAAGCCCCAGGCACCCCAAGACACGCCCTGCTCTAACAACCGCGCGCCACGCGACACTGGAAACACCGCGGCCAACACCCTGGCAATCAAACGGATCAACAGCAGCGACACCAGCACGGGCACCACCACCTTGAGCACAGGCACCGGCATGTGCTGAACTTTTGTCAGCAACAGCTTGACGCCGAAGGTGAAGCTCAAGGCCACCGCTGGAAACAGCACACCGTCAATCAGCCTGCGGCCAAACAAAATCGAATCGGTGGATGTGAATCTGCGCCCCAACGCCCAGCTGATGAGCCAAGCCGCCAGCAGACACATTGCCAAGCCAGCCAGCTCTAAGGCAATCGCCGGACTGTGCAAGTCCAGCCACAGTTCTTGTAATTCATTCATGTTTTATAGATCTGCCAACACGCGCAGATGGGCTTCCACACTGCGACTCAGCGCGCTCAAATCGTAGCCGCCCTCCAGGCAAGAGACGATGCGCCCCTGTGCATGGCGTGCGGCGATGTCACGCAACCGGTGGGTGATCCAAGCGTAGTCTTGCTCGGTCAAGCCCATTTGGCCCATGTCGTCTTCGCGGTGCGCGTCAAAACCTGCGCTGATGAACATCATCTCGGGCTTGAACGCTTCCAAGCGCGGCACCCAATGCGTTTCAATCAACTCACGCACTTCCATGCCCTTGGTGTAAGCAGGCACGGGAATGTTGACCATGTTGGCGGCTGGGTGCTCTGTGCCACTGTGCGGGTAAAACGGGTGCTGGAAAAAGCTAACCATCAACACGCGATCGTCACCACTCAGAATGTCTTCGGTGCCATTGCCGTGGTGCACATCAAAGTCCACGACCGCCACGCGCTTCAGGCCGTGGCGCTCGAGGGCGTACTTGGCGGCAATGGCCACATTGTTGAAAAAACAAAAGCCACTCGCTGCGTGACGCGAGGCATGGTGACCAGGCGGGCGAATGGCGCAAAACGCATTGGCCAGCTCGCCCGCAATCACCGCATCGGTGGCCGCCACCGCAGCCCCCGCAGAAGCCAGTGCGGCTTTCCAAGTAAAGCTGTTGATGTGGGTGTCGGCGTCCAAGTGGCCGTATCGAGGGCCGCCTGCGGCCATGTCTTCCGTCAGCTGCTCTGACAAACCACGCAAAGACGCGATGTACAGGCGGTCGTGCGCCAGCTCGATGTCGGCCAGCGGTGCATCGGGCGCTTGAAGGGCGGTGAGGCCCAAATCGACACCGCTGATCAGCAGGCGGTCTTGAATCGCGCTGAGCCTCTCTGGGCACTCGGGGTGCCCTTCGCCCATCTCGTGCTTCATGCACAGGGGGTGCGTGTAATAGCCGGTTTTACTCATCGTGTTTACCTTGGGTCTTCTGCAAGTCAGCTTACCATGTAGGCCTTGCTTTTTTAACTTGCAAACACGGCGTGACCCCTCATCCTTCCCCGCTCTCTATGACCTGGCCTCGGCATCTTGCCCTAGCGCACATGACCGCCGCGTTGTTGGTGTTGGCGGTCTTTGCTTGCAGCGCATCGGCCAAATCGCATTCAAAAGCACCCAAAACTGCTTCGCACAAAGCGGCGTCAAACAAAGCATCCACCCAAGGCGCTGCATACGGAAAAACCACCGAGGCCATCGCCCTGGCCGACGAACTCGCCCAGCAATACAACCTGCCCAAAGCGTGGGTGCGCGAGCAAATCAGCAAAGCCCAGTTTCTCAAAGGCGTGCCCAAAATGGTGCTGCCGCCCAGCGTGCCCACTGCCAAAAACTGGCGCGCTTACCGAGAGCGCTTCATTGAGAGCCGCCGCATCGACGCCGGCACCCAGTTTTGGCAAACCCACCAAAGCGCCCTCGCCCGGGCCGAGCACACCTACGGTGTGCCCGCCGAAATGATTGTGGGTGTCATCGGCGTAGAAACCTTCTATGGCCAGAACATGGGCAACTTCCGCGTGCTTGACGCCTTGACCACGCTCACCCTCAACTTTCCATCGGCCCACCCACGCGCAGCCGAGCGCCAAGCGTTTTTCAAGTCAGAGTTGGGCCACTTCTTGGTGCAAGCCCACAGCCAAGGCCACGTCAGCGCCAAAGGTAGTTTTGCGGGCGCCATGGGCTGGCCGCAGTTCATGCCGTCGAGCACCGCCAAATTTGCGGTGGACTTTGATGGCGATGGCCGCATTGACCTGCGCAACAACCCTGTGGACGCCATTGGCTCGGTGGCCAACTACTTCAAAGCCTTTGGCTGGCAAACCGGCATGCCCACCCACTACCCCGTGGGTTTTGACGAAACGCGCTTAGACAAACCCACACTCTTGGCGCCAGACATCTTGCCCTCGTTCAGCGTGAGCAACTTCATGGCCAAAGGCGCGGTGCTGGACGAAGAAGCGCAAAAGCACAACGGGCCACTGGCTTTGGTGGAGTTGTTCAACGGCGACGACGCACCCAGCTATGTGGCGGGCACTGACAACTTTTATGTGGTCACGCGCTACAACTGGAGCAGCTACTACGCCCTGGCAGTGATTGAGCTGGGCCAGGCTGTGAAAGCGAATCGGGCTTTGAACTCTGTTGCATCGAACGCGCGCTGATCTGCTGGGTGTGCCAAGGCTGTGTGAACCAAGCTCACGATCCATCTTTTGGGATTCGCGGTTGGTCATGGACTTCACGCACCACCACGTCCTCAATCACATCGGACTTGGCGTTTGAACGCGATGCGTGCCCTCTCTCCTCTGGCCAAGGCCCCTCGCTTGAGCGAGAGCCACCAGACCAGCGGTCGCGCTGACCAGACTGCATGTTTTTGCGGAAAGCTTGTATTTGTTGCCACATCATCACCACTTGCGGCTTTTGCCCCGTCACCAGCCAACGCACTGAGGCGAATGCCACATACAAGACCAACCAACACAACACGCCCAAAGTGAACAACAGGGCGAATGCCATGCCGAGCAACGTGAATAACAAACGCGTGAAAAAAGCCATGGCTGATGTTACTGCGCCAACGCCCACTGCACATGCTCACGCACCACCTCGCTGGGATGCGTGAGGTGCGCGAACAGTGCTTCACGCAAAGCGGCATCGTCCGCATGGCGCAGCGCATTGCCCGTTGCCACCGCCAAGTTGCGCAACCAGCGCACATGGCCAATGCGGCGAATTGGGCTGCCCTCGGTGTGGCGCAAAAACTCTGCTTCATTCCACGCTAACAAGCGCGCCATGTTGTGTCCCACCAGCCCCGCGCGCACATCAAAGTCAGGCAAGCTAGACGCTTGCGCAAACTTGTTCCAAGGGCAAATCAGCTGGCAGTCATCGCAGCCATAAATATGGTTGCCCATCAAGGGACGCAGCGCTTCGTCAATAGAGCCGTTGTGCTCGATCGTCAAATACGAGATGCAGCGGCGGGCATCCACCAAGCCGGGCGAGATGATGGCCCGCGTGGGGCACACATCGATGCACGCGGTGCATTCGCCGCAGTGGGCGGTGGTGGGTTCGGAGGCAGGCAGGGCCACATTCAAAAAAATCTCGCCCAAAAAAAACATCGAGCCCGCTTCGCGGTTGAGCACCAGGCTGTGTTTGCCGCGCCAGCCTTGGCCGCTGCGGGTGGCCAGCTCGGCCTCGAGCACGGGGGCTGAATCGGTGAAGGCGCGATATTCAAAGCCATTGGGCTTGAGGGCATCGACCAGCAAGGCGTCAATCTGTTGGGCCAGCGTGTCCAGCCTGTTGCGCAGCACCTTGTGGTAATCGCGCCCTCGGGCGTAGACCGACACCACGGCCTCGGCAGGATTGCGCAAGCGTTGCCACTCGGCCTCTTGCCAGCCTTCGGCCGTGTCGCGCGGCAGGTAGTTCATGCGGGCGGTCAGCACGCTCAAGGTGCCAGGCACCAGCTCGGCGGGGCGAGCACGCTTCATGCCGTGGCGGGCCATATAGTCCATGCTGCCGTGGAAGTTTTGCGACAACCAATGCTGCAAATGCGGCTCGGCCGAAGACAAGTCCAAAGGTGCCACCGCAATTTGAGAAAATCCCAGTGTTTGCCCGAGCGCCTGAATTTGTGTGAGCAACAATTTGTGATTGATAGACAACGGACACCTTTGATTAATCCGACCATTGTAAAAACTCTCGTTTGGCCCGATGAAGCCGCCACCGCCGCGTTTGCCACGCAGCTGGCCGCCGCATTGACACGCGCCCACTTGAATGCTTGCATTGCCTTGCATGGCGATTTGGGCGCAGGCAAAACCACCTTCGTGCGTCACCTGCTGCGGGCCTTGGGCGTCCAAGGCCGCGTCAAAAGCCCCACCTACGCCGTGGTCGAACCCTACACCGTGAGTGCTGGCGAGGTGTGGCACTTTGACTTTTACCGCTTCAGCGACCCACGCGAGTGGGAAGACGCTGGCTTTCGCGACATCTTTGCCAGTGCAGGCTTGAAGCTCTGTGAATGGCCACAAAACGCCGCCGGTGTGATGCCCACACCCGACCTTGAAATCCACATCGACGTGGATGCGTCTGAACAACGCCAAATCACGATCCATGCCCTCACCCCCAGCGGGCAGGAGCTGCTGGCATGACGCAGCACCACGACGATGCGGGCCATCACGGGATCAACCGACGCAGCCTGTTGCAAGGCGGCACGCTCGCCTTGCTACTGGGCAGCGCAGACATAGCTTGGGGTGCCAGCATCGTGGCGGTGCGCGTGTGGCCTGCAGCAGCCTACACCCGCGTGACGATTGAAAGCGACACAGCGCTGAAGACCGTCCCTATTTTTGTAGCCAACCCACCCCGCTTGGCGGTGGACATTGAAGGCATTGAGCTCAACCCAGCCCTCAAAGAGCTGGTGGGCAAGGTGCGATCGGACGACCCGTACATCACGGGTGTGCGCGTGGGTCAATTTGCCAACAAAACCGTGCGCTTGGTGCTGGACTTGCGTCGCATGGTCAAGCCGCAGGTGTTCAACTTGCAGCCCGTGAAAACGGGCAACACCCACTACCAACACCGCTTGGTGCTCGACCTCTACCCTTCTGAAGTGGCCGACCCGCTTGAAGCCTTGATCACGGACAAGCTCAATGGCGGCACCACCTACAACGTGCCGTCGATGACGGCCACACCGACGCCGCCTCCCAGCTCGAAACTCGGCATGCATGCAGACCCTGTGGGCGAATTGATGGTCAAGCCCAACGCGCCGTCTGAGTTGCCCGTGCCAGCAGCATCTTCGGCGTCTGTGCCTATCACCACCGCCGCGTCCGTGAATCAAAGACCAGATGGCGAACGCTTCATCATCGTGGCCTTGGACCCAGGCCACGGGGGCGAAGACCCAGGGGCCATTGGCCCCAGCGGCACACGCGAAAAAGAGGTGGTGCTGAAAATTGCCCATCGCCTGCGCGACCGCATCAACAGCACCGTGATCAAAACCAAGCAAGGCAACTTGCCCATGCGGGCCTACCTCACGCGGGACGCCGACTACTTTGTGCCATTGCAACAACGTGTGGAAAAAGCTCGGCGCGTGCAGGCCGATTTGTTCATCAGCATCCATGCCGATGCGTTTCAAACACCGCAAGCGAAGGGAGCGAGCGTGTTTGCATTGAGTGATGGTGCCGCATCGAGTGCCGCCGCCAAGTGGATGGCCAAGCAAGAAAACCGTGCCGACTTGATTGGCGGTTTGAACATCAAAAGCCAAGATGCCGCTGTGCAACGCGCCCTGCTTGACATGAGCACCACCGCGCAAATCAAAGACAGCCTCAAGCTCGGCAACGCCATGCTGGGCCAAATCAAACAGATTGGCAAACTGCACAAAGACCGTGTGGAGCAAGCAGGCTTTGCGGTGCTGAAAGCCCCCGACATTCCCAGTGTGTTGGTGGAAACTGCCTTTATCAGCAACCCCACCGAAGAGCAGCGCTTGGTCAGCCCCCAGTACCAAAACGACTTGGCCGATGCGCTGATGAAAGGCATTGAACGCTATTTCTCACGCAACCCACCGCTGGCCAAAACGCGCAACACCTGAACCCATGACCGACACAGCAGCGCAGCCACGCAACCCCCTGCATGGCAAAACATTAGAAGCCCTGGTGACCGAGCTGGCTGATTTTTATGGCTGGGAAGGCTTGGGCGAACGCATCAACATCCGCTGCTTCACGCATGACCCGAGCGTGGGCTCAAGCCTGAAGTTTTTGCGCAAAACTCCATGGGCGCGCGACAAGGTGGAGCGCTTGTATTTGTTCATGCTGCGCGACATTCGCCGCGAGGAGCGCGGGTTTTAACGGGCCTCCCCCGACAGGCTCAATCAGCTTTTACTTGCGCTGAACGAGACGCCTTCCAAGACCCATACAAAGTCAGTGCACCCGGAATAAAAATCATGGCCCAAATGATTTTGTCCAAATTGGCTTTGACCCAAGGAAAGTTTCCAAAAAAGTAGCCCACCGTGATGATGCCGCCCACCCACAAGGCGCCGCCTGTGATGTCATACAAGGTGAACTTGCGACGCGTCATCTGCGCCACACCCGCCACAAACGGGGCAAAGGTGCGGGCAAAAGGCATGAAACGGGCAGCGATCAAGGTCACGCCACCGTAGCGCTCGTAAAACGCGTGAGCTTGGTCAAAGGCACGGCGGTTGAAAAACTTAGAGTCTTCCCAAGCGAACACCTTGGGGCCAAAGAAGCGGCCAATCGTGTAGTTGGTTTGGTTGCCTGCCACTGCCGCAATGAACAGCAGCGTCACCGACAAGCTGTAGTCCATCAAACCCACGCCACACATGGCGCCCACCACAAACAGCAGCGAGTCGCCAGGCAAGAAGGGCATGACCACCAGGCCGGTCTCTACAAAGATGATGAGGAACAGCAAGGCATACACCCAGGTGCCGTAGTTCGTGACGAAGGTCTCCAAATGGCGGTCTACATGGAGGATGAAGTCGATCAAGAAGGTAATTATTTCCATGGGCTGCATTATCCCTTGCCTCTAAAATGAGCCCGTGCACCCTGCGACCCAACCCCCACGCGCCATCCGCGAACTCCCTGACGAACTCATCAGCCAAATCGCTGCGGGCGAGGTGGTCGAGCGACCCGCCTCTGTGGTGCGCGAGCTGGTGGACAACGCGCTAGACGCAGGTGCCACGCAAATCACCTTGCGCCTGCTGGCCGGAGGTGTGCGCCTGATCAGCGTGGAAGACAACGGCGTGGGCATTCCCGCCAACGAGCTGCCTGTGGCTTTGAAGCGCCACGCCACCAGCAAGATCACCAGCCTGACCGAGCTCGAATCCGTGGGCACCATGGGTTTTCGGGGCGAGGCCTTGGCCGCCATTCAATCGGTGTCTGAGCTGTCGGTGTTGTCTCGCACGGCAAGCCAAGACAAAGCCATGCTGCTGGATGGCCGCAGCGGCGAACTGCAACCTGCCGCGCGCGCCCAAGGCACCACGATAGAAGTGAAAGAGCTGTTTTACAGCACGCCCGCACGCCGCAAATTTTTAAAGACTGACAACACCGAGCTGGCCCATTGCGTGGAAGCCGTGCGCCGTCACGCCCTGACCCGGCCCGAAGTAGGCTTTACCATTTGGCACGAAGGTAAGTTGGTGGAGCAGTGGCGTGCGCAGACCCTTGACGCCGCCTCGGACGAAGACTTGAACGCGCAACGCAAACACGCACTCGACCGCCGCTTGGCCGATGTCTTGGGCGATGACTTTTTAGACAACTCGGTCGCCGTGCATTACCAATCGGGCAACGTGACGGTGGTGGGCCGCGCGGGTATTCCAGACGCGGCACGCTCACGCGCCGACCATCAGTTTGCCTATGTGAATGGCCGGTATGTGCGTGACAAAGTCATCACCCACGCGGCACGCAGCGCGTATGAAGATGTGCTGCACGGTCACCGCCAACCCATCTATGCCTTGTACGTAGAGATTGAGCCCACGCGCGTGGACGTGAACGTGCACCCCACCAAGATTGAAGTGCGCTTTCGCGATGGCCGCGAGGTGCACCAAGCCGTGCGCCACGCGGTAGAAAACGCCCTGGCTGTTCCGCGTGCCAACATGCTCATGGCCAATGCGCTGCAACACCACGAACTGCCCATGGCTGGCACTGCGGGGACTGCTGCGTTTAACTGGCAGCAAGCCACCATGCCTTTGTCTGGCACGCGGGTGGCAGATATGGGCGCACTGTGGCAATCCACACCGCGCGTTGGCCTGACTGCACAAGAACAGCCCAAACAAAGTTTTGCGACTGACGCAGCGTTCAAGCCCATCAGCGTCAACAGCGCGTCTGCGCCTTCGCTGCAAGACGCCGCCCTCGAAACATGGCCCTTGGGCAAAGCCATCGCGCAGCTGCACGGCATTTACATCTTGGCGGAGAACGCGCAGGGTTTGGTCCTGATCGACATGCACGCGGCGCATGAGCGCATCGTGTACGAACAGCTCAAAACACAAATGGATGCGCAGCGCATCAGCAGCCAACCGCTGTTGATTCCCGCCACATTCCCCGCCACCGCGCAAGAAGTGGCCACTGCCGAGGCCGGCACGGATGCATTGCAGGCGTTGGGCTTAGAAATCTCCACGCTATCGAGCAAAACCTTGGCCGTGCGTGCCGTGCCTAGCACGCTGGCGCAAGGCGATGCCGTG
>JAIXRH010000064.1 GCA_027485285.1 Comamonadaceae bacterium | reverse complement strand
TGCTCATCGGCACGCCGCTCGGGCTCGCCGTTGTTCCACGCGCGCAGCAGCTCAACATGTTGGCGCTGTGCTTTTTGCAATTCAGCTTGCAACACAGCCTGGGCCTGCGCATCGCGCTGGCGTTGTTCGTTGCTGTCTACTTTGGCCGAACCACCGCTGGCACTGACCGCGGGCACCACCGCCGGCGGCCCTTGCACACGCGTGCCCTCAATCACCGTCACGCTGCCGCCCGTCAAGGGCTTGCACTGGAGGGCGGGGTCGGGTTGATTGGTATATGCACTGCCGCAACGGTAAATGCGCTGTGGCTCATTGGCGGCATAGGCAGACAAAGTTGCAAGGCACACGGCCAATGGCACGGCCCATGACGCGCCAAGCGACAGCGCATCACACACAACACGACCCAAAGAACAACGGTGGCGCAACAAAGGGATCATCACTCAAGAATAGTTGAAACAAAAAAAGGACGGCTTGCGCCGTCCTTTGATTGCACTTGGCGTTGCAAGGAATTACAGGGAGTAGTACATGTCGTATTCGACGGGAGAGACTTCCACACGGCTGCGGGTCACTTCTTGCATCTTCAATTCGATGTAAGCGTCGATCCAAGCGTCGGTGAACACGCCACCTTTGGTCAAGAAGGCTCGGTCAGCGTTCAATGCGTCCAAAGCTTGGTCCAAGCTAGAGCACACGGTTGGCACCAACTTGTCTTCCTCTGGTGGGAGGTGGTACAAGTCTTTGGTAGCTGCTTCGCCAGGGTGGATCTTGTTCTCGATGCCGTCCAAACCAGCCATCAACAAGGCTGCAAAGCCGAGGTAAGGGTTGCACAATGGATCTGGGAAACGCGCTTCCACGCGGCGAGCTTTGTCAGAAGCCACGTTGGGAATACGAATCGAAGCCGAGCGGTTCTTGGCCGAGTAAGCCAACTTGACGGGCGCTTCGAAGTGAGGCACCAAACGCTTGTAGCTGTTGGTACCGGGATTGGTGATGGCGTTCAAGGCACGGGCGTGCTTGATGATGCCGCCGATGTAGTACAGGGCCAAGTCAGACAAACCCGCGTAGCCAGAGCCTGCGAACAAGTTCTTGCCGTCTTTCCAGATGGACTGGTGAACGTGCATGCCAGAACCGTTGTCGCCAGCGTAGGGCTTGGGCATGAACGTGGCTGTTTTGCCGTAGGCATTGGCCACGTTGTGGACCACATACTTTTGCAGCAAGGTCCAGTCAGCGCGCTCGACCAAAGTGGAGAACTTGGTGCCGATTTCGCATTGACCCGCGCCAGCCACTTCGTGGTGGTGCACTTCAACTGGGATGCCCACCGACTCGAGCAACAAGCACATTTCGCTGCGCATGTCGTGTGTGCTGTCAACGGGAGGCACGGGGAAGTAGCCGCCTTTGACGCGAGGACGGTGGCCGCGGTTGCCGCCTTCAATTTTTTCGCCGCTGTTCCATGGGCCTTCGTATTCGTTGATGGCATAGAACGTGTTGTTGGGCTCAGTGCTCCAACGCACTTCGTCGAACAAGAAGAACTCTGGCTCTGGTCCAAAGTAAGCGGTGTCGCCGATACCCGACTGCTTGAGGAAGGACTCAGCGCGCTTGGCGATGGAACGTGGATCACGCTCATAGGCTTTGCCGTCGGTGGGTTCGATCACGTCGCAAATCAACACCAAGGTGATTTCTTCAAAGAAGGGGTCAATGATGGCGCTGTTGGGATCAGGCATCAACAACATGTCAGAGGCTTCAATGCCCTTCCAGCCAGCAATGGAAGAACCGTCAAACGCCTGACCTTCTTCGAACTTGCTCTCGTCAAACTGTGACACAGGCGCAGTGATGTGCTGCCATTTGCCACGGGTGTCGGTGAAACGGAAATCAACGAATTTGACTTCGTTTTCTTTCACCATTTTGATTACGTCTGCGACGGTCTTGGCCATCAAGTTCTCCTGCTAGGTTTGTTGGATTAAAAAAGCGTTTCGTGAGGGAGAATGCAGTTTCTGTGCCAGCCTATGCCCAGAACACACACCATCTTCGCCCCTAACAAGTGGCTTATTTTGCATCGAGATTGACACAAATTGGCCGCAATCGCGTCTTCCGGGGTGCAAATGCAAAAAACATCTCGCCTTATTTTGGTGCAATGATGCACCAAATTGGAATATATCTATTTTCGCACCAATTCAGGGCCCAACTTCACGCCGAAGGGGTCAAGGCCTGCGAGCAACGCAGGGTAGGCGTGGGCCACCACCTCAGGCGCACCTTTGACGCCCAACTCGATGTGTCGGCCATGCACAGGATGGTCGACGCTGGGCAGGCTGAAGACCTTCACGCCTTGGAAATCGCGCTCCAAAGTCTCCATGAGCGGTGTGAGCGTGGCCTCCATCGCACCATAAACCACGATGGACTTTTCAATCCATGCCTCGTGTTGAAACAGATGCGGGTAATGCGTGTCAAGCACCCATGCCATCATGGGCCAAGCCATGACCGGAAAGCCAGGCACAAAGTGCACCGCGCCACCGCCTGCACCCACTGATGTGAAGCCGGGAATCTTGTTGTAGGGGTTGGGAATGATGCTCGCGCCCGCAGGGAACACGCCCATGTTGAGGCGGTGGATGTTGTCGTGGCGGTCGGGCTCATACGGCACGCCCTGCTCTTTGGCCGTGTCTTGTATGCGTTCGCGAATCAAGGCTTCGGCGTGAGGGTGCAACACGATGTCTACACCCAAGGCCTTGCCAGCACATTGACGCGTGTGGTCATCGGGCGTCGCACCAATGCCGCCGCAAGAAAACACAATGCTGTTGCTCTCGAAGGCGCGCGCTAAGGTGCGGGTGATGCGCTCGGGTGAATCGCCCACGTAGTCGGCCCAGTCCAGGGACAGGCCACGGGCGCTGAGAAGTTCAATGAGTTTGGGCATGTGCTTGTCGGCACGCTTGCCCGAGAGAATTTCATCGCCAACAATGATGAGGCCAAATTCTGGTCTGGTGTTAGACGATGGGGGGGTGGGGTGGGCTACTTGGGTCATCTGCAGATGCTACCTCGGGCAAGGGCACCAAAGCGCCCATCACCACAGTGTCCGACTCTGCCCGCAGGGCTTCGAGCGCAGCCAAGCTGTAATGTGCAAACCACAACGAGGTAAAAGCAAACACCAAGGCGTAAATCCAAATCGCCAATGGAATCAGCACCAAAAACGCCGCCGCAAACACCGCACCCGAGGCCCACACCAAGCTGGGTAAAGCGCCCAGATAGCCTGTGAGGACGCCAATCGTGAGCAAGGCAGCTCGGTGTTGACGGCCTATGGCCAAACGCTCCTCGCGGCTGGCGTGGTTGACCAGGGCATCAAACACCATCACGCGGTAACTCAACCAGCCCCAAATGAGCGGCGGCAGGATGAACATCAAAGGCGGCACGGCCCACAGCGGCAACGTGATGACCATCGCCCCCATGGCAATGACGGTCGAGCCCAACGTCCACACCAAACTGGTGAGCGTGCTGCCGCCATGCTTGAGCGCCAAATGCGCAAAGCGGCGTTGCACCACAAGGTCGACCAAGGCGGGCGTCATCATCAAAGACACGGCCAACAAGGAGATGACCACCAACACGGGCGTGATGGCAAAAATCACGACCAGCGGCACCATCACGGCTTGCAACTCGGCGGCACCTTTGTCTTGCAGCCAATCCATCATGCCTTGCAACACTTGCCAGGAGGCCAGCATCTCGCGCACCCACTCTTGGGTAGGCGACCAATAAAAATAGCCCCAGCTCACCGAGAGCACCAGCAACATGGCCAGCGGCAAAAGGGAGAGGAGCATGACGCGGGGCATCAAGCAATAGGCCAGTGCGCGCCAAAGAGAATCCAAAAACAAGGGCATGCCAAAAGCATACCGCAGCAATTTAACGCGCAGATGAAAAACCCAAGGCACACATGAGGCGTTTGATACCCAGACGCTGCTGCGACCAGAAACCTTCGCCGTAATCCACCCCCTGCTCCACTTGGTCGCGGATGCCCGTGGGCTCGAAACGCGCATCGAAGTTAGCGGTTCCAAACATGATGTCCCACCAAGGCAGCAACACGCCAAAGTTGTGTCCGCCTAAAACAAGCTTTGGGCCTTGGACAGTTTCTTTGGCAGTTTCATGCCCCAAGCCAATCGCATGGTGCAGGCGGTGAAACCGCGGGCTGACCCACATGCGCTCGCCCCATGGGCCAAAACTCAGTCGCAAGTTGGCATGTTGGAAGTTTTCAAACAATTGCGTGATGGCCACCACCGCGACAAACTGCGTAGGGGCAATGCCAATGAGTTGCGCCACCAGCACCCAAACCACAGCGCCCAGCAAGTCGTCCAGCAGGTGGTTGCGGTTGTCGGTCCATTGCGTCATCTGACGCTGCGAGTGGTGCAACGCATGCAGGGCCCACCACCAGTTCCACTGGTGCTGCGCGCGGTGCAGCCAGTAGTTGACGAAGTCAAACACCACCAGGTAGATCAGCAAGCTCACCCAAGGCCCATCCGTCACGCCAGGCCACATGCTGTCTAAATGAAAGGTGCCTACACCTTGCACCCGCAACTCGCCCATGAGCGCGTCCAGCACAGGGTCGACCAGCAAAAACAGCGCCACGCGAAACAGCCCCAAACGGTGAATGAGTGTGTAAATCACATCCACACGAATGGCGCGCGCATCGGTCACCGCCTCAGCAGGTCGCCAACGTTGCAGTGGGCCAATGACCAGCAGCATGACAGCGACTTGAATCAGCCCCACCAGCAACCAGCCCGTGCCATCAAACACATCTTCCAAGCGGTTGCCCAGCCCCAAGGCAAAGGCGGTGGGCTGCATCACACCTTCATACAAAGCCGCTTGCGTGTTGGCAAAAAAATCAATCAGCGTGTCCATGTTTTGAATTTTGGATGGTCTTTGAGCGTGGCAAAGCAAAACCCTTTGGCTTTGAGGCCTTCAATCAAAGGCTCCAACACCGCAGGTGCCCATGGGTCTTGGCGCGACCAAATGCCCAGGTGCGCCATCAAGACATCGCCAGAGCGGATGCTGCTTAAGGCACGTTGCAGCAGCATGGCATTGGGAAATTTATCGCTGGGCAACTCGTCGCCCAAAAAGCCCGCATCAGCCCAACCCACATGGGCAAAGCCACATTGCTTGGCAGCACTCAGCAACGAGGGCGAAGTTTTTCCACCGGGCGCACGAAACAATGACAAGGGTTTGACGCCCGTGATTTGCTCTAGGCGCGTGTTGGCAAGCTGAAGCTGGTCGCAATACCGTTGGCTAGTCCACACCTCAGTTTGGCCTTTGTTGGGGCCTGCACTGGGGCGCATTTGCCAGCTGCCACGCGGCAGGTCGGAGCGCCAATACACATGGTCGAAGGTGTGCGAGGCAAAGGCGTGGCCTTCTGCCCCGCGGGCTTTCCACCAAGGGGCCCAGTGCTCCCCCAAAGAGCCATCGCCAACTTGGGTCGGTTCGTTGGCCGCAAAGAACGTGACCTTCACGTTTTGGCGATTCAACACCTCGGCAATCAATGGGGCAACGCCCATGTGGCCGGTGTCAAAGGTGAGATACAGCGGTTTGCTGCAAGGCGATGCTTGCGCAGACAGGCCGCAGAACAACAAACCAGCCACCGCCCACGCCCACCATGAAACGCAGGGACGCTTCAAAGTCGACAGGCGTTGCTGCGGTTGGCTCATGCTCAATACCGTTTGGCGTGGTCCAAGGTCCAAATGCCGTGCGGCGATTTGCCCACTTTGACTTGGCGCACCAGCTGGCCTGTGGTGGTGTCGATCACGCTCATTTTTTTAATCCAGCGCGAGGACACCAACAGCAGCTTGCCGTCTGCCGTGACTTCCATGCAGTCCGGGCCGCCTGGTGCGGCAAACTGCTGGACAGACTCGAGGTTGAAGTAATCGATTTTGTTGACCGTGTTGGCCACGCGGTTGCCCACAAACACATGTCGGCCATCACCTGCCGCGCGAAACGCATGTGCGCCTGCGCCAGTGGGGATGGATTTGAACAACTTGGGTTGCGCGCCCGACACATCAAACACTTGCACATGGTTGTCGCCCGTCAAACCCACCATCATGTACTTGTCGTTGGGCGTTCCAAACACGTCGGCTGGCATTTCACCGGTTTTGATGCGCCACTTGATGGTTTGGCTGGCCAAGTCCACCGCGACCAACTCGTTGCTGTCTTGCATGGTGGCGTAGGCCGTGGTGCTCTTGGTGTCAATCCAAATATGGCTTGGCGTTTTGCCAGAGGGGATGCGCTTGGCCAACGTCAGGTCTTTGCCATCCCAGCGGTAAATGTCGATGTGGTTCAAACGGTTGGCCACGGTGACAAACCACTTCATATCGGGCGAGAAGCGCAGTTGGTAAGGGTCTAAGGTGCCGCGCACTACGCGTTGCACATCGGCTGTGCGAGGGTCAATGAACGTGAGCGAATCGCTGCCCGCATTGGCGACGATGACTGAATTTTCGTCAGGTGTGAGGTAGAGGTGGTGCGGCTCTTTGCCTGTGGGGATGCGGCGCGTTTCTTTCCATGTGACAGGGTCAATGACACTGACATTGGCGTCGAGTGAGTTGAGTACAAAAATCGGATTGCCCGCAGTTGCGGCGGGCACTGCAAAGACCATCCAACCAGCCAAAGCCAACGAAAAAAAGTGGATCAAAGACACAAAAATCACCTTGAAAAATCTAGACCCAGTGTAACGAGCGGTGCCTAGCCACAGAGAAAACAAGGTTTCAAATCGTTCTAATTGCGTTGACGAAGCGCAAACAAGTCACACATCTCCGACGAAGTTAATGGTTTGTAACTAAGCACTTCAACTCATCGTCACTGATCCAGCGCCAATGACCCGGGGCCAAATCAGCCGGCAATGGCATGACACCGATTTGCGAACGGTGCAAACCCACCACCTTGTTGCCCACGGCCGCCAACATGCGTTTGACTTGGTGGTACTTGCCTTCGGTCAGGGTCAGGCGCAAGTGGTGCTCGGCCACGGCCACACAGGCGGCGGCTTTGACGGGCTTGGGCGAGTCGTCCAGCACCACACCGTCCAGCAGACGCTGCACTTGCGTATCGTCCAATGGGCCGTCGGTGGTGACTTCGTATACCTTGGGCACATGGTGGCGGGGTGAACTCATGCGGTGAATCAGCGGGCCATCGTCGGTCAGCACCAACATACCCGTGGTGTCTTGGTCCAAACGCCCCACCGCTTGCACGCCTTGCACCGCACTTTTTTGCGGGCGGTAACGCAAAGGCGGTGGCAGCAAGGTGTAGAGGCTGGGCCAGGCCGATGGTTTGTGCGAGCACTCGTAGCCCGCGGGTTTGTGCAGCAGCACATAGGCTTTGACGTGGTACGGCCACAACACGCCTTGCACAGAGTACTGAAGGCCTTCGTGCACGTCAACGTCTTGCAGGGCATCGTCACAGGTGACCAAGCCTTGGCCCAGATCGACCTGCACATAACCTTGCTGAATGAGGCCCGCACAAATACGGCGCGTGCCAAACCCTTGGGAATACAAAATATCTTGCAATTGCATAGGTCAATCGTAAACTGAACTCACCATGACACCCAGCTCTCACTACTTGCAATGCCACGGATTCAACATCCACTTCACCGCGTGGGGCGATCCCTCGCTCCCCGTGGTGATTGCTTGGCACGGTTTGGCGCGCACGGGCCGCGACTTTGATGCCTTGGCCGAGCAGCTCGCCCCCCACTACCGTGTGATTTGCCCAGACACCATTGGCCGAGGCTTGAGCCAGTGGAGCCCCACCCCAAAAGACGACTACAGCTTTGCCACCTATGCACGCATCACGCTTGAGCTCATGGATGCACTGCACATTCAACGCGCCCATTGGATTGGCACATCGATGGGGGGCGCCTTGGGCTTGGTGTGCGCTGCGGGCTTAGAACTGCCCGCTTTCAAAGGACGCCTTCGCAGCCTGGTGCTGAACGACATCGCGCCTGAAATTTCTGTCGCAGCTGTGGAGCGCATCAAAGCCTATGCAGGCCGGCCTCCCGCGTTTGACACCGTGCCCGAGTTGGAAGCCTTTTTCCGCGCAGCCTACGCGCCTTTCGGTTTCCAAACCGATGCCCAGTGGACGCATCTGACCGAAACTTCTACCCGCCGCCTGCCCGATGGCCGTGTGACGCCGCATTACGATCCCCACATCACCCAGCAGTTTTTTCGTGAGGTGCCCGAGTACCCCATGTGGGCCGAGTACGACAGCCTGAACATGCCTGTGATGGTGATGCGTGGCGCGAATTCAGATTTGATTTCTCCCGAAACCATCCAAGCCATGCAAGCACGCGGCCCGGGGGCCAAGGGCTTGTTACGCGCTGAAGAAATTGCTGGCTGCGGCCATGCGCCAGCGTTGAACGTCTCTTCGCAATGGCAGTTGGTGATGGATTTTCTAAAGTCAGCAAGTTAAGCCGGCACCCACAGCGGGTGCTTGTGCATCACAGCCGAAAAATCTTCTGACGCTTCAAATGCGCTCAGCCACTGCCTTAAGTGTGGCCAAGGCTGCGCATCAAACCACGCGCGGTCCGTGCGTGCAAACTGGCGCACAAAGGGCGCCACGCAGGCATCTAGCAGGCCCCAACCATCGCCAGACAAACACGCATGCACCTGCAAATGTGCTTGCCATCGCATCAACAGTTCAGCCCCTTGCGTGCGGTGCTGCAAGCCATCGCTCAAGCCAAAGCGCTGCGGGTATTTGTAGCGGTCTAAATGCGCTTTGAATTCGCCATCGTTCAAAGCAATGCCTGCCTGTGTGAACGACTGAGCTTGTGGCGTGCAGGGCAGCCAAGCCTGTGGGTCGTTGTGTTGCAGGGCCCACCGCATGATGTCAAGGCTTTCTTCCAGCACCTCACCAGTGGACAAACACAACACAGGCACCGTGCCCTTAGGCGACACCGCCAGCATCTCAGCAGGTTTGGTCTTCAAAGCAATTTCACGGTGCTCGTAGCCAACGCCGCTGACACGCAAAGCCAAACGTGCGCGCATGGCGTAGGGGCAACGGCGAAAAGAATAAAGAACAGGACTCACACAAGGCTCAGCAAGCATGTCAGCGCTCCATCTTCCATGCCGGCAAACGCCAGGGTGCCTGCCATTTCAATGCCCGTGTGCACCCCTGACAAGGTTTGCGTTGTCAAGACGTCCATCGCGCTCAGCCCTTTTTCACCAGTAAAAAGTCAAGTGTCGCAGCTTCCAAATGAGGCAGCCAAACTTGCTGCGAAAATACGGGCATGACATACAGCGTGAAAGAAATGTTCTACACCTTGCAAGGTGAAGGCGCCAATGCAGGGCAACCCGCCGTGTTTTGCCGTTTCGCCGGCTGCAACCTGTGGAGCGGCCGCGAAGAAGACCGCAGCTCGGCCATTTGCCAGTTCTGCGACACCGACTTTGTGGGCACCGATGGCACGCAGGGCGGGAAGTTTGACAGCGCCCAAGACTTGGCTGCAGCGATTGCCCGCTTTTGGCCTGCGACCGACACCCAGCACCGCTTTGTGGTGCTGACCGGTGGCGAGCCTTTGCTCCAAGTGGACGAGGCTTTGGTCGATGCCCTGCACGCGCAAGGCTTCACCATCGCCGTGGAAACCAATGGCACGGTAAAACCCCCGAAAGGCATTGACTGGCTGTGCATGAGCCCCAAGGCTGGCAGCCAGCGCCTGGTGGAAACCGGCCAAGAGCTGAAGCTGGTGTTCCCGCAAGCAGGTGCCGAGCCCGCGCTGTTTGAATCATTGAATTTTGAAAATTTTTATCTGCAGCCCATGGATGGGCCCAACGCAGCCGCCAACACCGCGGCGGCAGTGGCCTTTTGCCAAGCACACCCGCGCTGGCGACTCAGCGTGCAAACCCACAAGTTGATTGGCATCCGATGACCTACGAACTCAGCCAGCGTTTCTACTTTGAAGCCGCCCACACCCTGCGCCGCAAAATTGATGCAGAAGGCAGTCTTCGCATCCACGGCCACACCTACCACGCGGAGGTGACCATCGCTGGCAAGCCGGACCCCGAGTCGGGGATGATGATGGACCTTGGATTTTTGCGCCAAGAGGTCGACAAAGTGCGGGAAAAACTAGACCACCATTTCCTGGACGAAGTGGCAGGCCTCGGCCCCGCCACCCTAGAAAACCTGTGCGCCTTCATCTACAACGACCTCAAGGGCAGCTTGCCCAACATCCACCGCATCAAGATTGAACGCCCTGCCAGCGGCGACACCTGCTGCTTGCTGCCCAACGAAAAGTAAGCATGTCTATTCAAACGGTTGTGTTCGATGCCTATGGCACTTTGTTTGATGTGTACGCCATCGGCGAATTGGCTGAGCAGCTGTATCCCGGTCAAGGCGCGGCCATCTCCGTGTTGTGGCGCGACAAGCAGATTGACTACACGCGACTCATCACCATGTCGGACCCACACCGATCTGAGGGCAGCCGCTACTACCAATCGTTTTGGGACATCACGCGCAGCGCTTTGCTCTACACCCTCCAGCGTTTCAAACTCGACGCCAAGCCCCAACACATAGACGCCCTGATGGGCCAATACGCCAAGCTCACGCCTTTTGCTGAAAACTTGGGCGTGCTGCAAAGCCTGAAAGAGCGCGGCATCACCACCGCCATTTTGTCCAACGGGAGCCCAGACATGCTCAGCACCGCAGTTGCCAGTGCAGGCATGACAGACTTGATTGACCACATCATTTCGGTGGACCCCATTCGCCTGTTCAAAACCTCACCCGAGTCCTATGCCTTGGTGCAGCAAACCTTGCTTGCGGAGAAGCAAGACATTTTGTTTGTGTCGAGCAACGCGTGGGACGCTCTGGGCGCGACTTGGTTCGGTTTCCCCACCTTGTGGGTGAACCGCCAGCATTTGCCCTTTGAGACCATCGGCCCACAACCCAGCTACACAGGCCACGATCTGACACGCGTGTTGGACGTGTTCAACCACTGATGGACAGCCTGCGCATCGACAAGTGGCTGTGGGCCGCCCGCTTTTATAAAACACGCAGCCTCGCGTGTGATGAAGTGACCAAGCACCGCGTTCAAATCAATGGCCAAGACGTCAAACCTGCACGTGAGGTGAAGGTGGGCGACACCCTGACCGTGCGCCAAGGCAACATCACCAAGACCGTTCTGGTCAAAGGCATCAGCGCCGTACGCGGACCCGCGCCGGTGGCGCAACTGCTATACGAAGAAACACCCGAGAGCATCGCCTTGCGCGCAAAACAAGCGGAGCACAACCGCATGGCCACAGAGCCCGCACACAGCATTGAGCACGGCCGCCCCACCAAGCGCGACCGCCGCCAAATCACACACGCCTGGGACCAGCGCTGGAGCGCCAGCACAGACCACTAAACACTGACACACATCAAGGAACACACACATGGGCGCTCAATGGAAAGCCAAAGGCAAAGACTTAGCCGCCAACGCCAAGGGCCGCGTCTTTAGCAAACTCGCCAAAGACATCATGGTCGCTGCGCGCAACGGCGCAGACCCCGCCGCCAACGCGCGCCTGCGCATGGTGATGGAACAAGCCCGCAAGGTGTCCATGCCCAAAGACACGCTGGACCGCGCCATCAAAAAAGGCGCTGGACTGACCGGTGAAGCGGTGCAATTTGAACGTGTGATTTACGAAGGCTACGCGCCCCACCAAGTGGCGGTGATGGTGGAGTGCTTGACCGACAACGTCAACCGCACCGCGCCCGAAATGCGCGTGTTGTTTCGCAAAGGCCAGCTCGGCACCTCGGGCTCGGTGTCCTGGGACTTCGACCACATTGGCTTGATTGAAGCCGAACCCACGGCGCCCGATGCAGACGCCGAGATGGCTGCCATCGAGGCCGGCGCGCAAGACTTTGAAGCAGGTGACGAAGGCAACTCGGTGTTCATCACTGAGCCCACCGACCTCGACTTGGTGAGCCGCGCCCTGCCCGCGCACGGGTTCAATGTGCTGTCGGCCAAGCTGGGCTACAAGCCGAAAAACCCTGTGGATCCCGCCAACCTGAGCGCCGAAGCCCTAGAAGAAGTCGAAGCTTTTCTGTCAGCCATTGACGACAACGACGATGTGCAAAACGTCTATGTGGGGCTGGTGAGTTAAGTTCTTCCATGCGCGCATCCAAACAAAAAGCCCCAAGTGCTGATGGCATCTTGGGCATTGACTTCGGCACCTCCAACTCAGCCGTCGCATGGGCTGCGCCTCTAGGCTCCGCCCAGCTCATTGCGCTAGAAGGCGATGCACTGGCCATGCCCACCGCCGTGTTTTACAACGCCGAAGAAGGCAGCACACACTTTGGCCGTGAAGCCATCACACATTACTTAGAAGGCACAGAGGGCCGCTTGATGCGCTCGCTCAAAAGCCTGCTGGGCAGCCCATTGCTGATGGAGACCACACTCATCAACAACCAGTTGGTGAACTTCTCAGACATCATCACCACCTACTTGGCTGCTTTGCGCGAACGCGCCACTCGCCAGTTGGGCACCGCCCCCACGCGCGTGGTGATGGGTCGACCCGTGCACTTTGTGGACGACGATGCGGGGCGTGATGCACAAGCGGAAAATTCGCTGCGCCAAGCGGCTGAGCGCGTTGGCTTCACGGACATCTCTTTTCAATTCGAGCCCATCGCCGCTGCGCTGGACTACGAGCGTCGCCTCACGCGCGACACCACGGTGCTGGTGGCCGACATTGGCGGCGGCACCTCCGACTTCACCGTGGTCCGCTTGGGGCCTGCGCGTAGGCATCCATCCAACCGCGGCGACGATGTGCTGGCCACCACCGGCGTGCACATTGGCGGCACCGACTTTGACCAAAAGCTGAGCCTGAGCCAAGTCATGCCCTTGCTGGGCTATGGCCACATGGGCCCGCAACACCGCGAAGTGCCCAACCGGGTGTTTTTTGATTTGTCCACCTGGCACTTGATCAACTGGCAATACCAGCCCAAAGCCATGGCGCAAGCCAAAGCCCTACAAGTGAATTACACCGATGTGCAATTGCACGACCGCCTGATGCGCGTGCTGAACGCGCGTTACGGCCACCACATGGCGCACGATGTGGAGCAAGCCAAAATTCGCTGCTCGCAAACTGGCGATGACGCCGCCATGGACTTGTCGTATGTCGAAGCGGGTTTGCTTGCATCGCTGGGCGCTGCCGACTTGCACAGCCACTTGGCACAACTGCTGGCCAACACCGTGGCCTGCGCTCGCGAGTGCGTGCAACGCGCAGGGCTGACCCACGGCAAGCCCGATGCCATTTACCTCACCGGTGGGTCATCTGCATTGCGTACCTTCCAAGAGTCGCTGCAAGCTGAGTTTGCGGGCGTGCCTTTGGTGACAGGTGATTTGTTTGGTGGCGTGGCTTCAGGCTTGGTGTACAGCCGCTTTTGATCACCCCTGCACAGGTATTGGGCAAACGGCTAAGGCTTTCGGCCACATTGGCATCCACCAAGCCAAGCCAGCAGCCAATTCGCTTGCGGCCCTGTCGAATGGCGGCGAGAAACTGGTTGCCTGGAATTTTTATCCATCGTTCTTAGGGTAGATCCCGCGTGTGCGTGCCATCAAACGTGTGAGGCCATACAAGGCATCCATGGAAGGGGTAGGCACTTGCAGGTGTTGACCCATTGCACGGACTGCGCCCAGGAGCGTGTCAAGCTCGAGGGCACGCCCCTGCTCCACATCTTGCAACATCGATGTTTTGAAAGCGCCGAGCTTTCGGGTCACCGCATGCCGGTCTTCGGGCGCTTGTGAAATGTCGCAGCCAATGCGCGTGCCAATGGCCTGCGCTTCCAGCATGACAGCACTGCAAAAGGAACGGACCAAGTCGTCGTCCAAGATCTGGTCGCACGGCGCACCCGTCAACGCTGAGACGGGGTTCATCGTCATGTTGCCCCACAGCTTGAACCAAATGTCTTGTTGAATGCGGGGCGACACTTTCACATCAAAGCCAGCCGCATTCAACACATCTGCCAAGGCCTGTGCGCGCGCAGAAACGCCACCCGCAGGCTCGCCAATGATCAGGTGATTGCCTTTCATGTTTTGCACCACGCCCGCCGAAGGCGACTGTGCAGAAAAATGCACCACGCAACCCAGCACCTGCGAAGTCGGAAGGCACTGGGCGATCACCCCTTGCGGATCTAACACCGGTAACTGCAAACCATCGCACGCACCACCCAAGCCATCAAAGAACCACCAAGGCACACCATTCATGGCCACCAGCACCACCGTGTGCGGTGCCAACAAGCCTTGAACCAAGGGGGCCACGCCACTGAGCGAAGGCCCCTTCACCGCCACGATCACCACATCTTGCGGACCGAGATCAGCCGGGTCATCGCTGGCGGTCAACGCCACTTGATGGGTTTGACCCGACGCATGGGTCCACGCCAAGCCCTGCGTTTGCAGTGCCGTTAACGCCTTGCCTCGGGCAATGGCAGAGAGTTGCAGATTGTGGGCGGGTGGCAAGGTCCCCAACAAGCCTGCAAACGCACCACCCACGGCACCTAGGCCCACCACAGCAATTTTTTTGAGGTGATGTGTCACGGTGTCAGGCCCTGTAGCTGGGGTCGATGCGGTCAATCAAACGTTGCATGGCTGCAAACGAATCTTCACCCGCACCAAACTTGGGGTTGAAGTTGAGTGAATCGCGCACGCAGGCCTCCAAGGCTTTCTGCGTGATGGGTTGCAAAGCGCCCAAGGCTTGGCTAGCCACTTGCACTTCGCACGCACGGTTCACCAGCCACATCAAATTGAACGCTTGCGCCAACGAGGTGCCCATCACCACAGGGCCGTGATTGCGCAAGAACAGCACAGGCTTGCCAGCCGAGCTGGCCAAAATACGCGCGCCCTCTTCGGCATGCACGGTGATGCCCTCAAAGTCGTGGTACGCCACTTGGCCCCACAGTTGGGCCGCATAAAAGTTGGTGAACGACAGGCCGTCTTTCAAACAACACACCGCCATCGTGGGTGTGGAATGGATGTGCATCACACAGTGCGCGTTGGGCATCGTGGTGTGAATCGCGCCATGAAACGTGAAGCCCGCTGGGTTGATGGGCCAATCGCTGTGACCGATGATGTGGCCGTGGCTGTCCACTTTCACCAAGTTGGATGCCGTCACCTCGGTGTAGTGCAAGCCAAACGGGTTGATCAAGAAGTGGGCCTCTTCATCGGGCACGCGCAAGGAGATGTGGTTGTAGATCAGCTCTGACCATCCCAAGTGCGCAAAGATTCGGTAGCAAGCCGCCAACTGAACTCGCGCTTGCCATTCGGCATCGCTGTAACGCTGGGGGCGAATGAAGGCGTCTGTCATGGGCGTACCTTTTAAACGAATTTAAATTTCAAAGATCCGAGCGGGCCGTAATCGGCCTCAAACACATCGCCC
>JAIXRH010000070.1 GCA_027485285.1 Comamonadaceae bacterium | reverse complement strand
TTTGCTTCAGCACACGACCCACAGCATGGGCCAAACGCAACACAAAATCTGGGGTGATGGGAGCTTGGCCCACGGTGCCGCGAATGCCGTCTGTGCCGAAGTATTTGCGTGTCATCTTTTTTGCTTTCGTATTATTTTTTTCGCTATCACTTTGATTGGATTATCTCAAACTTGGGCAGCTTGCCAGACTTTAAGTGCCTGAATGGTGGGGGCCACGTCATGCACACGCACAAGGCCTGCGCCACGCTCGACTGCCAGCAACGCTGCTGCCACGCTGGGCACCATGCGCTCGCCCACATCGCAACCTGACACTGCGCCGACAGATGACTTGCGCGACCAGCCCACGAGCAAGGGATATCCCAAGGCCAACAATTGGTCTTGGTGCGCTAACAACTCAAAGTTTTGCACCACGGTTTTGCCAAAACCTACGCCGGGATCTAGGGCGATGCGTTCGCTCACCACGCCTATCGTCTGCAATCTTTGCGCATGACTTTTCAAAAATTCAACCACAGGCTGAATGGAAGAGCCTTGCATCGGCAAGGTCTGCATGGTTTGTGGCTCACCGTGCATGTGCATCAAACACACACCGCAGCTCGCATGCGCCGCTATCACTTGCTGCGCACCCGCCTGACGCAAAGCCCACACATCATTGATGATGTCTACACCGGTATCCAACACCGCTTGCATCACGCCCGCCTTGTAGGTGTCCACAGAGATGGGCACATTCAAACGGACCGCTTCACGCACCACGGGCAGCACACGCGCCAACTCCTCTTCCAGCGACACCGCAGGTGCACCAGGACGGGTGGATTCACCACCAATGTCCAAAATGTTTGCGCCCTCTTTGAGCAGCTGTTCGCAATGTGCCAAAGCTGCACGCGTTGTGGCATGTTGGCCACCGTCTGAGAACGAATCAGGCGTGACATTCACAATGCCCATCACCTTCGGCTGGCTCAGGTCAATGCGAAAACGTGTGGTGTGCCAAAACATAAATGCTCCATGAGAAACGGGGCTTTCGCCCCGTCTCTGCGTCAGTCCCACATTGCTTTAAGCGGCAGTGGGTGCTGGATCTGGCTGCACGGCTGGTGCGCCGCCACTGCTGTCGCCGCCCGTTGGGGTGCGAGGCGTCCAGTCTTTGGGAGGACGAGGCTCGCGGCCCGCCATGATGTCATCGATTTGGTCTTTGTCGATGGTTTCCCATTCGAGCAATGCCTTCGCCATGGTGTGCATCTTGTCTGAGTTTTCTTCAATCAGGCGACGCGCCAGGGAGTATTGGGAGTCGATGATGCTGCGCACTTCCATGTCCACCTTTTGCATGGTGGCTTCAGACATGTTGGTGGTTTTGGTCACGGAGCGACCCAAAAACACTTCACCTTCGTTCTCGGCATACACCATGGGACCCAAAGCCTGGGTCATGCCGTAACGCATGACCATGTCACGAGCAATGGACGTCGCACGTTCAAAGTCGTTACTGGCACCCGTGGTCATTTGGTTCATGAACACTTCTTCAGCAATGCGGCCACCAAACAACATGCTGATTTGGTTCAGCATGAATTCTTTGTCATAGCTGTAGCGGTCTTGAGCAGGCAGGCTCATGGTCACACCCAAAGCGCGGCCACGGGGAATGATGGTGACCTTGTGCACAGGGTCGCACTTGGGCAATAACTTACCAATCAAAGCATGACCCGATTCGTGATAAGCGGTGTTGCGACGCTCTTCTTCAGGCATGACCATGCTCTTGCGCTCTGGGCCCATCAAGATTTTGTCTTTGGCCTTTTCAAAGTCGACCATCTCGACCACGCGGGCATTGCGACGTGCAGCCATCAAGGCGGCTTCGTTACACAAGTTGGCCAAATCAGCACCGCTCATACCAGGCGTGCCGCGTGCAATCACACTGGCATTGACGTCTTGGCCAATTGGCACTTTGCGCATGTGCACATTCAAAATTTGTTCGCGGCCGCGGATGTCGGGCAAAGTCACATACACCTGTCGGTCGAAGCGGCCGGGGCGCAACAAAGCGGCGTCCAAAATGTCAGGACGGTTGGTGGCGGCCACCACGATCACGCCGAGGTTGGTCTCGAAGCCGTCCATCTCGACCAACATTTGGTTCAAGGTTTGTTCCCGCTCGTCGTTACCGCCACCCACACCGGCGCCACGTTGGCGACCCACGGCATCAATCTCATCAATGAAGATGATGCAAGGCGCATTCTTTTTGGCGTTCTCGAACATGTCGCGCACACGAGCAGCGCCCACGCCCACAAACATTTCAACGAAGTCTGAACCAGAGATGCTGAAGAAAGGCACTTTGGCTTCGCCTGCAATGCCTTTGGCCAGCAATGTTTTACCGGTCCCAGGAGGGCCCACCAACAGCAAACCACGTGGGATGCGCCCACCCAGTTTTTGGAAGCGTTGTGGATCTTTCAAGAAATCCACGACTTCTTTGACTTCTTCTTTGGCTTCGTCGCAACCGGCCACATCAGCAAAGGTGACTTGGTTGTTGTTTTCGTCCAGCATGCGGGCTTTGCTCTT
The DNA here is from genome assembly GCA_027485285.1 of Comamonadaceae bacterium. Lineage (GTDB taxonomy): Bacteria > Pseudomonadota > Gammaproteobacteria > Burkholderiales > Burkholderiaceae_C > Limnohabitans. The sequence continues at coordinate 74,908 of JAIXRH010000070.1, read as the reverse complement.
GCCGAAGCTGAATGCGCCGCCCTTGCCGCCGCCTTGCATTTGGCGCATGAAGTACACCCAAACGCCAATCAACAGCAGCATGGGCCCCCAACTGACCAACAGGGTCATGAGGAGGGAGCCTTCTTCGCGGGGCTTGACGTCAAACTTCACGCCGTTGGCAATGAGGTCACCGACCAAGCCGCGGTCAAGATAAGTGGCCGTTGTACGAATCTTGCGGTCGTCGTTGGTCACGGCTGAAATTTCTGTGCCACCCTGACCTTCTTGGATGGTGGCAGTCTTGATGCGCTTGGCACGTACTTCTTCAAGGAAATCCGAATAGCCCAAGTAGCCCGAGCCTGCGCCAGGACGTGTTTCAAATTGTTTGAACACGGTAAACATCACCAAAGCGATGACCAACCAAACAGCGACTTTTGAGAACCATTGATTATTCAATGTGGGCTCCGAATTAAAAAGAGTACGAGATGTACTGATATGGGTTGGATTTTAGGCGTTTCAAGCGCATGTGTCGCTTAAATCGTAAGCGCAGGCCTTATGAAACTCAAGGATTTGCTAAAACGCGACTTTTCACACCCATACCCACCAAAAAGGTTTCACTTGATTTGTCACGGCTGGCCTTGGGCTTGATGGGCTTGACCACCCGAAAGGTGTTTTTAAAAAGGGTGACCAAATCGCTGTAACCACTGCCATGAAACAGCTTGACCACCAGCGCACCGTCGTCTTTGAGGTGCTTTTGTGAAAAATCAACAGCCAGTTCAATCAAATGGGCAATGCGGGTGGCATCGGTTGACTCAATGCCGCTCAAGTTGGGCGCCATGTCTGACACCACCACATCCACGATGCGTCCGTCTAAGGCGGCTTCCAACTTGGCCAAGATGTCCTCCTCACGGAAGTCACCTTGAATGAAGGTGGTGCCTTCTACGGGCTCCATCGCCAATATATCCAAACCAATGATGGTGCCGTTCAAGGTACCCGCAGCTGCGCCGGTCGGCGACATGCGACGGCGCAGGTATTGACACCAAGCGCCAGGCGCGCAACCCAAGTCCACCACCACGTTGCCCGGTTTGACAAGGCTGAGCTGTTCGTCGATCTCTTTGAGCTTGTAGGCTGCGCGCGCGCGGTAGCCCTCTTTTTGGGCCAGCTTGACGTAGGTGTCGTTCACATGGTCGTTCAACCAAGTTTTGTTGACTTTTTTGCTTTTAGTTTTGGCTTTCAATTCATACCTTTGAGCGAGCGGGGATAATACCCGCATGTCCGCAATCCAACTCACACCTGCTCAACGCAAAATTCACCGTGCCGAAGCGCACCACTTAGACCCTGTCGTGATGATTGGCAACGATGGTTTAACGCCTGCCGTCATCAAAGAAGCCGAGATGGCTTTGAACGCCCACGGCCTCATCAAAATCCGAGTTTTGGGCGACGACCGCTTGGCACGCGAGGCCATGTTTTTAGCGTTGGCCGAGCAACTCAGCGCTGCACCGATTCAACACATCGGCAAGTTGTTTGTGCTGTGGCGCCCACGCGCTGAAAAAGAGCGCACCGCCGACGATGACCGCATGGCTGGCCCGCGCGACGTGAAGGTACTCAAGTACAGCAGCCGCGGCGGCCAACGCCCTGAAGTCAAGACTTTGCGCGTGTTGGGCAACCAACGCCTGACCTCTGGCGGTCAAGTCAAACGCGCCAAACCGAAAAAGATTTCGGTCAAAAAACGCACCCTGGGTTAATCGGTTTGCACAGGGCCTGCTGCAATGGCAGGCGCTGCTCTAGCAGGGCCTAGTGCCCACAGCACCTTGCCAGCACACAGCCACTGAAGCAGATAAAACGCAGAACCCAAGTTGTGCCACAAGGCCAGATTCTCGCGTGACATGATATGGGGCTTCACCGCCAACTCAATCAATAGGGCTAACAACATGCCCGCCATCACCCAGATTGAAGGCGTGTCAGGCCGTTTAAAGTTTTCGCGCGTGGCAGCTAACAGCAGCAAGATGCCGCAACCCAAAGCCAGCCAAGTTTGCGCGCTGAATAATTTGGCTGCCATCTGCCCAGCCATGGCAGGTGTTGCCAAATGCATGAAGAGCATAGGCACCACCCAAACACCTACGGCAGTCAAGCTACCCCACCACAGCGCGGCCAAAAAGATTTGTAGCCGAGCCATGCTGACGGTTTACAGGTAAGAAACCGTGACAACCTCGTAGCGCTTCACACCCCCTGGGGCTTGCACTTCGGCCACATCGCCCTCTTCTTTGCCAATCAAGGCACGCGCAATCGGGCTGCTGATATTGATGAGGCCCAGCTTCAAATCGGCTTCGTCTTCGCCCACGATTTGATAAGTCACTTTGTCGCCTGTTTCTTCCTCTTCCAACGCCACGGTGGCCCCAAAAACCACGCGACCGCCGGCATCAAGCTCTGCAGGATCGATGATTTTTGCCACTGACAATTTGCCTTCGATCTCTTGAATGCGGCCTTCGATGAAACCTTGACGGTCTTTGGCGGCGTCATATTCGGCGTTCTCGCTCAAGTCACCTTGAGCGCGGGCTTCGGCAATGGCGGCAATGACAGAGGGACGCTCAACGGTTTTGAGTTTGTGCAACTCGTCTTTGAGCTTCTCTGCGCCACGTTTGGTAATGGGTACTGTACTCATCGTTTTTCCTTCAGCCGTCTCAGTTCACGGCCAACTGGGCGTGCATTTCCTGCACAGAAATGACATCCAAGGTGTCCATGTACTTCATGCCCTCCACCGCAGCTTCTGCGCCTGCGATGGTGGTGAAAGTGGTCACTCGGTTGAGCAACGCTGAGGTGCGAATGTAGCGTGAATCGACAATGGCATTGCGTCGCTCTTCGACGGTGTTGATGACCAACACCACTTCGTTGTTCTTGATGGCGTCCACGATGTGCGGACGGCCTTCGGCCACTTTGTTCACCACAGCACAAGCCACGCCAGCCTCGGCAATCGCTGCTGCCGTGCCCTTGGTGGCCATCATCTCAAAACCCAAAGCAGCCAACTGGCGCGCCACCTCAATCACACGCAGCTTGTCGTTGTTTTTCACAGAGATGAACACTTTTCCCGTGGAGCGGCCATCGGCATCGCGCGGGCGTGGCAACTTGGTGCCTGCCCCCAATTGACTCTTCACAAAAGCTTCGCCAAACGTTTTACCCACACCCATGACTTCACCCGTGGACTTCATCTCTGGGCCGAGGATGGTATCCACGCCTGGGAACTTCACGAACGGGAACACTGCTTCTTTCACGCTGAAATAAGGAGGTGTGACTTCTTTGGTGATGCCTTGCGACGCCAAAGTTTGGCCAGCCATACAACGAGCAGCGACCTTGGCCAATTGAATGCCAGTGGCTTTAGACACATAAGGCACAGTCCGTGAGGCACGTGGATTGACTTCCAGCACGTAGATGACGTCTTTGCTGTCAACATGTTGAATGGCGAACTGCACGTTCATCAAACCGACCACATTCAAAGCACCCGCCATCGCGGCGGATTGGCGCTTGAGTTCGTCCACGGTTTCCGCCGACAAAGAATACGGAGGCAGTGAGCAAGCCGAGTCGCCGCTGTGCACGCCAGCTTGTTCGATGTGCTCCATGACGCCGCCAATAAAAGTTTTGCCTTCGGGGTCTCGCAGGCAATCCACATCGCACTCAATCGCATCATTCAAGAAACGGTCAAGCAACACGGGCGAGTCATGCGACACCTTGACCGCTTCGCGCATGTAGCGCTCAAGGTCACGTTGCTCGTGGACGATTTCCATGGCGCGTCCACCCAGCACGTAACTGGGGCGCACCACCAAGGGGTAACCCAAAGCGGCGGCTTTTTCCAAAGCTTCTGGCTCGGTACGCGCAGTGGCGTTTGGCGGTTGGCGCAGCCTGAGGTCGTGCAACAACTTTTGGAAACGCTCGCGGTCCTCGGCCGCATCGATCATGTCGGGGCTGGTGCCGATGATGGGCACGCCAGCTGCTTCCAAATCGAGTGCCAATTTCAAAGGCGTTTGACCACCGTATTGAACGATGACACCTGTGGGTTTTTCTTTGTCGACGATCTCTAACACGTCTTCGAGCGTCAAAGGCTCGAAATACAAACGGTCCGAGGTGTCGTAGTCGGTCGAAACGGTCTCAGGGTTGCAGTTGACCATGATGGTTTCATAGCCGTCTTCGCGCATGGCGAGCGCAGCGTGAACGCAGCAGTAATCAAACTCAATCCCTTGCCCAATTCGGTTAGGACCGCCGCCAAGCACCATGATTTTTTTGTTATTGGTGGGTTCAGCTTCGCACTCCGCATCGCCCAAGCCAAAGGCATTTCCGTTGCCTTCGTAGCATGAGTACATGTAGGCGGTGTCGGTGGCGAACTCGGCCGCGCAAGTGTCCACGCGTTTGTAAACAGGGCGAATGTTGAGTTCATGGCGACGTGCACGCACCACGTGCTCGGTCGTTTTGAGCAACTTGGCCAAACGGCGGTCTGAGAAGCCCTTCTTTTTCAAGGCGCGCAACTCATCGGCGGTGATGGCGTCGAGGGTGGTGGTTTCGACTTCGAGCTCGATCTTCACGATCTCTTCGATTTGCACCAAGAACCAAGGGTCGATCTTGGTCAAGGCAAACACCTCGTCCACGCTCAGGCCCATGGCAAAGGCATCGCCCACGTACCAGATGCGGTCCGGACCAGGCTCTCCCAGTTCTTTTTCCAGCACTTCACGGTCTTGGGTTTTTTCGTTCAAGCCGTCTACGCCCACCTCCAAACCACGCAGGGCTTTTTGGAAGGACTCTTGGAAGGTGCGGCCCATGGCCATGACTTCACCGACCGATTTCATTTGGGTGGTCAAACGGCTGTCGGCGGTAGGGAATTTTTCGAACGCGAAACGAGGTATCTTTGTGACGACGTAGTCAATCGAGGGCTCAAAAGACGCAGGCGTGGTACCGCCTGTGATGTCGTTGCGCAGCTCATCCAGCGTATAGCCCACAGCCAACTTGGCCGCGACTTTCGCAATGGGGAAGCCAGTAGCTTTGGAAGCCAAGGCCGATGAACGCGACACGCGGGGGTTCATCTCAATGACAACCATGCGACCATCTTTGGGGTTGATCGAGAACTGAACGTTCGAACCTCCAGTGTCCACGCCAATTTCGCGCAACACAGCCAAAGAAGCATTGCGCAAAATTTGATATTCCTTGTCGGTCAGCGTCTGGGCAGGGGCCACGGTGATCGAGTCACCCGTGTGCACGCCCATGGGGTCCAAGTTTTCGATCGAGCAGACGATGATGCAGTTGTCCGCCTTGTCGCGCACCACTTCCATCTCGTACTCTTTCCAGCCGAGCAAGGACTCTTCAATCAGCAACTCGTTGGTGGGCGAAGCTTCCAAGCCGCGTTTGCAGATGACTTCGAATTCTTCGGGGTTGTAGGCAATACCGCCGCCCGTGCCGCCCAATGTGAAGCTGGGGCGAATGACCGTGGGGAACCCCAAAGTCTTTTGAACGTCCCACGCCTCTTCCATGCTGTGAGCGATGCCCGAGCGTGCAGAACCCAGACCGATCTTGGTCATGGCGTCCTTGAACTTCAAGCGGTCTTCAGCTTTGTCGATGGCTTCTGGAGTCGCGCCAATCAGCTCGACTTTGTACTTTGCGAGCACGCCGTTGTGCCATAAGTCCAGGGCGCAGTTGAGCGCAGTCTGACCACCCATGGTGGGCAAGATGGCATCGGGGCGCTCTTTGGCGATGATCTTCTCGACCGTTTGCCAGGTGATGGGCTCGATGTAAGTGACGTCTGCGGTCGCAGGGTCGGTCATGATCGTGGCAGGGTTGCTGTTGATCAGGATGACTTTGTAACCCTCTTCACGCAAAGCTTTGCAGGCTTGGACGCCAGAGTAGTCGAACTCGCAAGCCTGACCAATGATGATCGGGCCTGCGCCAATGATGAGGATGCTTTTTAAATCGGTACGCTTAGGCATGAGGTTTACTTCGCCTCCATCAGTTTGATGAAGCGGTCAAAGAGGTAAGCAATGTCGTGGGGGCCTGGCGATGCTTCAGGGTGCCCCTGAAAGCAGAACGCGGGCTTGTCGGTGCGGGCCAAGCCCTGCAAGGTGCCGTCAAACAAAGACACGTGCGTGGCACGCAAGTTGGCAGGCAATGATTTTTCGTCCACTGCAAAACCGTGGTTTTGGCTGGTGATGGACACGCGACCGGAGTCGAGGTCTTTCACGGGGTGGTTGGCACCGTGGTGGCCAAACTTCATCTTGAACGTCTTGGCACCGCTGGCCAAGGCCATGATCTGGTGACCCAAGCAAATGCCAAAAGTGGGGATGCCGGTTTCGATCAACTCTGCAGCAGCCGCAATCGCATAGTCGCAAGGCTGTGGATCGCCAGGGCCGTTAGACAAAAAGAAGCCGTCGGGCTTGTGCTTGAGCACGTCAGCAGCTGATGTTTTGGCAGGCACCACAGTGACCTTGCAACCGCGCTCGGCCAACATGCGCAAGATGTTTTTCTTCACGCCGAAGTCGTACGCCACCACATGGAACTTGGGCGCGGTCAAGTTGCCGTAGCCTTCACCCAAAGTCCACTCGGTTTGAGTCCACTCATAAGAATTGGACACCGTGACTTTTTGCGCCAAATCAAGGCCCGCCATATTGGGCGCTGCTTTGGCAGCAGCAATGGCTTGGTCGATCAAACTTTGCGTGACCTCTTGGCCTTTTGCCAAGCCTACGATCGCGCCGTTTTGCGCACCCTTGGAGCGCAATATGCGGGTCAAGTGGCGGGTGTCAATGTTGGCAATGGCCACGGTGTCTGCATCTGCCAAATAGTCAGACAAGGTTTGGCTAGAGCGGAAGTTGCTGGCGATCAAAGGCAAGTCTTTGATGATCAAGCCAGCGGCATGGACTTTGTCAGCTTCGATGTCTTCCACGTTGACGCCATAGTTGCCGATGTGCGGATACGTCAAAGTGACGATCTGCTGGCAATAGCTGGGGTCGGTGAGGATTTCCTGATAGCCAGTGAGCGAGGTGTTGAACACCACTTCTCCGACTGTGGAGCCAGAAGCTCCGATCGAGTTGCCGATAAAGACCGTGCCGTCTGCGAGCGCCAAAATGGCGGGAGGGAAAGTTCCCTGAAGAGACAAAAGCACTAGGTTCTCCGGAATAGTTCGGGTACGCCTCAGCGCTCAAAAGAGAACGTGTCTCTTTGGCTGCTTTGTTCGAGGAATTTGCCTAGGTTTGAGCTGGGGCGTACAGGTTGATGCGGGAAAGCCTCTCATTATATCCGAGGCACTGGTTTTCCCGAGTGAACACGTGTGAATTACGGCAGAAGACAGGTGGCGCTGGCGTGCAGGCAAATTGCAGCCGCAGAGGCCACATTGAGCGACTCCTCTCCACCGGGCTGGGCGATGCGCACATGCAGCGTTGCACGCTCGGCTAAAGCCGCTGACACACCCTGCCCTTCATGGCCCATCAGCCAAGCACAAGGCATCGGCAGCTTGGCTTGGGCCAACAAAGTATGAAGAAACGGACCTTGGTGCGAGCTGGTGGCGACCCAAGGCATGTCCAAATCATTCAGGTCGTTTGCACTCAAGCCCTCAATCAAGTGCAGCCCAAAATGCGCGCCCATACCCGCGCGTAAAACTTTGGGCGACCACAAAGCGGCCGAACCTTTGATGGCCAGCACTTGTTTGAAGCCAAAGGCCGAGGCGCTGCGCAAAATCGAGCCCACATTGCCGGCGTCTTGCACGCGGTCCAACACCACAGTGGGCGTGTTGGCTTGCAAGGCTGAGGCGCTAGGCGCAGCCAAGATAAAACCCATTTTGGCGGGGGACTCTAAGCTGCTGATTTCGGCAAACAGCGCATCGGGCAACACCGTGTTGCGCTCGGCCGCTTGCGTCCACTCACGCGGCGCAGTGGCCCACAAAGATTCGGCAAACACCGCATGCTCAGGCTTCAAACCTCGGGTGAGTGCAGCGCGACACAAGTGGTCACCCTCTAACCAAACACGACCGAGTTTGCGATAGGCCGTGCTGTCTTGCGACAGGCGGCGCAAGTCTTTGAGCAAAGGGTTGTCACGCGAGGTGATCAAGTTCATCTCAACACCTCGGCCACGGGGGCAAACGATTTGCGGTGCCAAGGCGTGGCGCCGTGTTCTTTGAGGGCATGCAAATGTGCCGCTGTGCCATAGCCTTTGTGGGCATCGAACCCATAGTGGGGGTATTGCGCATGCAGCTCTAAGCACCAGCGGTCACGGTGCACTTTGGCCAAGATGGATGCCGCAGAAATGGCCGGCACTTTGCTATCCCCTTTGACGATGGCTTCAGCCAACACATCAAGCACGGGCAGGCGGTTGCCATCCACCAACACCTTGGCAGGCTTCAAGCGCAAACCTTCTACGGCGCGGCGCATGGCCAACATCGTGGCTTGCAAAATATTCAGCGCGTCAATTTCTTCCACGCTGGCTTCAGCAATGGAGCAGCACAAAGCCTTGGCGCGAATTTCGTCATACAAACGCGCGCGTCGCAAGGCCGTGAGTTTTTTAGAATCAGCCAAGCCCGCGATGGGGTTCAAGTCATCCAAGATGACAGCTGCCGCAACCACAGGACCTGCCAACGGTCCGCGTCCCGCCTCATCCACCCCCGCCATCAAGCCTGGTGCATCCCAAATGAGTGCGACTTGTTCAGCGCGCAAGAACTTTTTCGATCGCATGCGTAGCCAGTGTGGGCGTGTCGCGGCGCAGCGTGTCGTGCAGCGACGCAAATCGTTGTTGAACAGCTGATACAGCCGCTGGGTTAGCCAGCCATTGCAGCACCTCATCCGCCATGGCGTCTGGCGAAGCTGCATCTTGCAGCAGCTCGGGCACCACAAAGTCTTGGCAAAGAATATTGGGCAGACCCACCCATGGTTGCAGCTTTTTGCGACGCATGATTTGCCAGCTCAGCCAGTTCATGTTGTAGGCAATCACCATGGGGCGCTTGAACAACGCAGCTTCTAATGTGGCAGTCCCGCTGGCAATGAGCGTGACATCGCAAGCAGCCAACGCGGTGTGTGATTGCCCATTCAACACCAAGAGGTTTGACACCTCACCCACCTCCCTCAGCATGACTTCAATACGCGTACGCAACGCTGGCATAGCAGGCAACACAAAGTGCAGGCCGGGTTGCCGCTTAGACATGCATTGTGCAGCCTGCAAAAAACGCTGCGCCAAGTACTCGATTTCAGAACTGCGGCTGCCCGGCAGCAAGGCTACCACGGTGGCGTCTAGTGGCAAGCCAAGTGCTGCGCGCGCAGCGGCTCGGTCTGGCTCATCGGGAATGTTTTTAGCCAAAGGGTGGCCCACAAACGTGGCATCAATGCCGTGCTGCGCCAGCAAGTGTGTCTCGAATGGAAAAATGCACAACACGTGGTCCACGCTTTGGCGAATCTGCTTCACGCGGTCTGCACGCCAAGCCCAAATGGACGGGCACACAAAATGAATCGTGGGAATGCCTTGGACTTTGAGGTCACGCTCCAAATCGAGGTTGAAATCTGGTGCGTCCACACCAATGAAAGCGCTGGGCGGATTGGCCAACAACCGTTCACGCAATTGTTTGCGAATGCCCACAATTTCTCGGTAGTGACGCAGTACTTCGACATAGCCGCGCACCGCGAGTTTTTCATAAGGCCACCAGGGCTCAAAACCTTGGGCCGCCATGCGCGGACCGCCTATGCCTGCACTGTGCATGTCAGGCCATTTGTCACGCATGCCCCCCAACAACAAGCCGGCCAGCAAATCGCCCGAGGCCTCGCCTGCGACGAGCGAGAAAGACAGCGCCTCGGCCATATGGGTTAGCGAATGATGCCGCGTTGCGGCGAGGTGTGGTTCAAGAAGTCCAGCATCATCGCCACGTCAGCAGCCGCTTCTGGTTTTTCTTGGGTCAATTCGGCGATGCGCACTTTGGCTTGGTCCAAGGTCAAATCCTCCCGGTACAGAGCTTTGTGCATCGCCTTCACGGCGCTGATGCGCTCTGCAGAGAAACCGCGACGGCGCAAGCCTTCAAAGTTCATGGAGCGTGGCTCAGCAGGCTGGCCTTGGCACATCACAAACGGTGGCACATCGGCAAACAACAAAGAATGCATAGCCGTGAAACTGTGTGCGCCGAGGCGCACAAACTGGTGCACCACGGTAAAGCCGCCCAAAATCACCCAATCGCCCACATGCACATGCCCTGCCAGCTGTGCGCTGTTGGCGAAGATGGTGTGGTTACCCACCACACAGTCGTGCGCCAAATGCACGTAAGCCATGATCCAGTTGTCGTTGCCGACTTGGGTCACGCCCGTGTCACCTGGAGAACCAATGTTGAAGGTGCAAAACTCTCGGATGGTGTTGCGTTCACCTATGACCAACTGGCAGGGCTCACCCGCGTATTTTTTATCTTGCGGAATGGCACCCAAGGAGTTGAACTGGAAAATACGGTTGTCATTGCCAATCGTGGTGTGCCCCTCGATCACGCAATGTGGGCCCACAGTGGTGCCCGCGCCGATGCGCACGTTCGGTCCAATGATGGTGTAAGGCCCGACCTGCACCGAGCTGTCTAGCTCTGCCTTGGGGTCCACAATGGCTGTTGCGTGAATCAGGCTCATTTTTAGGCAATGGCGCGCATGGTGCACATCAAATCAGCTTCCGTCGCCACCACGTCACCTACTTTGGCACGCGCTTTGAATTTGAAAATACCCGCTTTCATGCGGTCCAACTCAACTTCCAAGATGAGCTGATCACCGGGCTCCACAGGACGCTTGAAACGCGCACCATCAATGCCGGCAAAGTAATACACGGTCTTGTCATCGGGCGCAGCACCCAAGGTGTCAAACGCCAACAAAGCAGCGGCTTGTGCCAAGGCCTCCAAAATCAACACGCCTGGCATCACCGGATGGTGTGGAAAATGACCACCGAAAAAAGGCTCGTTCATGGTCACATTCTTGAGCGCCTTGATGCTTTTGCCTTTTTCCAACTCTAAAACACGGTCCACCAACAAAAAAGGATAACGGTGCGGCAACTGCTTCAAGATTTGGTGAATATCCATGCTCATTTTTTTTGACTTTCTAAAACGGATTCAAGAGATTTGACACGGTCGCGCAGACGGTGCAATTGACGCAGCGTGGCCGCATTTTTCTCCCACGACGCATTGTCGTCGATGGGAAATACACCGCTGTATTGGCCTGGCTGACGAATGGAGCGCATCACCACTGACGCAGCTGATATGTGCACGCCGTCGGCCAGCTCTAAGTGCCCCAATACGATCGCGCCGCCTCCCACCGTGCAGTTGGCACCAATGCGCGCACTGCCCGCCACGCCCGCGCAACCCGCCATGGCTGTGTTGGCACCCACATGCACGTTGTGGCCGATTTGCACCAAGTTATCCAGTTTGACGCCATCTTCGATGACCGTGTCATCCAAAGCACCGCGGTCAATGCAGGTATTGGCACCAATTTCCACATCGTTGCCAATACGCACTGACCCCAACTGCTCTATCTTTTCCCAGCAACCTTCAAACAGAGCAAAGCCGAAACCATCAGCCCCAATCACCACGCCGGCATGCACGATGCAACGCTCGCCAATGTGGCAATCTTCACCCACGGTGATGCCTGATTTGAGCCAAGTGTTCGCACCAATACGGGCGCCGCGCTCGATCACACAAAGCGGACCGATGCGAGCGGTGGCATGCACCTGGGCCAGCGGGTGAATCACGGCACTGGCATGAACCAAGGGCTCGTCATTCAACCGCGTGTGCTGTCGCCACAACTGCGTGAGACGGGCGAAGTAGTGATAGGGGTTGTCAGCCACGATCAGCGCCGTGCGTGCATCCGTGATATCGGCAACTGCGGGCGACACGATGACGCATCCCGCCTGCGTAGAGGCAAGTTGCGACTGGTATTTGGGATTGCTTAAAAAACTCAGCGCATCAGCTTGAGCGGTGTCAAGCGGCGCGAGCTTTTGGATGAGGTGGTGGGGGTCACCCACAAGGCGGCCACCCAAACTTTCGATGATCTGGCCGAGACTCAGTGCCACGGCTGCTTATTTAGCCGCGTTGATGACCTTGAGCACTTTGTCAGTGATGTCGTGCTTGGGGTTGATGTAGACAGCTTCTTGCAACACCAGATCATATTTTTCAGTTTCCGCCACTTGCTTGATCACACGGTTAGCGCGCTCGAGCACTTGTTGAAACTCTTCATTTTTGCGGGCGTTGAGTTCTTCTTGAAACTCACGACGCTTGCGCTGAAAGTCACGGTCTTGCTCACCCAATTGTTTTTGACGAGAAAGACGTTGAGACTCCGACAAAGTTGGCGCTTCACGCTCAAACTTTTCTACCGCAGTCTTAAAAGACTTCTCGGCATCCACCAAGTCTTTTTCACGCTTGGAAAACTCTTGTTCCAACTTGGCTTGCGCTTGTTTGGCGGTGGTGGATTCTTTGAAAATACGGTCGGTATTGATAAAGCCAATGCGGATTTCCTCAGCTTGTGCGCAAAATGCGGCCAAGCCCAATAAAAGCGCTGACGTGAATTGACGGGTAAATAAAGTCATCAGAAAGAGGTCCCGATTTGGAATTGCAACTGTTGGATTCTATCGCCTGGGAAAGACCTCAGTGGGCGAGCCCAAGCAAAACGCAAAGGGCCCATCGGCGAGACCCAACTTAAACCCACGCCATAAGCACTGCGCAATTGCGCGACGTCAATTTTCTCAAACTCTCCATAGACGTTGCCCATGTCATAAAAGCTGTAAAGACGCAACGATCGATCATTGCCAGCCCCTGGGAAGGGCAGGAGGAACTCGGTATTCACCGTCACCTTTTTGGCGCCCCCGATGACTGGACCTGTGATGTCGCGTGGACCCAGTGTGCCCTGCTCAAAACCACGAACTGAACCCAGACCACCAGAATAGTAGTTTTTATAAAACGGCAAGGTTTGGCCATTCAAACCTTTGCCAATGCCCAAATCAGCATTGAATGCAAAAGTATATTGCTTGGTCAGTGCAAAGTATTGCTGGTACTGCCCGCCAAATTTGGCGTAACGCGCATCGCCGAAAGCCCCTAACTCGCTATTCAAACGAATGAACTTGCCATTGTTGGGATTCAAGTAGCTGTCACGGCTGTCACGCGCCCAGCCTGCAGTCACAGGAATGTTGGAAGCCACGCATCCAAACTGCTGGCATAACCTCGCGTGGACGCCCAGCATATTGGTGCCAGGCACCAACTCAGTTTTCTCTGCCGCAGTGCCGACAAAAATACGATCCAACTCACTGAACGGCAGACCAAAACGCACACCCAAACCTGAAGTGATCATGCGGTAGTTGCCGCCCTGTTCCAAATAGGGTTTGCTTGAGCGGTGATACAGCTCATACGTTCGAGACACACCATCTTCGGTGAAGTAGGGATCTGTGGTGTTGAGCACATAGTATTGATTGAACTTGCTGGTGCTGACCTGCAGACCCAGGTTTTGGCCCGAGCCAAACACGTTGTCTTGCTGAATACCAAACGACAGGGTCACCTTTTCTGCACTGGAGAAACCTGCCCCCAGGGTCAACATGCCCGTGGGTTTTTCAACCACATTCACGTTCAAATCCACCTGATCTTGCGATGATGCAACTTCTTGCGTATCTACTTCAACATCTTTGAAGTAGCCCAAACGGTTGACCCGGTCACGCGACAAGCGAATTTTTTCGCCGTCATACCAAGAGGATTCAGTTTGGCGGAATTCGCGGCGCACGATTTGGTCGCGTGTGCGGTTGTTGCCCACAATGTTGATGCGGCGCACATAGGCGCGGCGAGCGGGGTCAGCCACCAGCACCAGCTTCACGCGGTTGTTTGTGCGGTCAATTTCAGGACGCACGTCAGTTCGCGCAAAAGCAAATCCAAAATTACCAAAATACTCATTGAACGCTTTGGTGGTGCGAGTGACTTCGTCAGCGTTGTAAACCTTGCCCGCCTGAATTTCAATCAAGGATTTGAATTCGTCGTCTTTGCCCAAGTAATAGCCGTCCATCACGACTTCTGACACCACAAAGCGGTCACCTTCGGTCACGTTGATGGTGATGCTGATGTCTTGCTTGTTAGGGGAAATCGCCACTTGGGTGGAGTCAATTCGAAACTCCAAGTAACCGCGCGCCAGATACCAAGCGCGCAAAGTCTCTAAATCGGCATTGAGTTTGGTGCGTGAATAGCGGTCAGACTTGGTGTACCAACTGAGCCAGTTGCCTTTGCCTTGGTCAAACTGGTCTAGCAGCTTGGACTCATCAAAAGCTTTGCTGCCCACCACGCGCATTTCTTTGATCTTGGCCAAATCACCTTCGACCACCGTGAATGACAAATTCACGCGATTTCGATCGGCAGGTGTGATGGTGGTGATGATTTCTGCGCCGTACAAACTTCGGTTGACATACTGTCGCTTCAACTCTTGCTCAGCTCGGTCAGCCAAGGCTTTGTCAAACGGACGCCCTTCGGCCAAACCGATGTCACGCAAAGCTTTGCGCAGCACGTCTTTGTCAAATTCCTTGGTGCCTATGAATTCCACTTGGGCGATGTTGGGGCGTTCTTCAACGATCAACACCAACACGTCGCCATTGACTTCAATACGCACGTCTTTGAATAAACCTAGGGCAAACAAACTGCGAATGGCAGCAGCGCCTTTTTCATCGGTGTAATCGTCACCCACACGAAACGGAATAGAGGCAAACACAGTGCCAGGCTCGACCCGCTGCAAACCTTCGACGCGGATGTCACGCACGTTGAAAGGGTCAGCTGCCAGCACGTTGAAAGCCATCAAGGTGCCCGCTATGAATGCAGCAGTCTGAGCCAAGGTGGTGCGACGAAATTGTGAAAGTTGCATAGTCATCGAATGTTTAGGGAGACTCATGGAAGCCAACCCAGGCGAACCACATCGTTAAAAAGAGAAAAAACCATCAGTGCCACAAGGATTGCCAAGCCCGCACGCTGCAAGGCGTCAAGCCATGCGGTGGAAGGAGGATGACCAGTACAAAACTCGTAAAGATAATACAACAGGTGCCCACCATCGAGCATCGGCAAAGGCAGCAGATTAAACACACCCAGACTGACGCTGACGAGGGCCAAATAACCCAAATAGGCCCCCAGTCCTAAACTGGCTGAACGTCCCGCATAGTCGGCCATAGAAAGCGGGCCACTGAGGTTGTCGAGCGACGCATGACCCGTCAATAAGCGCCACAACATGTCCAGCGTCATCACGATGACCTCCCAAGTCTTGGTCGTGGCTTGGCCAAGCCCATCGAACACACCGGACTGCACCCACACTTTGGCTGGCGGCTCGCCGACTTGCGCACCAATGCGCCCCATAAACTGCGAACCATCTGGCACACGCTCTGGCGTGACATCGATGTGTAACAAACGCCCCTCTCGGGAGATCAGCCACGCTTGCATGCCTGGCGCGTGTTGCTGACCGCTGGCACGCACAGCCGCACGCAAAGCGCTGGCGTCATTCACCACTTGTCCATCAATGCGAAGCACTTCATCGCCACGCCGCAAGCCTGCCATGTCCGCTGCTCGCCCAGGTTGTACGTCGCCCAACACAGCGCGGCTCCATGCCCCCGTGAACCCCCGCGTCTGCCAAGCGTTGCTGTCCTTTGCCGCAGTCCCTGGCGCAAGAGCGGGCAAACTCACCATGCGCGAACTTTGCTTGCCCTGGGGCTGCACCTCTAGGTAGACCGAAGAGTCATCGTGTTGAAGCAGCCACCAACGCAGGGCCTCAAGCGAGGCCATTGCCTGCAAATCATCGGCAGAGGTGCCAGCGCTGAGCACCGTGTCGCCACTGCGCAAACCCGCCGTCTCAGCCATAGAGCCAGCCACAGGGCTAGCCAAAGTGGCCTGCGTTTCGTATTGCCCCACCCAAAAGGTGGCCGCATACAAACACACGGCCAACAACAAGTTCGCGACAGGGCCTGCCGACACAATGGCGGCTCTTGCCCACAAAGGCTGGCGGTTAAATGCCATGGGGGCATCTTCGGGGGACACATCTCCCGTTTGCTCGTCGAGCATCTTGACGTAGCCACCCAAGGGAATCAGGCTGATGCAAAACTCGGTGTCCTGCCCAGCGTGTGGTGTGCGTGATTTCCAGCGCAACAAGGGTTTGCCAAAACCAATGGAAAACGTCAGCACTTTCACACCGCACGCCACCGCCACGCGGTAGTGGCCCCACTCGTGCACGGTGATCAACACACCCAGTGCAAGCAAGAAGGCTAAAACTGTCATGACTTACTTGGCCAACAAGCGAACAACATCTTCAGCCACGGCACGGGCCTGTGCATCCAAAGCCAGCAAATCATCCAAACTGTGTGGTGCGGCAGGTGACATGTGCGCCATGCAGTTTTGATTCACATCGTGAATTTGGTCGAAACGAATGCGCCGTTCTAAAAAGGCGGCAACCGCAATTTCGTTGGCCGCATTCAGCACGGCGGTTGTGCCGCGCGGACCGCGCAAAGCATCCCATGCCAGGCGAATTCCTGCAAAGCGCTCGGGGTGGCCGTGATCGTCCAAAGCTTCAAAGGTCATGGCCGACAAGGCATGAAAGTCCAAGGCTTGGGCACCAGACGTCATTCGCTCAGGCCAACTCAAGCCATAGGCAATGGGCACACGCATGTCTGGTGAGCCCAACTGAGCCACCACCGATGTGTCACGGTACTGAACCATGGAGTGGATGATGCTTTGTGGGTGAATCACCACCTCTAATCGTTCGGGTGGCAAGCCAAACAAATAACGCGCTTCAATCACCTCCAACGCTTTGTTCATCATGGTGGCCGAGTCCACCGAAATCTTGCGGCCCATCACCCAATTCGGATGCGCGCATGCTTGCTCAGGGGTCACGTCTTTGAGGGTGGCCAAATCACGGGTGCGGAACGGTCCGCCGGATGCTGTGAGGATGATTTTTTCGACACGCATGTCCCAAGTGGATGGATCCTCAGGCAAGGACTGAAAAATTGCCGAATGTTCGCTGTCAATCGGCAGCAGCGTGGCATCGCCTTGTTTGACCGCATCTAAAAACACTTCGGCGCCAACCACCAAGGCCTCTTTATTGGCCAACAGCAAACGCTTCCCAGAGCGAGCGGCGGCCAAGCAAGGCGACAAACCCGCGGCACCCACGATCGCTGCCATCACCACATCCACATCTGGATGGGCTGACACTTCGTCCAGAGCTGCTGCGCCGCAAAGCACTTGTGTAGGCAAACCCTCGGCCTGAATTTTGTCTGTCAGTTGTTTGGCAGACTCTGCCGTCACCATCACCGCAAAGCGAGGTTTGAACTGCGCGCATTGACGCAGCATCAAATCCACTTGGCTGGCGCCTGTCAGCGCAAACACATCAAATCGTTCGGGGTGACGTGCAATGACATCCAAGGTGTTGGTACCAATGGAGCCCGTCGAGCCCAGAACAGTGAGGCTGAGGGGTTTGTGGGTCATACCGATTGCACCAACATCATGGCCAATGGCATGGCGGGCAGCAAAGCGTCCACACGGTCAAGCACACCGCCGTGCCCTGGCAACAAGTGGCTGCTGTCTTTCATGTCAGCACTGCGCTTGACCAAAGATTCGACCAAGTCCCCCGCCACACTCATCATGGTCAAAAATACAACCGCCAACACCAGAAACGGTGCGCCACGGCTGTACAGCAGGGTGTACAAACTTTGACTCTCCAAGGCGAATTGCGAGTCAACCCAAATCCAAATACAGGCCATGAGCAACACGCCCACCATGGCACCCCACACACCTTCCCAACTTTTGCCTGGGCTGATGGCAGGCGCAAGCTTGCGTCGACCAAACGCACGACCAGAAAAATAAGCCGCCACGTCTGCGACCCAAACCAGCATCAACAAGGACAATAAAAAATTCACGCCGATGACCTTGGCTTGGTAAATGGCAACCCAAGACAGCCACAACGCCAACACGCCCACGGTCAAACGCAACCAACGTGAAATCAAGACCCAACGGCTGATGCCATGACGAATCAACCAAGCCGCCACAAACACCCAAGCAGCGCCTGTGATGGTCCAAATATTGGCAGGCGACTCATAGGCCCAGCGTGCAGACCAAGCGAAAAGGCACAGCATCACGCACACGGCTGACACGCGCAGGGCGCTTCGCATGTCAAAGCCATTCAAACGTCCCCACTCCCAAGCGCCCGCAGCAATGAGGACAAGTGTGAGACCTGCCAAGGGTTCTGCTGTGTCCGCCAACAATGCAGGCAACAAGAGCGCCAACAGGACCAGCGCGGTGATGACGCGTTGCTTCAACATCCGGTTTAGACCGACATGATTTCTTGTTCTTTGCCCGCAATGAGTTTGTCAATCTCGGCAATGTGGCTGTCAGTAACTTTTTGGATGTCGGCTTCTGCACGTTTTTGGTCGTCTTCAGAAGCGAGTTTGTCCTTCACCAGTTTCTTGACTGATTCGTTGGCATCACGGCGCAAATTGCGAACGGCCACTTTGGCGTTTTCGCCTTCGGTGCGAACCACTTTGGTCAACTCTTTGCGGCGCTCTTCCGACATAGGCGGCATAGGCACACGAATCAGCTCGCCCATCGACGAGGGGTTCAAACCTAAATCGCTGTCGCGAATGGCTTTTTCAATTTTGGCACCCATGGGCTTTTCCCAGGGTTGCACGCTCAAGGTACGAGCATCTAACAATGAGACATTGGCCACTTGGCTGATCGGCACCATCGAGCCGTAATAGTCCACTTGCACGGTGTCCAGCAATGAAGGGCTGGGACGACCTGTACGGATTTTGGTCAAGCTGTTGCTGAAGGCCGCGATGGACTGGCCCATTTTGGTTTCTGTGGTTTTCTTGATGTCAGCGATGGTCATGTTGTGCTCCTGGGGCAGCGCAGGGTCTGGGTCGAAAAAACTGGGGAATCACGCGTGCACCAACGTGCCTTCGTCTTCCCCCATGACGACGCGCTTGAGCGCACCGTTCTTGAAAATAGAGAACACTTTGATGGGCAACTTTTGATCGCGGCACAAAGCAAAAGCAGTGGCGTCCATGATGCCCAAGTTTTGCCCAATGGCCTGGTCAAAACTAAGCTCGGTGTAACGCGTGGCATTGGGGTCTTTTTTGGGGTCAGCCGAGTAAACACCGTCCACCTTGGTGGCCTTGAGCACCATTTCAGCACCGATCTCAGCACCGCGCAAAGCTGCAGCGGTGTCGGTGGTGAAAAAAGGGTTACCTGTGCCAGCAGCAAACACCACCACTTTGCCTTCTTCGAGGTATTGCAAAGCCTTGGGCCGCACATAAGGCTCAACGACTTGGTCAATCGCAATGGCTGACATGACACGGGCCGTCAAACCTGTTTTGTTCATGGCATCGGCCAAGGCCAGTGAGTTCATCACCGTGGCCAACATACCCATGTAATCGGCTGTAGCGCGGTCCATGCCGACAGAGCCCCCCGCGACACCGCGAAAGATATTCCCACCACCAATGACGATGGCCACTTCCACGCCCAAGTGGATGACCTCAGCCACCTCGTCCACGATGCGAACGATGGTGGCACGGTTGATACCAAACGCATCGTCGCCCATCAAGGCCTCTCCGGACAGCTTGAGCAAAATGCGCTTGTAGGCTGGCTTGGGTGAGGTCATGAAAAGGCTCCTTGGTGTATGCGGTTGAATGGATGTGGGGTGGGGATATCAAAAGGGGGGCCTAAGCCCCCCTGTGTGATCAAGCAGACTGCTTGGCGGCAGCAACTTGGGCAGCCACTTCGGCAGCAAAGTCGTCGACCTTTTTCTCAATGCCCTCGCCCACCACATAGAGGGTGAAAGAAGCCACATTGGTATTGGCAGCCTTGAGCATTTGCTCAACGGTTTGCTTGTCGTTCTTGACGAAAGTTTGGTTGAACAAAGACACTTCTTTGAGGAACTTTTGCACAGAACCTTCCACCATCTTGGTCGTGATGTCAGCAGGCTTGCCAGACTCAGCAGCCTTGGCTGCAGCGACTGAGCGCTCTTTTTCGATCAAGTCGGCAGGCACATCAGCACTGGTCAACGCCACTGGCTTCATTGCAGCCACGTGCATGGCGACATCTTTGGCCGCTGTTTCGTCACCGTCAAACTCAACCAACACACCAATGCGTGTGCCGTGCAAGTAAGCGGCCAATTTGTGTGCGCCATCAAAACGCTTGAAGCGGCGGAAACTCATGTTCTCGCCGATCTTGCCGATCAGACCTTTGCGCACGTCTTCGAGCGTGGGACCAAAACTTTCCTGCGCGTAAGGCAAAGCGCCCAAGGCCTCTATAGAGGCTGGGTTGTGCTCAGCCACCAACTTGGCAGCTGCTTGAGCCAAAGCCAAGAAGCTGTCGTTCTTGGTCACAAAGTCGGTTTCGCAGTTCACTTCCAGCAAAGCGCCCGTGTTGCCACTGATGAAGCTGGTCACTACACCTTCGGCGGTGACGCGGCTAGAGGCCTTGCCAGCTTTGCTGCCGAGCTTGACGCGCAGCAGCTCTTCTGCTTTGGCCATGTCGCCTTCGGCCTCAGTCAAAGCTTTTTTGCACTCCATCATGGGTGCGTCTGTTTTTGCACGTAACTCAGCGACCATGCCTGCGGTAATTGCTGCCATTTAAATTCTCCGTCTTCAGTTCAAAACAATTTGGGTGTGAAAAAGGGGCTCCACAAGCCCCTTTTCAAGCTTGGGCCGCGTGATTAAGCAGCAACTTCAACGAACTCTTCATCGCCTTCAGTCACAGCTTTGACCAAGTCGTTGGTGGCGTTGGCACGGCCTTCGATGATCGCATCAGCGATACCGCGGGCATACAAAGTCACAGCCTTTGACGAGTCGTCATTGCCTGGAATGATGTAGTCGATGCCTTCGGGTGAGTGGTTGGAGTCCACCACGCCAATCAATGGGATGCCCAATTTCTTGGCTTCAGCGATGGCAATCTTGTGGTAGCCAACGTCGATCACAAAGATCGCATCAGGCAACACAGCCATGTCTTGAATGCCGCCGATGTCTTTCTCGAGCTTTTCCATTTCGCGCTTGAACATCAGCTGTTCTTTTTTAGACAGGGTGTCCAAGCCAGCTTCTTGCTGAATTTTCATGTCTTTCAGACGCTTGATCGATGTCTTGACCGTTTTGAAGTTGGTCAACATGCCGCCCAACCAACGCTGGTCAACATAAGGCACGCCAGCACGCTGTGCTTCTGAGGCAACGATTTCGCGAGATTGACGCTTGGTGCCGATCATCAACACGGTGCCACGGTTCGCAGACAACTGCTTGACGAACTTGATGGCGTCTTGGAACATCGGCAACGATTTTTCCAAGTTGATGATGTGAATTTTGTTGCGATGACCAAAGATAAACGGTGACATCTTTGGGTTCCAGAAGCGGGTTTGGTGACCAAAGTGGACGCCTGCTTCCAGCATATCGCGCATAGTGACTGACATAGTAAATACTCCGAAGGTTGGGTCTAAAATCCAGCCCACCATCACCGCCAGTTTTCATTCTAGAAAACGCTTGGTAACACCTTGATTGGACTGGTTTGCGAGTGATGTTTGACCGAGCTTCAGGCGAAACCTTCAACTCGGAAAAACCCAATGATTCTAGCACAGCCCTACATGCCCCCTACCCCCATCCAGCCGCCTTCAGCAAGGTTTCGCCCATGAAAGTCGCCGTGATTGGCGCTGGCGTGATTGGCATCACCACCGCCTATGAGTTGGCGGCCCAAGGTCATGGTGTGAGTGTTTTTGAACGCCATGGCGCTGCCGCCGAAGAAGGCAGTTTCGCCAATACAGGCATCGCTTCAGCAGGCTACGCTGCACCTTGGGCTCGTCCAGGCATGGTCAAACACGTGTTGACTCACCTATGGCAACGAAGCACCCCGCTGCGCATTTCAAGCCCCAGCATCGCGGAATGGAAATGGCTGTGGCAAATGCGCAAATCCTGCGACAGCGCCACGTTTGCTCTCAACCGCGGCCATATGCTGCGCTTGGCCGAGTACAGCAGCCATCGCATGCGCACCCTCACCGACACCTTGAACTTAGAACACGAGCGCAGCCAAGGTTTGATGGTGCTGCTGCGCACCGAACGTGACATACAACGCATGCAAGCCGGCTTGCAGGTCATGCGTGATGCTGGCTTGAGCTTCAAAACATTGAACGCCCAAGAAGCTCGCGTCGTTGAGCCCGCGCTTGACCCAGAAGCCTCACTGGCGCAAGCCATTCATTTTCCCGATGACGAGGTCAGCAACTGCCGCCAATTCACACTGCTGCTCAAAACCGAAGCAGAAACGCTGGGCGTGAAATTTCACTTCAACACCTCCGTGCTTCCCCTCTCCAAGGCGCAACCCAAAACCATTCGTACCTCTGAAAAAGGGACTGGCGAAACGTTTGATGCGGTGGTGGTGTGTGCAGGCCTTGCCAGTTCGCAATTGGTGCGCCCTTTGGGGCTGCGCATTCCATTAGCCGCCGTGCATGGCTACGCCATCAGCGCGGCCGTGCGGGAACCCTTGGATGCGCCTCGCAGTGGCGTCATTGATGAGCAGTGCAAAGTGGCCATCAGCCGCTTGGGTCAGCGCGTGCGTGTGTCGGGCGGCAATGAAATTGGCGGCAACGCCAAACGCCATGACCCAGCCAGCATCAAAATGCTTTACCGCGTTCTTGACAACTGGTTTCCGGGTGCCGCACGCACGCAAGACAACGTGCAAGTGTGGAAAGGCTCGCGCCCCATGCTGCCCGATGGCCCGCCGCTTTTGGGCGCCAGCGGCGTCTCGGGCGTGTGGCTCAATTTAGGCCACGGAGCCAGCGGTTGGGCCTTGGCCTGCGGCAGCGCACGCGTGGTGGCAGACAGCATCAATGGCAAAAGCTCAGACATCGATTTACAAGGCTTGGGCCTTGAACGATTGCATCTTCAACGATGAGCACTTTGGGCCTGACACAACCACTCCGCAGCCAAGACCGGTGGCCACTGCACAGCGTTGCGCAAACCCAAACCTTAGAGCACCAAGCACAAGCTGCACTTCCAGCCCATACCTTGATGCAACGCGCCGGCTTGGCCACGGCTCAACTCGCCATGGCCATTGCGCCGCATGCCCGCACCGTCTGGCTAGCCTGCGGGCCCGGCAACAACGGTGGCGACGGGCTGGAGGCAGCCGTTCATTTACAAGCCTGGGGCAAACAGGCAACTGTCACGTGGCTTGGCAGCGAGGCAAAAGCAACGCCAGATAGCAAACAGGCGTGGCTTCGCGCCAAAGCCGCAGGCGTGACCTTTGCAGAACAACCACCTCAAGCCTTTGACCTCGCCATCGACGCCCTCCTCGGCATTGGCGCCCAACGTGGCCCCGAAGGTTTGATGGCGCAATGGCTCATTGCCATTCAAGCGAGCAATGGGCCTGTGTTGTGCGTAGACGTTCCCACCGGTTTGTTGGCCGATACAGGCGAATGGTTAGGCAACACACAGCCATATCGCGCCACTGTCAACACCCACGCTCAGCGCCACACCTTGAGCCTGCTCACCCTCAAGCCAGGCCTGTTCACTGCCGACGGCCAAGATGCGGCAGGCCACGTGTGGTTCAACGACTTAGGCGTAGCAGCCTCACCAAGACCGTCAGCTTGGCTGCAACAACATGTTGCAGCCACTGCCAACCGACCACACAACAGCCACAAAGGCAGCTTTGGTGATGTGTCAGTTGTAGGCGGCGCGCCAGGCATGGTGGGCGCTGCATGGCTGGCGGGCATAGCCGCGCTGCATGGCGGCGCTGGCCGCGTGCTGCTGGGTTTGATGGACGAAACGGCGCATCACGCTGTCACGGCAGCGCACCCAGCGTTGATGTTGCGGCAACCATGTGCGTTGGATTTCGCAAGCGCCACAGTGGTGTGCGGTTGCGGTGGCGGCGATGGCATTCACGCCTTGTTGCACACCGTCGTGTCATCCTCAAAGAAATTGGTGCTGGATGCGGATGCGTTGAATGCGATTGCGCGTGACACCGCGCTGCAAATCTTACTGAAAAAACGCAGCGCCCGCCAAAAGCCCACCGTGCTCACGCCGCATCCGCTGGAAGCCGCCAGGCTGCTGAACTGCACAGCCAAAGACGTGCAACACAACCGCCTGCAAGCAGCGCAACTTCTGGCCGATCAGTTTCAATGCGTGGCGGTGCTCAAAGGTTCAGGCAGCATCATTGCCAGCCCCCACCACACCGCTGTCATCAACGGCTCGGGCAATGCGCGACTGGCGACTGCTGGGACAGGGGATGTGCTGGCAGGTTTGATGGGCGCTTACATCGCCCGCCGTGACGATGTGTTTGAAGCCGCTTGCCATGCTGTGTTCGCACACGGACAGGTGGCGAATTCTTGGCCCAATCACGTGCCAGCATTCGATGCTGCGGCATTGGCAGCATCGGTGCGTTAAAGATCAGCTGCCTCAACGACGGTTCACTTGCGAGAGCGTCGGCTTTTGGCGGCGGCTTTTTTGTCAGTCGATTTGCGCGGCGCGACAGCCGCAGACTTCGACTCTCCGCGACCTTCTTTGCCACCCATTTTGGTAAACGCTTTTTTCACTGCGCTCTTGAAGTTCTGCATGGGTGAGCCCGAAGCATCTTTGCCATTGCGTGGCAACAACTCATCGGCCTCTCGCACCAAACGAAAATCAATCTTGCGGCCATCTAGGTCCACGCGGCTCACTTGGATGCGAACACGCGAGCCAATGCCATAGCGAATACCCGTGCGTTCGCCGCGCAACTCTTGACGCATTTCATCGAAACGGAAATATTCACCGCCAAGCTCGGTGATGTGCACCAAGCCTTCCACATACATGGCGTCCAAGGTCACAAACAAGCCAAAGCTGGTGGCCGAACTCACGACACCCCCATACTCTTCACCCAAATGCTCACGCATGTACTTGCACTTGAGCCAAGCTTCCACGTCACGACTTGCCTCATCGGCGCGGCGCTCATTGGCACTGCAATGCAAGCCTGCGGCTTCCCACGCTTGCAGATCAATCGAAGGCTTGACTTTTTCTATCAGCTTGTTTTCTGGCTCACGCACGCGAGAAGCCAAACGACGCGCCAGTTTGGCATGCGCCTCGCCCGGTGTTGGCAAAGCTGGCAAGGTGTATTTGCGCTTGAGCAAAATGGCTTTGATCACGCGGTGAACCAACAAGTCCGGGTAGCGACGAATGGGGCTGGTGAAGTGGGTGTAGGCATCAAAAGCCAAACCAAAGTGGCCGTTGTTATCAGGCGTGTAAACCGCTTGCGACATCGAGCGCAACAACATCGAATGGATTTGTTGCGCATCGGGGCGCTCTTTGGTGGCCTCAGCAATGGCTTGAAATTCGGCAGGCTTGGGGTTGTCGCCCACTGTCAAACCCACACCTGTGGCCTTGAGGTAGCCGCGAAGCACATCAATCTTCATAGGAGATGGGCCTTCGTGCACACGGAACAAGCCAGGATGCTTGCTTTGCAAAATAAAGTCAGCACTACACACGTTGGCAGCCAGCATCGCTTCTTCAATCAACTTGTGGGCATCGTTGCGCACGCGCGGCACGATTCTGTCGATGCGGCCGCTTTCGTCGCACACGATTTGTGTTTCGGTGGTTTCAAAATCAACTGCGCCGCGTGCACGACGGGCTTTGTTCAAAGCGCCATACACATCGTGCAAGTTGAGCAAATCGTCAATGCGGTCTTTGCGTTTGGCCGCTTCTGGGCCGCGCGTGTTCGACAAAATAGCCGCCACTTCGGTGTAAGTGAAACGCGCGTGGCTGAACATCACTGCGGGGTAAAACTGATAAGCCTCCACCTCACCAGAAGCGTTGACCATCATGTCGCAAACCATGCACAAGCGTTCGACATCTGGGTTCAATGAACACAAGCCGTTTGAGAGCTTCTCCGGCAACATGGGAATCACTCGACGAGGAAAATACACGCTGGTCGCGCGGTCATAGGCGTCGACATCAATCGCGCTTCCCGTTTCCACGTAGTTGCTGACATCAGCAATGGCCACCAACACACGCCAACCTTTGCCCATGCCCACTTTGGTGGGCTCGCAATACACAGCATCGTCAAAGTCGCGCGCGTCTTCGCCATCGATGGTGACCAAAGGCACATCGGTCAAATTCACGCGGTCAATCTTGTCTTGCGGCCGCACCTTGTCTGGCAAGCCACGGGCCATGGCCAAACAGGCGTCTGAGAACTCATGCGGCACGCCGTACTTTCGCACGGCAATTTCGATCTCCATGCCGGGGTCATCGACTTCGCCCAGCACCTCTTTGATACGGCCCACTGGTTGGCCATACAAACTGGGTGGCTCCGTCAGCTCCACCACCACCACTTGGCCAACCATGGCCTTGGCCGTCGCACCTTTGTTGATCAATACATCTTGGCCATAACGCTTGTCTTCAGGCGCCACCAACCAAACACCACTCTCTTGCAACAAACGACCAATGATGGGCTGCTTGGAGCGCTCCAAAATTTCAACCACACGCCCTTCAGGTCGTCCTTTTCGATCTTGGCGAACCACTCGCGCTTTGACGCGATCGCGGTGCAAAACAGCGCGCATTTCGTTGGGTGGCAAAAAGATGTCGGGCGCACCATCGTCTCGCTGCACAAAGCCATGCCCATCACGGTGACCCGAGACGGTGCCGACAAACTCTTCCAGTAATCCACTGGTCTGAACGGAATTCTTGATACAATGCTCTCTTTCCTGAAATGCCCAGGTGGCGGAATTGGTAGACGCACTAGTTTCAGGTACTAGCGAGTAACATCGTGGGGGTTCGAGTCCCTTCCTGGGCACCAATATAAGTCAATTAAAAGCCACCTTTTGAGGTGGCTTTTGTTTTTGTTAATTTAAATCGGTAATGCGACAAGATCGTGACCATCTGTCGCCACCACTTTGGCGCGAGTGAATTCGCCAACTTTCAAAACTTTGCTGAGTTTCTCAGGCGGTAGGAGTTGGACCACACCGTCAATCTCGGGTGCATCCGCATAGCTGCGGCCGACGCCGCCTTTGCGTCCGCCGGCGGGCGCTGAATCGACCAAGACTTGAAGGGTCGAGCCAATGCGTCGCTTGAGCTTGGCAATCGACACCTCCTCTGCCACTGCCATGAAGCGCGCTTGGCGCTCGTCACGTACTTCTTTTGGCAACATGCCTGCAATGTCGTTGGCAGCAGCACCGTCCACAGGGCTGTAGGCAAAGCAACCTGCGCGGTCAATTTCGGCTTCACGTACAAAATTGAGCAAGTGCTCAAACTCTTCCTCGGTCTCGCCTGGAAAACCAGCGATGAAGGTACTGCGAATCACGATTTGCGGGCACAGCTCGCGCCAACGCGCAATGCGCTCAAGGTTCTTTTCGCCACTGGCTGGACGCTTCATGCGCTTCAACACGTCGGGGTGGCTGTGCTGAAACGGCACATCCAAATAAGGCAACACATGACCGGTGGCCATCAAGGGAATGATGTCGTCCACGCTGGGATAGGGATACACATAGTGCAAGCGTACCCATGCACCATAAGTCTCAGCCAATTTGGCCAAGGCTTGCGCCAATTCCAAGGTGCGTGTTTTGACGGGTTGGCCATCAAAGAAACCTGTGATGTATTTCACATCCACACCATAGGCAGAAGTGTCTTGACTGATGACCAAGAGTTCTTTGACACCGCCTTCAAACAACGCGCGAGCTTCTTTCAGCACATCGCCAATTGGGCGGCTCACCAAGTCACCCCGCATGGACGGGATGATGCAAAACGTGCAACGGTGGTTACAGCCTTCGCTGATTTTCAAATACGCATAGTGCTTGGGCGTGAGCTTGACGCCAGCCTCGCCGAAGCTGTTGGGCACCAAGTCGATGAAGGGGTCATGCGGCTTAGGCAAATGCGCATGCACCGCGTCCATCACCTCTTGCGTGGCATGTGGACCCGTCACAGCCAACACGCGGGGGTGCATTTGCTTCACGAGGTTTGAGCCGCCATCTCCTTGCCGTGCACCCAGGCAACCCGTCACGATGACCTTGCCGTTGGCGGCCAAAGCCTCGCCAATGGTGTCGAGGCTTTCTTTCACAGCATCATCAATGAAGCCGCAGGTGTTGACGATGACCAAGTCAGCGCCAGCAAAAGTTTTAGAGGTTTGATAGCCCTCGGCGCTGAGTTGCGTCAAGATCAATTCGGAGTCGGTCAGGGCCTTAGGGCAACCCAAGCTCACAAATCCAACTTTAGGGGTAGTTACTTCAGTCATTTACGGTTCAGTCCCATCACATCCATCATGTGTTCGGTTTGTTTTTGCAATTGCTCGGCATAGCTGCTCATCAGTGTCGGCACGATGGGCAACTGAGGCACGTTGTCCATGAACGTTTGCACATTCTTTTCAAGGTAAGAACCCATGAAGCCTTGCATCGAATGCCCATAAAAGCGAATGATGTTAGCCAAAACCTGTTCCGTCAAAATGGGTGTGCCTTCCGACTCGTGCTCTAAGATGATTTGCAACAAGATGCTTCGCGTCAAGTCTTCACCCGATTTGGCATCGACCACCCGAAACGGGGTGTTGTGCATGACCAGTTGCTTGATATCAGCCAAAGCCACGTAGCTGGATGAGGCAGTGTCATACAAGCGGCGATTGGGGTACTTCTTGATCACGCGATCTTGCGTGTCATCTGAAGTGTTTGATTTTTTGCTGCTCATCGAAGTCAGCTCCCGTTGAAAGAGAAAAGCCCAGAACTGTTCAAACAGTGCCGGGCTTGACGGGGAACAATATGGTAGGCGCGATTGGAATCGAACCAACGACCCCCACCATGTCAAGGTGGTGCTCTAACCAACTGAGCTACGCGCCTACATTGTTCGAAGCCAAGAGTGTAGCAGACTTCAACGGCGTTTTGCGGTGCGCACGCCCCGAACTTCCTTCACCAAACCCAAGACTTTTTGCAATCGTCGCGAATCGCCCACTTCCACGGTGAAGGTCATCCACGCCAGGTCTTTCACGGACTGCGTTTGCACGCCAATCACGTTCATCTTGTCTTTGGCAAACACTTCTGAGATGTCGCGTAACAAGCCCTGGCGGTCCAAGGCCTCGATGTTCACATCCACCGGGTACACCAACGCTTGTGCCGACGCGGACTGCCCCCAAGCCACTTCAATCACACGGTCGATGCTGCGAATGGCCATTTGGCGGAAGTTGCCGCAATCAGCACGGTGAATGCTGACACCTTTGCCGCGGGTCACAAAGCCACGAATGTCATCGGGCGGCGCTGGCTTGCAACACTTGCTGAGTTGCGTGAGCAAGGAATCAATGCCCACCACCAACACACCACTTTGGGAGGCTTTGTCACTTGGTTTGGCCTTTTTCAGACGCACATAGTGATCTGCATCCAAGTCCGTGGCAGGCGGGTTCAACAATGTTTCGATATTGCGCAAAGAAAACTCGTCTTTGCCCACGAGTTCAAACAAAGCCTCGGCAGACTTGAAGCCAAGCTGGGACGCCAAATCATCCAGCTTCATCGCGGTCTTGCCTTCGCGCTGCAACAATTTTTCAACCGCTTCACGCCCCTTGGCTGCTGTTTCTTGCATGGCCTGCGCGTTGAACCACGCGCGCACTTTAGAGCGCGCCCGCGAGCTGGCTAAAAAACCCAACTCCGGGTTGAGCCAATCGCGCGAGGGGCCGCCTTCTCTGATGGCGGTCACCTCCACCGTCTGGCCGTTTTTCAGCTGCGTGTTGAGAGGCACCAACGCCCCATCCACTCGAGCACCACGGCAACGGTGACCAAGGTTGGTGTGCAAGGTGTAGGCAAAGTCAATCGGCGTGGCACCTTGGGGCAACTCGACCACCGCAGCATCTGGCGTCAAGACATAGATGCGGTCACTCAGTGCATCGGTGGTGGCTTGGCTTTGTGCACCGGCTGACAATTCGCGTTCCCAAGCCAAGAGCTGACGCAACACCGCAATTTTGGCGTCGTAGTCGCCAGAGGCACTGACGCCGGCATAGCCTTTGGTACCCGCCTCTTTGTAGGCCCAATGTGCGGCGACGCCATCCTCGGCATGGGCATGCATGGCTTGCGTGCGTATTTGAATTTCAATGGGCCGCTGTTGGGCATCACGCACCACCGTGTGTAACGATTGGTAGCCATTGGATTTTGGCTTGGCAATGTAGTCGTCAAACTCAGAATCGATGGGCGCAAACTGGGTATGCACCAAGCTCAAAGTGGCGTAGCAATCGGGCACCGTTGGCACAACCACGCGCAAAGCTCGCACGTCAAACACATGCGAGAAGTCCAATGACTTGCCTCGCATTTTTTTGACGATGCTGTAGATATGTTTGGGCCGCCCAGCGACCTGCGCGGCGATGCCTTGGGCTTTCAAATCTGCTGCTAGGTTTTCGCGCAACTGCACCATGTAGTTCTCGCGCTCTGTACGTTTTTCGTGCAGCAGCGAGGCAATTTCTCGGTAGGTTTCCGGTTCCAGGAAACGGAACGACAAGTCTTCCATCTCCCATTTGATTTGCCAAATGCCCAAACGGTTCGCTAACGGTGCGAACACATGCAACGACTCGTAGGCCAAAGTCTGCGGCACAGCTTGTTTGCTGTCGGCGTAGTAACGCAAAGTTTGCATGCGTGAGGCCAAGCGCAGCATCACCACGCGCAGGTCGCGCGAAAACGCCAACAGCATCTTGCGCACGTTCTCGGTTTGCAACGTCAGGATGTTCGATTGCGCAGCCACTGCACGCGCTTGGCGCTGCACGCGAATCAAACGCACGGTCTCTAAGGCCAGCTCGGCAAAGCTCGCACCGAATGCTTTGGCAATCACTTCCTCTGGCTTTTGCAAATGCTCGGCGGCATAGACCAAGTAACACGCTGCTTGCATGGCTTCAGAGCCGCCGATTTGACGCAAGATGGCTGTGACCGCATCGGCATGTGTCAACGAATCCTCGCCCGATTCCAGCGTTGCGTCTATCAGCAAAGGCTGAGCGAAGGCACGCGCCCGCACCACTGTTTCTGGCTGCTCAGGCAAGTCTTGCAACGAGTCGCTCAAAATTGAGCCCAACTGCGTGTGTCCGTTATGTTTCATGTATGGCGCTGAACCGCATAATGTCTATAGGTTTCTCATCGTAATGCATGGAGTTTTGAAAATGTCTGAACGCACACTCATCGGTAAAACAGCTTTGGTCACAGGCTCAACCAGCGGCATTGGTCTGGGCATCGCCCAATCATTGGCTCGCCAAGGTGCCAACATCATCCTCAACGGCTTTGGAGACGCAGAAGGTCCCAAGGCCGAAGTGGCCGCATTGGGCGTCAAAGTAGCCTTTCACGGCGCGGACATGAGCCGAGCGGCTGACATTGAAGCGATGATGCAGTTTGCCAACGACACATTCGGTGGCGTAGACATATTGGTGAACAACGCAGGGATTCAACATGTGGCCTCGATTGAAGACTTTCCGGTCGAGCGCTGGGACGCCATCATCGCCATCAACCTCACCAGCGCGTTTCATACTTCGCGCTTGGCCTTGCCTTACATGCAAAAACAAAACTGGGGCCGCATCATCAATGTGGCCTCGGTGCATGGTTTGGTGGGGTCAGCCCAAAAGTCAGCGTATGTGGCAGCCAAACACGGCATCGTGGGCTTGACCAAGGTCACTGCACTTGAAAACGCCACCACGGGTGTGACTTGCAACGCGATTTGCCCGGGCTGGGTCCTGACGCCGCTGGTTCAAAAACAAGTGGATGCCAAAGCCGCGGCCCTGCACATCTCTAACGACGAAGCCATCAAGCTGCTCTTGGGTGAAAAAGAACCGTCAATCCAGTTCACCACACCCGAAGAATTGGGCGAGTTGGCTGTGTTTTTCTGCTCCAAGGCAGGAAACAACGTGCGTGGCGTGGCTTGGAATATGGACGGAGGCTGGGCGGCACAGTAAATTACGGGGAGATTTGACTCAATAAGTGATACTTTTAAATTAAATGTAATAATTTTTTACTTATAATTAAAACATCGAGTCAAATCTCTTTTACCTTCAAGGCATGAAACAAGCCTACCCAAAAGAAACCATTAAATTTGCAGACCGTTTTCGAGCCGCTCTCAAAGACGCGGGCATTCGAGTCTCTGCAACCGTGGTCGCGAACGAGTTCAACTTGCGATATTGGGGCGATGGAATATCTTCCCACGCCGCGCGCAATTGGCTCATGGGCGTGTCCATCCCCAAGCAAGACAAACTGCTCGTCTTGTCCAAGTGGCTCAAAATTTCACCTGAAGGCCTGCTGTTTGGCACACCGCCACCCCGCCCTGCAGATGAGGCCCTAGCAGATGAACGCATCAACTTGGTTGACCAACAGTTGATTTCTCGCTACTTCGCCTTGGAACCCGAGCACCGCCGCGTGGTTCGCGAGGTGGTAGAAGGTTTAGCGGCCTTAAGCCCTAAAGCTTCAGACCATCAATAAATCAGGGCTACAGCGCGAGCCTCCATGCTGAGGCCCTGTCCCACAGGGCCAATTTTTTCGGCCGTCTTCGCCTTCACATTCACCCGCGACACGTCTACGTCCAACGCCTGCGCAATGCGTTGGCACATGGCAGGCATGTGGGCTGCCAGCTTAGGCGCTTGCGCAACGATGGTGCTGTCGATGTTGCCAATCTGAAAACCTGCAGCGCGCACCATCGCGGCTGTCTTTTGCAGCAACACCCAAGAATCTGCGCCTTTGTAGGCAGCGTCTGTGTCTGAAAAGTGCCTGCCGATATCACCCAAAGCAGCAGCACCCAGCAAAGCATCGGTGATCGCATGCAGCAACACGTCTGCGTCTGAATGGCCGAGCAAGCCGTGCGTGTGCTCAATGCGCACACCACCCAATATGAGCGGGCGCCCCTCTACCAAGGCGTGCACATCCCAGCCTTCACCAATTCGAAATGTGGGTTCGATCATTGCGTGTTCTTTCCATCGATCAATGCGTCAATGACGCGAATTCAAAATGGCTGCTGCCAAGGCAAAGTCTTCGGGGTAGGTCACCTTGAAGTTTTGCGCGTTGCCGGGCACGAGCAGCGGGGTCAAGCCAATCGCCTCCATGGCACTGCCTTCATCCGTCACCGCTGGGCCTGAGTGCTCTAACGCGTCCAACAAAACGCCTAAGCGAAACATTTGCGGGGTTTGTGCCAACCACTTGTCGGCACGGTCCACCGTCATGGCAGCTCGGCCATTCACCTCCGCCTTC
This sequence comes from Comamonadaceae bacterium, assembly GCA_027485285.1. Classification (GTDB taxonomy): domain Bacteria; phylum Pseudomonadota; class Gammaproteobacteria; order Burkholderiales; family Burkholderiaceae_C; genus Limnohabitans. Next base: position 41,807 of record JAIXRH010000070.1, on the reverse strand, counting down.
AAGGTGTCGGCCAATTTATGAGCCAGCAAGCCGCCCACCGCATCGTCTTGGCAAGCGTCAATCAAGGCGTTGATTTGCTCGGACGTCACCAAACAACGCGCGGCGTCGTGCACCAACACCCAATCGTTGTCGTGTCCGCCCTGCTTCACCAGTTCACGCAAACCAGCCAGCACACTCTCAGCGCGTGTCGCGCCACCGGTGCGAACGGCCGCAAACAATGGCTGCGGGTGCGCCATCAGCACACTGTCCATGTGTGCGTCTTCAGGGGCCAACACCAAAACGCCCTGGGCAATACGCGCAACGCCCGCAATGGCTTTGAGCGTGTGAACCACCATGGGCAAGCCTGCGATGGGCTGGTATTGCTTTGGCATGGCCGTGCCCGCTCGGCTGCCAAACCCCGCGCAGGGAATGACGACAAAGAAACGAGGTGGTGCAGTGGTGTGTAAGGACATTGAATAGGTTTGGGCTTCATTGAGAAGAAAGCCTTGCCCCCATTCTAGAATTACGCCAATGCACCTGCCCTCTTTGAGTCCCGGCAAACGATTTGCCATGCCCCGCCCTGCCGGTTCTGCGGACGCATTGCTGCTCGCACAGCTGGGCTCGCGCGAAAAAGCCAAACAACAACGTGTCGCCATCGTCACCGCCGATGCGGTGGATGCCCAACGCCTGCAAGACGAAATGGCGTTTTTCGCACCCGACTTGCGCTGCGTGCTCTTCCCCGACTGGGAAACGCTGCCCTACGACAGCTTCTCGCCTCACCAAGATCTGATTAGCGAACGCTTGGCCACTTTGTGGCGCATCTCGCAGGGCGATGCCGATGTGGTGCTGATTCCTGCCACCACAGCGCTGTACCGGTTGGCCCCGCCTGCCTTCTTGGCGGGCTACACCTTTCATTTCAAGGTCAAGCAAGCGCTGGATGAAGCCAAGCTCAAATCTCAGCTCACGCTGGCTGGCTACACACATGTGACGCAAGTGGTCAGCCCCGGCGAATACGCCGTGCGCGGCGGCTTGATTGACCTCTTCCCCATGGGCTCTCTGGTGCCCTACCGCGTGGATTTGTTTGACAACGAAATCGACTCCATCCGAACCTTCGATCCCGACAGCCAGCGCAGCCTCTACCCTGTGCCTGAAGTGCGCTTGTTGCCCGGCCGTGAGTTCCCGATGGATGATGCAGCCCGTGCGCTGTTTCGTCACCGTTGGCGCGAAATGCTCGATGGCGACCCGACCAAAAGCCGCATCTACAAAGACATTGGCAACGGCGTGGCCACGGCTGGTATTGAGTACTACCTACCCTTGTTCTTCGAACAAACTGCCACAGTGTTTGACTACCTCGGCACGTCAGCCACGGTCGTGTTGCACGGCGACCTAGAGCCCGTTTTCCAGCGCTTTTGGCAAGACACGCAAGACCGCTATCGTTTGGTGCAAGGCGACCCCGAGCGCCCCGCGCTGCCGCCCGCCAACTTGTTTTTAAGCGCCGAACAGTTTTACGCGTCGGCCAACAGCTACGCGCAATTTGCGCTGCGCCCGCCTGTGACCGACGTTGTCGACAACGCGTTTGCCCAAACCCTGCCCGACCTCACCGTGGCACGCGGTGCGGCAGACCCATTGCAAAAGCTGATATCGCACGCTGGTCAAACAGTCAACCGCTTGCTCATCTTGGCCGAAAGCGACGGCCGTCGCGAAAGCCTGCTCGACTTCTTGCGCTCGTCCAACGTCAGCCCGCCCGCGTTTGATTCCTTGGCTGAGTTTGAAAGTAGCACCGAAAAAATTGGCATTGCCACCGCCGCACTGCAAGTGGGCTTTAGCTGGACCGAGGCGGGTTTAGACCTCATCACCGAGACTGAACTTTTTGCTGTGGGTGCAACCACACGCCGCCGAAAGAAACAAGAGCAAGTCAGCGATGTCGAAGCCCTCATCAAAGACTTGTCCGAGCTCAACCTCGGCGATCCCGTGGTGCACAACGCCCACGGCATTGGCCGCTACCGTGGCCTGATCAACATGGACTTGGGCGAAAAAAACGCCGATGGTTCACCCGCGCTTCAAGAGTTTTTGCACCTCGAATACGCCGACAACGCCGTGCTCTATGTGCCCGTCAGCCAGCTGCATTTGATTGGCCGCTACACCGGCGTGAGCGCCGACGAAGCACCGCTGCACAAACTCGGCTCCGCCCAGTGGGACAAAGCCAAACGCCGCGCTGCCGAACAAGTGCGCGATGCCGCTGCCGAACTGCTGAACATCTACGCCCGCCGCGCCGCGCGCCAAGGCCACCCTTTCCGCTACTCACCACAAGACTACGAAACCTTTGCCAACGACTTTGGTTTTGAAGAAACCGCCGACCAACGCGCCGCCATCCACGCCGTCATGCAAGACATGATCAGCCCACGCCCCATGGACCGTTTGGTATGTGGCGATGTGGGCTTTGGCAAAACCGAGGTGGCCCTGCGCGCTGCGTTTGTGGCCGTGACCGGCGGCAAACAAGTGGCGCTCTTGGCCCCCACCACCTTGCTGGCAGAGCAACATTTCCAAACGCTCACCGACCGCTTCAGCAAGTGGCCCATCAAGATTGCCGAGATGAGCCGCTTTCGCTCAGCCAAAGAAATCACCGCCGCCGCCAAGGGTTTGGCGCAAGGCCAAGTGGACATCGTGGTGGGCACGCACAAGTTGCTCAGCGAGTCGGTCAAGTTCAAAGACCTAGGTCTGCTCATCATCGACGAAGAGCATCGCTTTGGCGTGCGCCACAAAGAAGCCATGAAAGCCATGCGCGCCGAGGTGGATGTGCTCACGCTCACTGCCACGCCCATTCCGCGCACGCTCGGCATGGCGCTGGAAGGCCTGCGTGATTTGAGCGTGATTGCCACGGCGCCCCAACGCCGTTTGGCCATCAAAACCTTTGTGCGCAATGAAGGCAATGGGGTGATTCGTGAAGCTGTGCTGCGTGAACTCAAGCGCGGCGGCCAGTGCTATTTCTTGCACAACGATGTGGCCACCATTGAAAACCGCCGCGCACAGCTGGAAGCGCTGCTGCCTGAAGCCCGCATTGCAGTGGCCCACGGCCAAATGCCTGAGCGAGAACTCGAGCGCGTCATGCGCGACTTTGTGGCCCAGCGCTACAACATGCTGCTGTGCTCCACCATCATCGAGACCGGCATTGATGTGCCGAGTGCCAACACCATCATCATGAGCCGCGCCGACAAGTTTGGTTTGGCCCAGCTGCACCAGCTGCGCGGCCGCGTGGGCCGCAGTCACCACCAAGCCTACGCCTACCTCATGGTGCCCGACACACAGGGCCTCACCAAGCAAGCCTCACAACGCTTGGATGCGATTCAGCAAATGGAAGAACTCGGGTCAGGCTTCTATCTCGCCATGCACGACCTTGAAATTCGTGGTGCGGGCGAAGTGCTGGGCGAAAACCAAAGCGGCAACATGCTCGAAGTGGGCTTTCAGCTCTACAACGACATGTTGTCTGAGGCTGTGCGTGCATTGAAGAACGGCGAAGAGCCAGACTTGCTCAGCCCCTTGAGTGCCACCACAGAAATTAACCTGCACGCCCCCGCACTGCTGCCCGACGACTACTGCGGCGATGTGCACCTGCGTTTGTCGTTATACAAAAAATTGGCCACTGCCAAAACGGGCGACCAAATTGACGCGCTGCTGGAAGAAATCGTGGACCGCTTTGGCAAACTGCCCGCCCAAGCGCAAACCTTGATCGACGTGCATCGCCTGCGCGTGCAAGCCCGCAGCTATGGCGTGACCAAAGTGGATGCCGCGCCCGGCGTGACCCACATCAGCTTCAAGCCCAACCCACCATTTGACGCCATGCGCATCATCGAGCTGGTGCAAAAAAACAAGCACATCAAACTGGCAGGCAACGACCGTTTGCGCATCGAGCGCGAACTGCCTGAGCCCCAAGCCCGTGCGCAAATGGTGCGCGATGTGTTGCGCTCGTTGGGCACCCCCAAAACACCAGCCGCCAAGGCCGCTGAGACCCAGTCATAACCCAAGACTTACACGATTTTTAAATGACTTCTGCCACCGAATTCGCCCCCGGCCTTGCCATCCAAGGCTTCACCGCCCCCCTGAGACTCCAAGACTTCAAACTCATCGCGTTTGACATGGACTCGACGCTCATCAACATCGAATGTATCGACGAGATCGCGGATGCCGCAGGCCGCAAGGCCGAGGTGGCGGCCATCACCGAGGCGGCGATGCGCGGTGAGATCACCGATTTCAAAGACAGCTTGCGCCGCCGCGTGGCGCTGCTCAAAGGCGTGCCCGAAGCGGCCTTGCACGAGGTGTTTGAACAACGTCTGCGTTTGAACCCCGGCGCCAAAACATTGGTGGACACCTGCAAAGCCCACGGCATGAAAGTGTTGCTGGTCAGTGGCGGCTTTACCTTCTTTGCCGACCGCGTGTGCGAGATGCTGAACATCGACTACGCCCGCAGCAATGTGCTGGCGATTGACAACGGTCACCTCACGGGCGATGTGGTCACGCAAGACTGGGGTGATATTTGCGACGGCGCAGAAAAGCGCAAGATGCTGCTGCACATCTGCACGCAAATGGGCATCAGCCCCAAACAAGCCATTGCCATGGGCGACGGCGCAAACGATTTGCTGATGATGGGCGAGGCAGGCTTGTCGGTGGCGTACCACGCCAAACCCAAGGTGCGCGAGCAGGCGATGGTGGCCATCCACAACGGTGGCTTAGACCGTTTGCTGGAAGTCGTCAAAGCCTGAACCTGTGGGGGTTTGCAGAGGTGCGGCTGAAGGCGTGTCACTGTCCAGCACGCCACAAACGCCAGCCTTAACGCAAGGCGTTGTAAATCGTTTGCGCCAACTCTTCCGAAATGCCTTCCACCGTGCACAGGTCGGCCACGCTGGCATCGCCCACGCCGCGTGCACCGCCAAAGCGCTGCAGCAACTTGGCGCGTTTCTTGGGCCCCACACCTGGAATTTCTTCGAGCTTGCTGCCCCCCACACGCACTTTGGCGCGTGCGGCACGCATGCCGGTGATGGCAAAGCGGTGTGCTTCGTCACGAATTTGCGCCACCAGCATCAATGCGGCTGAATCGCGGCCCAAATACACCTTCTCACGGCCATCGGCAAACACCAGCTCTTCCAGGCCCACTTTGCGGCCCTCGCCTTTTTCCACGCCCACGATGCGCGACAGGTCGAGCCCAAGCGACTCAAACACCTCACGCGCCATGCTCACTTGGCCTTTGCCGCCGTCAATCAGCACGAGATCGGGCAGCTTGCCCTCGCCTGCACGCACGGCCTCGGCCAACTTGCTGTAACGACGCACCAGCACTTGGCGCATGGCGGCGTAGTCGTCGCCACCGGTGATGCCTTCAATGTTGTAGCGGCGGTATTCCGCGCTTTGCATTTTGTGGTGATGAAACACCACGCACGACGCCTGCGTCGACTCTCCCGAGGTGTGAGAAATGTCAAAGCATTCCACGCGGAACTGCTCTAAATCTTCAGGCGCTAAATCAAGTGCATCGACCAAGGCACGGGTGCGCGCTTGTTGTGATCCTTCTTCAGCCAACAAGCGGGCGAGCTGAATGTCGGCATTTTGCTGTGCCATTTCTAACCACACGCGGCGTTGCTCGCGCGGGTTGTGCACCGCGGTGATCTTCACGCCCGTTTGGTCGATCAAGGCTTGCAGCAGTTCTTTGTCCACTGCATGGCTGGTGATGAGTGCGGGCGGCACGGGCACGTCCAAGTAGTGCTGACTCAAAAACGCGTCCAGCACTTCCGCAGGTTCAGCATCGTCCACATGCACGGGAAAATAAGGTCGATCGCCCAAATGGCGGCCACCCCGCACCATGGCCAAGTTGACGCAGGCTTTGCCACCTTGCACTTTGACGGCGAGGATGTCCACGTCTTGGTCGCCCACCGTGTCCACCGCTTGCTGGTGCAGCACTTTGGAAAGCGCGCTCATTTGGTTGCGCAGCTCGGCAGCTTGCTCAAACTCGAGCTTCTCAGCGTGCGCCATCATGCGGGCTTCCACGCTGGACATCACCTCTTGCGTTTCACCGCGCAACAGTCGCATGGCGCTGTCCACATCACGCTGGTAATCGGGCACAGAGATCAGGCCCACGCACGGCCCAGAACATCGCTTGATTTGATACAACAAACAGGGACGCGTGCGGTTGTTGAACACCGTGTCTTCGCAGGTGCGCAAGCGAAACACTTTTTGCAACAGCTGAATGGCTTCGCGCACCGCCCACACGCTGGGGTAGGGGCCAAAGTAATCGTGGCGTTTGTCCACCGCGCCTCGGTAGTAAACCACGCGGGGCACTTGCAGTGGGTTCACGCTCAGGGGGGTGGCCGGGCTGGGATGGGCCAAGGCAACTGGCGATCCGGCCAGCTTGGCAGCGTCACTTTTCTTCACTGGCAAGCCACGCGTCATCTTCAAATACGGGTAGCTCTTGTCGTCACGGAACAAGATGTTGTACTTGGGCTTGAGCGTTTTGATGAGGTTGTTTTCCAGCAGCAGCGCCTCGGCCTCAGAACGCACCACCGTGGTTTCCATGCGAACGATCTTGGTCACCATGTGGCCAATGCGCGAACCGCCGTGGTCTTTTTGGAAATAGCTGGACACCCGCTTTTTCAAGCTGTTGGCCTTGCCCACATACAACACTTGCTCTTGTGCATCAAAGTAGCGGTACACGCCGGGCAAGGCGGGCAAGCTGGCCACCAGCTCTAACAGCTCGGGTGGGTGACGCGGCGCAGTGTTTTCTGGCGCAGCGTCTGAGGAAGATTTAGACATATCTGTATTGTGGACAATCTGAGGCGTGAAATCAGACACCCATTCATTACCCAGCCTGCGTTGGGACATTTTTTGTCGCGTCATCGACAACCATGGCGACCTCGGCGTGTGCTGGCGGTTGTGTGCCGACCTTGCGCAACGCGGCCAAGTCCTGCGCTTGTGGGTGGACGATCCCTCCGCCTTGGCGTGGATGGCCCCACACGGTTGCGCTGGCGTCACCGTTCATGCCTGGCCCCATGCGAGAGCCCTGCAAGACTTAGTTTCAGACGCCACATTCAAAGTAGGTGACGTGGTCATTGAAGCGTTCGGCTGCGAACTGCCCGAGGCATTTCAAACCTTGTTGGCTCAAACCAAACCCGTGTGGGTCAACCTCGAATACCTCAGTGCCGAAGCTTATGTGGCCCGCTCGCACGGCTTAGCCTCTCCCGTGATGAGCGGCCCAGCAAAAGGCGAAACCAAATGGTTTTTCTTTCCTGGCTTCACACCTGACACGGGCGGTTTGTTGCGCGAGCCAGATTTGTTTGAAGCTCAAACGGCCGCACCTGATGGCATATCAGCCAGCCTCGTGAACGCAAGCCAAACGCGGCAATGTAAGTTTGACCGTCGCGCATGGCTCAGCATGCTGCCAATCGACAAACCCATCACGCACAACGAGCGCCTCGTCAGCCTGTTTTGCTACGAACCCGCAGCCTTGCCCGATTTGCTAAAGCAACTCAGCCAAGCCGACGCGCCCACCCGCCTGCTGGTGGCCCAAGGTCGCCCCAGCGCAGCTGTGGCAGCAGCCACACAAGCACTGCGCATGCCCAGCTGCGGCTCAGGCCAGTTGCACATCAGCCCACTCCCCTACTTCAGCCAAACCGAGTTTGACCACTTGTTGTGGGCCTGTGATGTCAACTTGGTACGCGGCGAAGATTCTCTGGTTCGCGCCCTGTGGGCTGGGCAGCCCTTTGGGTGGCACATCTACCCGCAAGACGACTTGGCCCACCACGACAAGCTGCACGCCTTGGAAACGGCCCTAGACATGCCAGCCGATTTAATACAATTTCATGCAGTTTGGAATGATCTCGAAGCAGCGCCACTCCCCGTGCTATCCCAAGCCACGCTGGGGCGCTGGCGGGATTGGAGCCGCCAAACCCAGCAACGATTGCTTGCCCAAACCGACCTCACCACCCAGTTGCTCAGATTCGTGATCCAAAAACGCTAAAATAAGCGGCTTTGCGAACCCCGTCGCAGCTTGAGCTGCATGGGCCACCCCCCTCTAAGAAAACCTCACACTATGAAAACCGCTCAAGAAATCCGCGTTGGCAACGTCATCATGCACGGCAAAGACCCTATGGTTGTCCTGCGCACCGAATACCAACGTGGTGGCCGTGGCTCTTCCACCGTTCGCATGAAATTGAAAAGCTTGATCGCCAACTTCGGTACCGAAGTCGTGTTCAAGGCCGACGACAAGATGGACCAAGTCATCTTGGACAAGAAAGACTGCACTTACTCTTACTTTGCTGACCCCATGTATGTGTGCATGGACGCCGACTTCAACCAATACGAAGTCGAAGCCAGTAACATGGGCGACGCCCTGAACTACCTCGAGGACGGCATGGAACTCGAAGTGGTGTTCTACGACGAGAAAGCTATTTCAGTGGAATTGCCCACCAACGTGGTGCGCGAAATCACTTGGACTGAGCCAGCCGTCAAAGGCGACACCTCAGGCAAAGTGTTGAAGCCCGCCAAAATCGCTACAGGTTTTGAAGTGGCTGTGCCTTTGTTCGTGGCGCAAGGCGACAAAGTTGAAGTCGACACACGCACGGGCGAATACCGCAAGCGCGTCTAAGCTTTTTTAGCTTGAGCCAATCAAGGCCTCTGCGGAGGCCTTTTTTCATGGGCGCGTGCATGGCTTTCCAACATTGAGCGACATCGACTTTGTGAAAGACGCTGAGGACCTTACTCGTGCTTTTGCTGAACTCTGAGCAAATACGCGCTGCGTGAGCCCAAGCCCACCACCGCCGACACACACCAAAACACCCCACTGATGCCAATGACGGTGCCCGCTGCACCAAACACCATGGGCATCAGCACGCTGGAGGCGTTGATGCCCATCAAGCGCAGACCTAGTGCTTCGCCATGCCGATGCTCTGGCGTGATTTGGTGCAAGGTGCTCATGATCATGGGCTGAACAATTCCCAGCGACAAGCCCACCAACACCGAGCAAACACCCATCAACCAAGCCGTGTCGGTGAGCGGATAGACCGCCAACATAAACGAGGTGATGAGCATCGCACTTGTGACCACCTTCCACTCTTGCAAACGCGCGGCAATGAATGGCATGACCAAACGAATGAACGCTGCGGCCAACGCAAACACACCCAAGATCGAACCAATGGCCGAGGCACTGAGGCCCCGCTCATGACCCAAAATGGGCACGACAAAGGTGTGCACATCCCAACACGCCGACAAAAACCAATTGACCATCAACAAGCGGCGAAACATGGGTTCGTTCAACAAATCCCACGCACTGTTGTTTTCATGACCATCGGGCTTGACCACCTTGGCCAGCTCCTGAGCTTGGCGAATACAGACCCAAGCCACCACCGGCAGCAACGCCATGGCAGCAAACGCCCACTGAAAACCAGCATGGTCAATCAATAAGCCCGCCATGAATGGCCCAATGAAGTTGGAAAATGCAGGTGCGATCGACAACCAACTGAAAGCTTGCTTCATTTGCGCCAAACCTTGCGCAGCCCGGCCAACATGACGTTGGAGGGCGATGATGGCAATCCCCGAGGCACCACCAGTCATCAAACCACTGAAGCAAAGCACAGGAAAGATTGGCCAAACCGCCGCAGCACCTGCGCCAATGACCCCCATGCCGATGCTCCAAAAAACAGGGCGTTTCAACCCGTGGAGGTCAGCATAGCGCCCAGCGGGCAAGGCCAAGAACACTTGGGTCAAGGCAAACATGGCCAGCAAAAAGCCCACCGCAGCCTCGCTCTGGCCACTGCGCAAAGCCATCAAAGGCGCAGCCATGCGCATACCTGCCATGCAGGCGTGTAAAAACACTTGGCCCGCAATCAACTTGGTGAGTTCGCGCTTCAAACCTGGGTGTCCGAGTCGTCCAAGGCCTCATCAAACTTCGGCAACAGGGCTTGCGCTTCGGTATCGGGCAAGGCCTCGACGTTTTTCAAGGCTCGGCGCATTTGGCGGCTGCGTGTGTCGGCGCGGTCCAAAGTGTCCGCTGCTTTTTGCACTTGCTCGCGCACCTTTTCCACCCAATCACCGTAGCGCTCAAACTCAGTTTTCACAGCACCCAACACCTTCCACACCTCAGAGGCTTGCTGCTCCAGCGCCAGCGTGCGAAAGCCCATGTGCAAGCTGTTGAGCATGGCCAGCAGCGTGGTGGGGCCAGCCAGCGTGACACGGTAATCGCGCTGCAAACTGTCCATCAAGCCAGGGCGGCGCAACACCTCGGCATACAGGCCTTCGGTGGGCAAAAACAAAATCGCAAAGTCGGTGGTGTGCGGCGGCGCCAAGTAGCTCTCGGCAATGCTTTTGGCTTCGGTACGAATCCGTACTTCCAGCGCTTTGGCTGACAGTTCAGCGGCCACGCCATCGGCGCGGTCTTGGGCATCGAGCAAACGTTCATAGTCTTCGCGAGGAAACTTGGCATCGATCGGAAGCCACACAGGCTCGCCGTCGGCACCGCCACGACCAGGAAAGCGAATGGCAAAGTCCACGCGTTGGTTGCTGCGCGGCTTAGTTTCGACTTGCTTGGCGTATTGCTCAATCGTCAGCACTTGTTCCAACAAGGCTTCAAGCTGCACCTCGCCAAACATGCCGCGTGTTTTGACGTTGGTCAGCACGCGCTGCAAGCTGCCCACGCCATCGGCGAGCTTTTGCATTTGGCCAAGGCCGTTGTGCACTTGCTCCAGTCGCTCGGCCACTTGTTTGAAGCTTTCAGACAAACGTTTTTCCAGCGTGGTTTGCAGTTTCTCGTCGACCGTTCGGCGCATTTCGTCCAACTTATCGGCATTGCTTTTTTGCAGTTGCTGCAGCTGTTGGTTCAGCGTGTCGCCAATACTTTTTTGCATGAGCGTGAGTTGCTGCACTTGACTTTGTTGAAATACCGCGAGGTTTTGAGTCAGCTCTTGGCGGCCACCGCGTGATGACTCGGTAATTTCTGTGCGCAGCTCGCGCTCGATGCGCTCCAACTTTTCGTGCAAGCTTTGCAAGCTCTGCTGCACTGCCAAAGCGGCAGCTGCGTTGCTGCCGCCAGAGCGGCGCAAAAACAGCAGCAAAAGCAGCAGCAACAGCAAGGCATTGGCAACGCCAAGGCCAACTGGGATCCAAGCCTCCATCACTGCGCGATCGTGTTCAAAGGCGTCAAGGATTTGCCCTTGGTGAAAAAGCTGATGAGGTTATCCGCCGCCAAATTGGCCATGGCCAAACGCGTGGGAATGGAGGAACTGGCAATATGCGGCGTGAGCACCACATTGGGGACGGTCAGTAAATCGGGGTGAACCTTGGGCTCGTCTTCGAACACGTCCAGACCCGCCGCTGCAATTCGTTTTTCACGCAGGGCCAAGGCCAAGGCAGCGTCATCCACAATGCCACCGCGTGCGATGTTGACAAGCGTGGCGGTAGGCTTCATCTGAGCCAGCTCAGCAGCACCAATGGTGTGGTGAGACTCGGCGCTGTAAGGCATGACCAGCATCACATGGTCGGCGGTGTTGAGTAACTCTGCCTTGCTCACATAGCGAGCCTTGCAATCGGCTTCCATCTCTGCGCTGAGACGCGAGCGGTTGTGGTAGATCACATGCATGCCAAAGCCATGCGCGGCCCTGCGGGCAATGCCCTGACCGATCCGGCCCATGCCAAGGATGCCAATCGTTGAGCCATGAACCTCGGCCCCGGCAAACATGTCGTAGCTCCACTTGGTCCACAAACCGGCACGCAGGTAATGCTCGCTCTCGGTCACGCGGCGGGCCGTGGCCATGAGCAAGGCAAAGCCAAAGTCGGCGGTGGTCTCGGTCAGCACATCGGGCGTGTTGCTGGCCACCACGCCTGCAGCGGTCATGGCGGGCAAATCAAAGTTGTTGTAACCCACGGCCATGTTGGCCACAATTTTCAGCTGAGGGTTGGCCTGCAAGAGCGCCGCGTCGATGCGATCGCTGCCAGTGGTCAAAGCACCCACTTTGCCCTGCATGCGTCGGGTCAACTCTGAGGCAGACCAAACCTCATCGGCTTGGTTACTCTCGACTTCAAACACCTGCGACAAAGACTGCAGAACTTCAGGAAAGATGGCGCGGGCCACCAAAATGGAAGGTTTAGACATTATTTGAACCATATAAAACTCATGACAACGAACAAAGGAATCAAGACAGCGCCCGACCACAACATATAACCAAAGAAGCTGGGCATTTTGACACCACGGTCTTCGGCAATGGCTTTGACCATCAGGTTGGGCGCATTGCCAATGTAGCTGTTGGCTCCCATGAACACAGCCCCTGCCGAGATGGCAGCCAAAGTCGGGGCCAAGGTGGTCATCAACATCTGGGGGTCACCGCCTGCGGTGTTGAAGAACACCAAATAAGTGGGTGCGTTGTCGAGGAAAGAACTCAAAGCACCCGTGATCCAGAAGTACATCATCACGTCGGGGCTGCCGTCGGGCTTGGTGACCGCTTGGACGACCGCGCCAAATGGGCCGTTGACACCGGCCTTGAGCATGGCGATGACTGGAATGATCGTGAGGAAAATACCTGCGAACAACTTGGCCACTTCTGCCATAGGTCCCCAACCAAACTGGTTGTCGGCATGGACTTTGGCGGGTGTGATTTTGAGCGACAGGAAGGTCACGGCCAAAAGACCCACATCGCGCAGCACGCCAGGCAGGCCCACTTCGGTGCCGTAGATGTTGAAAGACTCCGTCGATTTCCAGAAACCGCTCATCAACACCAAGCCAACAACAGCGGACAGCAGCCAAAAGTTGATGGCACCGTCAAAGCCAATGGCTTTGGAATCCGGTGTTGGATCTTGTGGCAACAGCTCTTCTCGGCGGTGGTAGAACCACGAATCCAGTGCAAAGAAGATGGCCAACAAACTACCCACCAAAAAAAGCGTCTCAGGGAAGATGGTTTTCAAGGTCCAGAAAAAGTCCACGCCCTTCAAGAAACCTAAAAACAAAGGAGGGTCGCCCAGAGGCGTCAAGGAGCCGCCAGCGTTAGAGACGATGAAGATGAAGAACACCACCACATGCGCCACATGCTGACGGTTGTCGTTGGCGCGAATCAGAGGACGAATCAACAACATGGAAGCCCCCGTCGTGCCCATGAAGCTGGCCAGCACGGCGCCAATCGCCAGAATGGCAGTGTTCAGCCCAGGGCTCCCATGCAAGTTGCCACGAATATAAATACCGCCAGACACGGTGAACAAAGCCGTCAGCAAGATGATGAAGGGGATGTATTCGGCAAACAAGGCATGCACGGTGTTGGCCCCAGCGGCTGCAGGACCAAACACCCAAGCGAAAGGCACCAGGAAAGCCAAGCCCCATGCGGCGGCCACTTTGCCGTAGTGGTGGTGCCAGAAATTAGGCAGTAGCAAAGGCATCAAGGCAATGGACAGCAAGAGGCCCGCGAATGGCACGCCCCAGATCGCCGACAGCTGCGCGCCATCAAAATCGGCGGCCCAAGCCCCGCCTGAGAAGGTGAGCAATGCTGGCAAAGCCAGCCAGGTGGTACACCGCATACCCAATGTCGTCATGAGAGCCGTTCCTATCAGAGGTGAAACATGTGAGCGACGAGCCCAATTTTTTTATGCACTGGGGGCAATTTCAAAAACCTGACGCAGATATGCCAAGTACTTCTCGTCATCACACATCCCCTTGCCGGGTGTATCTGAGAGTTTGGCCACGGGTTGGCCGTTGCACTGCGTCATTTTGATGACGATTTGCAAGGGCTCATAGCCCAAGTCGTTGGTCAAGTTGGTGCCAATACCAAACGCCAATTGACAGCGACCACAAAACTGCTGGTAAAGCGCGATGGTTTTTTCCACCGTCAAGCCATCAGAAAAAATCAGCGTCTTGGTCATGGGGTCCACGCGGTTATCGCGGTAGTGCGCAATCATGCGCTCACCCCAAGTGAAGGGGTCACCACTGTCGTGGCGAGCGCCATCAAAGAGCTTGCAAAAGTACATGTCAAAGTCGCGCAAAAAGGCCTCGATGCCATAGACATCACTCAGTGCAATACCCAAGTCGCCTCGGTATTCACGCGCCCAAGTCTCGAAACCAAACACTTGGCTGTCGCGCAGGCGTGGCCCCAAAGCTTGGCAGGCCTGCAAATACTCATGCGCCATGGTGCCCAAAGGTGTCAGACCCAACTTCATGGCAAACAACGCATTGCTCGTGCCCGCCAACTGCCCGCTGCTGCCAGTGCCTAGCCTTGAAATGAGCACACGCAGCAGCTCTTCATGCCAGGCTTTGGAAAAGCGACGACGTGTGCCGTAGTCGGCAATTTTCAAATCACTCAAACGCTCGGCGTGCAAGGCTTCGATCTTTTGATCCAACCGGCGGCGGCCTTCCAAGAAATCAGGCACTTGTTGCGTGTTGCGAAAGTACACCTCGTTCACGATGGCCAGCACAGGAATTTCAAACAGAATGGTGTGCAACCAAGGACCTTGGATACGGATGTCAATCTCACCATTGGAGAGCGCACTGACCTGAATGTATTTTTCATTCAGCCGAAACAACCCCAAGAAATCGACAAAGTCGCTTTTGATGAAACGCAAGCTGCGAAGCCATGACAACTCAGCGTCTTGAAACTGCAAGCTGCACAGCGAGCGAATTTCGTCACGAATTTCTTGCACATAAGGTGCCATTTCAACACCCGGGTTGCGACACTTGAACTTGTAAGTCACCTGCGCACTCGGGAACTGATGCAGCACAGCCTGCATCATGGTGAATTTGTAAAGGTCAGTGTCGAGCAGACTGGTGATGATCATTGCAAGCTCACGCCTTCAAACTCAGGCCACCCAATGGGTGAATTCAGTCACTGGCACACGCGGTGTGAGCAAGGTGTTCACTTTGTCATCGTTGTCAGCGAAGCCCAAAGCCATGCCACAGACCAAGCGCTCATTTTCTGCAGCACCAATGTGAGGCATGATGATGCTGTGAAATGCATTCCATGCCGCTTGCGGGCAAGTATGTAAGCCGCGCGCGCGGGCTGCCACCATGATGTTTTGCATGAACATGCCGTAGTCCAACATGGATCCTCGTCCCAAGATGGTGTCAATGGTGAACATCAAACCCACAGGCGCATCAAAAAACTTGAAGTTGCGTTGCTGCTGTGCATGCATGAGGTCTTTGTCACCCTTGCCAATGCCCAACAAACCATACAAGCTCCAGCCGTTTTCACGGCGGCGGTCGATGTAGGGGCTGACCCATTTTTCAGGGTAGTAGTCGTATTGCTCTTCGTATTGTTTGGCCACCTCGGGGTTGGCGCGAATGGCATCATGGATGGCGCACACTTTGTCAACCAAGACGTCACGTGTGGCACCCTGCAACACATAGACCTTCCAAGGCTGGGTGTTGGTGCCCGAGGGTGCGCGACTGGCCACCTGCAAAATGTCAGTGATCAACTCACGTGACACCACTTGCTGCGTGAAGGCGCGTGCAGACATGCGTGAAGTAATGGCGTGGTCAACAGCGGACACAGCGGCTGAATCGGTCATGGGTGAATCTCCATTGGTTTGTTTGAATCTTTGTGTAGATTTTGCCAGCGTCGCCAGTACGCATAGGCGACACGGTAAGTGTTGACTTGTGCCTGAACTGTGTCAGTCATTTCTTTGCCATAGCCACCCGCCATCGAGAACGCCAAAGGGATGCGCTTGGACCAAGCCCAATCAAACACGCGGCGGTCGCGGGCCTCTAAGCCGTCAAAGCTCAGGCTCAGCCGGCCCAAGCGGTCACCTTCATGCGGGTCGGCGCCTGCCAGGTAAATCACCAAGCCAGGCTGAAAGCGGTCATCCAACTCGGCCAAGGCTTGTTCCAGCGCTTCTAAATACGTGGTGTCATTGCAGCCATCTGGCAGCTCGACGTCCAAATCGCTGGTTTCTTTGGCAAAAGGAAAATTGCGCGCACCGTGGATAGACAAGGTAAACACCTGCGCATCGCGCTCAAAAATGCGCGCAGTGCCATTGCCTTGGTGGACGTCCAAATCAACGATGGCCACATTCAAAGGCTGCTTGTGTGTGCGCCCCCATTCGGCTTGCATGAGGCGCGTGGCCACGGCGGCATCGTTGAACACACAAAAACCGCTGCCCCTGTCGGCATACGCATGGTGCGTGCCACCAGCCAAATTGGCCGACACGCCCTGGCCCCCAAACAAGGCGGTGCGGGCGGCCATGACCGTGGCGCCAGTTGAACGGCGCGAACGCTCGACCATCGCGGGGGTCCAAGGAAAACCGATTTCCTTTTGCTGCACCTCGCTCAGCGTGCCTTGTGCCACCGCTTGGATGTAGGTGGGCGTGTGCACCAAGGCCAGCTCGCCGTCGCTGGCAGCGGGCGCTGCTTCGAGGTGCACATCAGGTATTTCGGCGCTCAGTCTGTCGCGTAGCAAGCGGTACTTGGCCATGGGAAACCGATGACCGGGCGGCAGGGGCAACACAAATTGATCCGAATAAAAAGCGCGCATATTCCCCGAGAGCCGCATGAAACAAGGCTGCATTGTGGCCAGTTTCCAAAAACCTTCGTCACATGAAAGAACCCCCGGTTTTAGAACCTCGCCTCTAATCAGCTCTAAAACTAGCCAACCCTCTTGTAAAACTGCGGGATAACCCTAAACTCCACTCCAATGCTGCACCGCAACATTTTCTGCAAGCCAACTTAACTACTGGAGTTTTCACATGATGAACGTCGAACAAATCACCGCATCCCACAAAGCCAACTTGGACAACTTGTTTGCCCTGTCAACCAAGGCCTTCGCTGGCGTTGAAAAAATGGTTGAACTCAACCTCACTGCCAGCCGCGCTACTTTGGCTGAGTCCGCTGCGCACGCACATGCCGTGATGGGCGTGAAGGACGCACAAGAGTTCATTGCTTTGCAAACCAGCTTCTTGCAGCCTTTGGCTGAAAAGTCTGTGGCTTACACACGTCACATCTATGACATCGCCCAAGGCACTGGCACTGAATTCACCAAAGGTCTCGAAGGCAAAGCTGCTGAAAGCCAATCCGCTGTGCAGACCTACATCGAATCTGCCTTGAAAAACGCACCTGCTGGCTCAGAGCAAGCCGTGGCTTTCTTCAAGCAAGCTGTGACTGCCAGCAACAACGCTGTGGAATCTGTGCAAAAAGCCGTGAAACAAGCCGCTGACTTGGCCGAGTCACACATCCAAACAGCCACTGAAACAGCTGTCAAAGCCACCAAGACCGCGACTGCTAAAAAGCGTTAATTTGCAACGATTGTCTCCTCGGATTCTTCGTCACCTCAGGGTGCAGGAATCCCTTCAAGGGCCCGCCGCAAGGTGGGCCTTTTTTTGTCCGCTGTTTATTGCGCTGCCAAAGCCGCCTTGAGCTTGGGCAAGGCTTGCAGCATGGCCGCACGGCCAGCCTCGATGGCGCGACGACGGGATTTGAAATCTGCGCTGCCCACATCGTTGAGGGCGGGCCGCAGCACCAAGTCGGCCTCGCGCAGCTCAAAGTAGCTGATGCTTTTGCCCATGATGGTGAAGGTCTGCATCAAGATGTCAAACATGTCGCCGGTTTTGCCGATTTCAGGCGGGCTGGAAATGTCGATGGCCAACACATATTCAGCGCCCATTTGGCGGGCATAGCGCACAGGCACGGGCGAGACCAAGCCACCATCGACAAACTCACGGTTGCCAATTCGCACGGGCTCAAACACAGAAGGCACAGAGCTTGAAGCACGCACCGCCGTGCCGATGTCGCCGCGCTGAAACAACACACCCTCGCCTGTTTTCAAATCAGTGGCCACGATGCCCAGTGGCATCTTCAGTTCCTCAATGCGGCGACCGCCCGTTTGTTTGCTGATGTAGCGGGCCAAGCCATCGCCACGCATCATGCCGCGCCCAAGCAAGGGCACGGTCCAGTCAGTGATGGTGGCTTCTTCCATGGTCTCGGCCGCTTTTTGTAGTTGTGCGCCATCTTTGCCACTGGCATAAAACGCGGCCACCACACTGCCAGCCGAGGTGCCGACCACCAAGTCGGGCTTGAGGCCCGCTTCTTCGAGCACTTGAATCACGCCCACATGTGCAAACCCGCGGGCTGCACCGCCGCCTAAAGCCAAGCCGAATTTGGGCACGCGTTTGGGCTGCACCACGGGCACTTCAGGCCGCAGAACTTCCACAGGCGCCAACGGGCCGGGCGAGCTACAACCCGCCAACACCGCCACGCACACCACACAAGACCACACACGCACATTCATGCCACGCATCCCATAATAAGCAATCACACCCGATTGTCCTAGATGGCCGAGCCCCGCCACAACCATCCCGGATAATTGACGTTCACGTCAACGTTAAGCAACTCTTCAATCTCTGGAGCCCACATGGACATCAAAGGCAAAGTTTTCATCGTCACCGGCGGCGCATCGGGCTTGGGTGAAGGCACGGCACGCGCGCTCGCGGCCAAGGGCGGCGTGGTGGTCATCGCCGACATGCAAGCCGACAAAGGCCAAGCCGTGGCCAAAGACATTGGCGGTGCCTTTGTGACGTGCGATGTGAGCAACGAAGTCGACGGTCAAGCGGTGGTGGCCAAAGCCGTGTCACTGGGCAAGCTTGTGGGTTTGGTCAACTGCGCGGGCGTGGCGCCTGCCGAAAAAACCGTGGGCAAAAACGGCGCACACGCCTTGGCCTCCTTCAGCAAAACCATCACCATCAACTTAGTGGGCAGCTTCAACATGATTCGCTTGGCCTCTGAAGCCATGTGCCACAACGAGCCCGAAGCCACAGGCGAGCGCGGTGTGTTGATCTCCACGGCATCCGTCGCTGCCTACGACGGCCAAATTGGCCAAGCCGCTTACAGCGCGTCCAAAGGCGGCATCGTGGGCATGACCCTGCCCATCGCCCGCGATCTGGCCCGCAACGGCATCCGCAACATGACCATTGCCCCCGGCATCATGGGCACGCCCATGCTGTTTGGCATGCCCCAAGACGTACAAGACGCGCTCGCCGCAGGCGTGCCCTTCCCTTCACGCTTGGGCACACCGCAGGACTACGCCAAGTTGGCCCTGCACATCTTTGAAAATGATTTGCTCAACGGCGAGGTGATTCGCTTGGATGGGGCGATTCGTTTGGCACCGAAGTAAGCCAAAACCTGCTTCAAAATTGCAAAAAGGGTGAAGCCTAAAATCAGGCTTCACCCTTTTTACCTATGGCCATCCCCCAGTCCTTCATTCAAGAGCTTTTAGCCCGCGTCGACGTGGTCGAGGTGGTGGGTCGCTATGTGCAGCTCAAAAAAGGCGGGGCCAATTTCATGGGGCTGTGCCCTTTTCACGGCGAGAAGTCGCCGTCGTTTTCGGTCAGCCCTGCCAAGCAGTTTTTCCACTGCTTTGGTTGCGGCAAAAACGGCAACGCCATTGGCTTCTTGATGGAGCATGCAGGCATGACCTTCGTCGAGGCGGTGAAGGACTTGGCGCAAAACATCGGCATGCAAGTGCCAGAAGACGATGCCTCGCCCCAAGACCGCGCGCGCGCCGCCGAGCAACGCCAAAAGCAAGCCACCCTGACCGATGTGCTGGAAAAAGCAGGCGAATCATTTCGCAAACATTTGCGCAATTCACCCAAAGCGATTGAGTATTTGAAAGGCCGTGGCCTGAGCGGCGAAATCGCCAAACAGTTTGGCCTGGGATACGCCCCAGAGGGTTGGCGCGGCTTGGCCAGCGTGTTCCCCGACTACCAAGACCCGCTGCTGGCCGAGAGCGGCTTGGTCATCGTGAACCAAGAAGACGGCGAAGACGAAAAACGCTATGACCGCTTCCGCGACCGCGTGATGTTCCCCATCCGCAACGTCAAGGGCGAGTGCATTGGCTTTGGGGGCCGCGTGTTGTTTGAAGGCACGCCCAAATATTTGAACTCGCCTGAAACACCGGTGTTCAGCAAAGGCCGCGAGTTGTATGGCTTGTTTGAAGCCCGCAACGCACTGCGCGATGCAGGCTATGTGCTGGTGACCGAGGGCTACATGGACGTGGTGGCCTTGGCTCAGCTGGGCTTTCCCAATGCGGTGGCCACACTCGGCACGGCTTGTACAACCGACCACGTGCAAAAGCTGTTTCGCTTCACTGACAACGTGGTGTTCAGCTTTGACGGCGATGCTGCGGGCCGTCGCGCGGCACGCAAAGCGTTGGATGGCGCGATCCCCTACGCCACCGATGTGCGCAGTGTGAAGTTTTTGTTTCTGCCAGCTGAGCACGACCCCGACAGCTACATCCGCGAGTTTGGCAAAGAAGCCTTTGCCCACTGCGTGAGCGAAGCCACGCCACTGAGCCGCTTTTTGGTCGAAGTGGCCCGCGAAGGCTGTGACCTGCATACGGCCGAAGGCCGCGCCCTCATGGCTAGCAATGCCAAGCCCCTGTGGATGGCCTTGCCCGATGGCGCACTCAAGCGCCAGTTGCTGAGCGAACTTGCCGAGTTGGCCGACCTGGGCAACCACGAGCTGCAAGACCTGTGGATGCCCGCAGCCCCCGCAACTGCGCAGGCCCGGTCGGGTGACTATAAAAAGTCGTCCAAGTTCAAACCCCGCGACGCTTACGCACCCAAAACCTACAAGCGCGGCACACGCTTGATTCCGCAAGGCCGCGCGGACCATGCGGTACGTGTGCTGCTCACACACATGGAGCTGTGGGAAGACCTCTCGACGGAGGACCACAACCTCTTGTGCGAACTAGCCCCACCCCATGGCCCGCTGTTTGTGTGGTTGGACCAGCAGCAGCACGAACATGGCAACCAGCCTTGGGGGGCTCTGCGCGAAGGCCTCCATGGACATGAATCAGAAGACATGGCTTTGCGCGTCATGGCCTCGTCGTTCAAACCCCTGCTCGACGACGAGGGCCATCCCATGCCCGATGCGCAGTCACCGGCGGCCCTGCAAAGAGAGGCCGGACTGGAGCTACGCGGCATTTTGAACAAAATTTTGTTTGAGAGCCTGGACGCTCAAATGAAAGAAGCCATTGCCGAGGCCGCCGCTGACCCCACGGCCATGCAACGCTACAAAGCCCTGTTTGAGCGCCGTCGCCTCCTGGGCCTGATTCCTCAAAAACTGGTTGAAAGCCACGATTGACGGGCCTGTGGCGCAGTGAAGGCCGCAGATTTTGGTACAATCCAAGCTTAGCAAGTGCGACAGCAGCACCTCCGGACCCGGCCAACCGTGACACAAGCGCACGACTCGCCACCTCACCGCAAGGACTGCACACCAAATGTTCGCCCAATCCGCTTGCTTCTAGAGGTTCGCACTTCACCCCCCTTTTCTTTTTTCCCGCGTCGGGTTGATCGACGCTGCGTATTCGTTTCTTTGATGTCTAGGAGTATTCATGCCTGTTGACCGCAATTCCAAGAAGCCTGCCAAGCCTGTGGCCAAAAAGGTAGCCGCCAAACCTGTGAGCAAAAAGCCAGCACCCGCTGCGCCCAAAGCCGCAGCCAAGCCTGCCGTCAAAGCCACTGTCAAAGCAGTTACCAAGCCAGTTGCTAAACCCGTTGCAAAAACGCCTGCCAAACCGGCAGTCAAAACCGCTGCTAAACCAGCAGCCAAGTCAGCAACGAAAGCCAAGTCAGTGCCCGCATCGAAAACAAAAGCTGCCGAAAAGACAGCCACCAAACCCGTCGTGAAAACAGTCCCCAAAGCTGAGGACACCAAGAAAAAAACACCAGCTGTAGAAGCCCACGCCCCCAAAGCGGCCGCCAAAAAAGCCCCTGCCAAAAAGACCACCCCAGCCAAGGGCAAAAAAGCTGGCGGCGATGACGAAGACCTCGGTGACATCGAAGCCGATCTTGAAGGCGAACCTGTGATCGAAGCAGGTTCTGAAAAGGTCAAACCACTGCGCATGAAAATCAGCAAGGCCAAAGAACGCGCCTTGATGAAAGAATTTGGTTTGGACGAAACCGTGCTGTCTGAAGAGGACATGCAAAAGCGTCGCTCACGCCTCAAAACCCTGATCAAACTCGGCAAGACCCGTGGCTATCTGACGCACGGCGAAATTTCTGACCACTTGCCCGACAAATTGGTGGATGCTGAAACCCTGGAAGTGGTGATCAGCATGTTGAACGACATGGGCGTGGCGGTTTACGAACACACGCCTGATGCAGAAACTCTGCTGCTCAACAACAACACACCCACCGCCGCCACTGAAGAAGAAGCCGAAGAAGAAGCCGAAGCCGCTTTGTCCACGGTGGACAGCGAGTTTGGCCGCACCACCGACCCCGTGCGCATGTACATGCGCGAAATGGGCACGGTGGAGTTGCTGACACGCGAAGGCGAAATTGAAATCGCCAAGCGCATCGAAGGCGGCTTGATGGAAATGATGTCCGCCATCAGCGCCTCGCCTGCCACGATCGCAGCCGTCTTGGCCATGGCCGAAGACATTCGTGAAAACAAAGTCGTCATCTCCACCATCGTGGACGGTTTCAACAACCTCAACGAAGCTGACGACTACGTGGCCGAAGAAGACTTTGACGAATTTGACGAAGAAGACGATGACGACGGCAAAGGCGGCTCTAAGGCGCTGACCAAGAAGTTGGAAGAGCTGAAAAACGCCGCCCTGGAGCGCTTTGACCGCATGATTGTGTTGTTCGACAAACTGCGCAAAACCTATGACAAAGAAGGCTACGGCACCCCAACCTACATGAAGGCGCAAGCCGCCTTGACCACTGAGTTGATGGGCATTCGCTTCACGGCCAAGACCATCGAGAAGCTCTGCGAATCCGTGCGCGGTCAAGTGGACAGTGTGCGTAAAAACGAGCGCGAATTGCGTCGCATCATTGTGGACAAGTGCGGCATGCCGCAAGCCACCTTCATCAAAGACTTCCCACCCAACTTGCTCAACCTCAAGTGGGTCGAAAAGCAAGCCGCTGCGGGCAAGCCATGGTCCACCACCATGAGCCGCTACATACCGCCGGTGCAAGACTTGCAGCAAAAGCTGATGGACTTGCAGTCACGCGTGGTGGTGCCTTTGGATCAACTCAAAGACATCAACAAGCGCATGAACGCCGGCGAACGCAGCTCACGCGGCGCAAAGAAAGAAATGATCGAAGCCAACTTGCGCCTGGTCATCTCAATCGCCAAGAAATACACCAACCGTGGCTTGCAGTTCCTCGACTTGATCCAAGAAGGCAACATCGGTTTGATGAAGGCCGTGGACAAATTTGAGTACCGCCGTGGCTACAAGTTCTCCACCTACGCCACTTGGTGGATTCGCCAAGCCATCACACGATCCATCGCCGATCAGGCTCGCACCATCCGTATTCCAGTGCACATGATCGAGACCATCAACAAGATGAACCGCATCAGCCGCCAACACTTGCAAGAGTTTGGTTTTGAGCCCGATGCCAGCGTTTTGGCCGAGAAGATGGAGATCCCAGAAGACAAGATCCGCAAGATCATGAAAATCGCCAAAGAGCCGATCTCGATGGAA
Organism: Comamonadaceae bacterium; assembly: GCA_027485285.1. Classification (GTDB taxonomy): domain Bacteria; phylum Pseudomonadota; class Gammaproteobacteria; order Burkholderiales; family Burkholderiaceae_C; genus Limnohabitans. Next base: position 18,408 of record JAIXRH010000070.1, on the reverse strand, counting down.
ACCCCGATCGGTGACGATGACGACAGCCACTTGGGCGACTTCATCGAAGACAGCGTCAACACTGCGCCGATCGAAGCTGCCATGCAAGCGGGCTTGCGCGATGTGGTGAAAGACATCTTGGATGGCCTCACCCCGCGCGAAGCCAAAGTGCTGCGCATGCGCTTTGGCATCGAAATGGCCATGGACCACACCTTGGAAGAAGTGGGCAAGCAGTTTGACGTCACGCGCGAGCGTATTCGTCAAATCGAAGCCAAGGCTTTGCGTAAGTTGAAGCACCCCAGCCGCAGCGACAAACTGCGCAGCTTCATCGACACGATGTAATCACAATGACTACCCGCTGTATGGCGGAGTAAATAAAAAACCGCCAGTTTTCACTGGCGGTTTTTTTTGAGCCACAAGCAAACACAAGCTGTCATGGGGCTTTCATAAAAGGCAATTAACGTCAATTTTTTAATTGGAAATGCCATGAACAAGATCAGCCACCCTCGTCGCGAATTTCTCATACGCTTGAGCTCAGTTTCAGCCGTCCTAGCCTCAGGCGCGACACTATCGGCTTGCGGCGATGGCAATGACCCTGTGGTCTTGTTTAACTATGGTGTCGCCAGTGGTGATCCATTGACAGATCGAGTGATGCTTTGGACACATGCCGCTTTTGAGCTGTCAGCGGGCGATGTGCCTCTAACCTATCAAGTTGCTACAGACAATAATTTTTCAAATATCGTCAGCACTGGCAGTGTCGTAGCCAGCGGTGCCAATAACAACACAGTCAAAGTTGATGCTCTGGGCTTGGCAGCTGGCAATGAGTACTTTTACAGATTTGTTGCGCGAGGTGGCCATAGCTCATCTGTTGGCAAAACTCGCACTTTGCCAGCCAGTTCAGTGGCTGAGGTCAAGCTGGCTGTTTTCTCATGCTCAAGTTATGCGCATGGCTACTTTAGTGTTTACGAGGCCGCAGCCAGTTCAGACGCCCAGTACGCGCTGCATCTGGGTGACTACATTTATGAATACAAAGATGGCGAGTACCCTGCTACACCAGTGGTTGGCCGAAATGTGTCACCAAAAACGGAGATTTATTCTTTAGCTGACTACCGTATGCGCCACGCACAACAAAAGTCAGACCCTAGCCTCAAAACATTGCATGCACGGATGCCAATGATCGCAGTATGGGACGACCACGAATTTACCAACGACGCCTACATGACAGGCGCAGAAAATCATACGGAGGCCACTGAAGGCACCTTCGCTGCTCGTAAAGAAGCCGCACTGCAGGCCTATCATGAATGGATGCCAATTCGCACCGGTACGGATAAAAGCGTGATCTACCGCAGCTTTAATTTTGGCAACCTGCTGTCGCTGCACATGCTAGACACGCGCATCATTGGTCGCGAAAAGCAATTGGCGCTCACCGATTTAGGCTCCGCCGCTTGGTTATCAACTTCAAGACAACTGATGGGCAGCACACAAACCACATGGCTGGCCACACAAATGGCCACATCCACTGCCAAATGGCAGGTGTTGGGACAGCAAGTTGTGATGGCAAAAACATGGATACCAGCCAGCATTCAAAAGAAGTTTGACAGCTACTTTAGAGCACCTGCTCCTGACACGATTGGAGCAATTAGGACTGAAGTTGAAACTTACAAAAGCCAATACTCAGCGGCACTGACTGCGGGAACAATTCCTGTTTATTTAGCTGGAGGAAATGCAAACGCTTATCTGAAAGGCGCCCCGACCGACAACCCTGCGATTCCCTACAACATGGATGCATGGGATGGCTATCCTGTGGCACGTGAGACCGTCTTAGGTGCTTTTGTGCAAGCGGCAGCAGCCACACCTAGTGTTGGTAAAAAATTGGTTGTGTTATCAGGCGACACCCACAATGCTTGGCACAACAACCTGACCACACTGAACGGCACCAAAGTGGGTGAAGAATTTGCCACCCCCTCGGTCAGCTCACCTGGTTGGGAAGAATACTTCCCAACCGCGTTCTTCCCTGGCACGATCAAAACTCTGTTGGAATCCACCACTGCTGTTTCGAATGTGCAATGGACGGATACAACACGCCGTGGCTATTTGAAAATGTCATTCACCCCAACTCAAGCCAAAGGTGAATTTATTTTCATAGATTCAGTTTCAACAAAGTCTTACGCAATTGCAACACCCGTCGCGGCAGAAACAAGAACTTATGCGGGCTAACTGCTGGCTATGTTTTTATCAAAGGGCTTGTTTCTAATGAATGAAGCTTAAGCGCTGATGAAGAACTAACAAAAAGCCCGTCTTGTTTCACTGACGGGCTTTTTCTTTGGTGTGTCGGCTTAAAACTCTTCGGTGTCCACCTCAGATGAACTCACCGCGTTGTAGCGCGCACCCTTGACCGTCTGGGCGTTGATCAGTGCTTCTAAGCGTTGCATGTGCTCAGGAGACAACACCACATCGGCGGCTGCCATGTTGTCTTCCAGGTGGCGAATGTTTTGCGTGCCAGGAATTGGGATGAGCTTGCTGTCTTTGTTCAACAACCATGCCAAGGCCAGCTGTGCTGGAGAGCATCCCACTTCGCGTGCGATGGCTTGATAGGCATCGAGCATCGGCAAGTTGGCGGCATACGTGTCGGCGGCAAAACGCGGCATCGCACGGCGAATGTCATTGGCGGCCAAGGTGCCCACATCGCGCAAATCCCCAGACAAAAAGCCACGTGCCACAGGGCTGAAGGCGACAAAGGTTGCGCCTAGTTCTTCACAGGTTTTGAGCACGGCAATTTCAGGGTTGCGTGTCCACAGTGAGTATTCGGTTTGCACGGCCGCAATGGGGTGTACCGCATGGGCTTTGCGCAAAGTGGTGGCTGAGACTTCACTCAGGCCAATTTCGCGAATCTTGCCAGCACGCACGAGGTCGCTCAGGGCGCCTACGCTGTCTTCAATGGGCACTTGTTTGTCCCAGCGGTGCAGGTAGTAAAGGTCAATCACATCGGTGTCCAAACGGGCCAAGCTGTCTTCACAGTTTTTGCGCAAGGTCTCGGGGCGGCCGTCAATCACGCGCTTCACACCCTCGGGAAACGAGACCCCCGCCATGCCGCCTTTGCTGCACAAAGTGATTTGGCTGCGGTGCGCTTTGAGCGCTTTGCCCACCAGCAACTCATTGGTGCCAAAGCCGTACAAAGCCGCTGTGTCAAACATCGTCACGCCAAGGTCTAAAGCGCGGTGAAGCAGCGCCTCACTCACTTCATGGGCAGGCGGCGCGCCATAGGCGTGGCTGAGGTTCATGCAGCCTAGGCCAATGGCTGAAACGGTGTAAGGGCCGAGTTGACGTTGTTTCATTGCAAAGGGAAAAACTTAAATGGCAACAAGATTGACGGCAGCACGCAGTGCAAGTAAGTAACTTTGGACCCCAAAACCACTGATCTGGCCAGATACGACTTCAGCAAATACAGATGTATGGCGGAACGCTTCGCGCGCATGAATGTTAGACATGTGCACCTCAACAATTGGGCAGGTCAAAATGGCCAATGCATCTCGAATGCCATAGCTGTAGTGCGTCCAAGCACCAGCGTTGATGAGCACGGCGTCTACGCCGTCAGCAAAAGCTTGATGAATACGCTCGCACATCTCGCCTTCGTGATTGGTTTGAAAACACGCCACCTGCGCGCCCAACTCAGCACCTAAAGTCTGCAATGACTCATTGATCTCAGCCAACGTGATGGTGCCGTATTGCACAGGATCACGTTGACCAAACATGTTGTGGTTGACGCCGTGCAGCATAAGTATCTTCATAAAACCCTCGAACAAGTACAAAAATTATTCAATTGGCAAAGTATAGAGCTGCGACTTCGCGACAACCTCAGGCGTGGAGTTGCAACTCCAACTCATGCAACACCTTGTAGCAAGGCAGCACTTGCGCCACGCTCGAATTTGGCTCGCGGCCTTCTTGAATGGCAGCAAAGAACTCACGGTCTTGCAACTCGATGCCATTCATAGACACGGCCACTTTGGACACGTCAATTTGCTCTTCTTTGCCGGTGTACAGATCGTCGTAACGCGCCAAGTAAGTGCCCGTGTCGCCGATGTAGCGGAAGTACGTGCCCAAGGGGCCGTCGTTGTTGAACGACAAGCTCAAAGTACAAATTGCGCCGTTGGCCGCTTGCAACTGGATGCTCATGTCCATGGCAATGCCCAGTGTGGGATGAATGGGGCCTTGCACCGCATTGGCTTTGACGATGGGGCTGCCGGCTTGATAAGCAAACAAGTCCACCGTGTGCGCCGCGTGGTGCCACAGCAAATGGTCGGTCCAGCTGCGGGCTTGGCCCAACGCGTTCATGTTGGTGCGACGAAAGAAGTAGGTTTGCACATCCATTTGCTGAATGTTGAATTCACCCGCTTTGATTTTTTGGTGGACCCATTGATGGCTGGGGTTGAAGCGACGGGTGTGACCGCACATCGCCACCAAGCCTTTGTCTTTGGCCACGCGCACCACTTCGTCTGCGTCTTTCCAGCTGTCGGCGAGTGGGATTTCCACTTGCACGTGTTTACCGGCTTGCAAGCAAGCCAAGCTTTGTGCGGCGTGCATTTGAGTGGGGGTACACAAAATGACAGCATCCACTTCTGGCAGCGCCAAGCTGTCGGCCAAGTCGGTGGTGACATGCTGGATGCCGTATTTGGCCGCGACTTCTTGGGTCTTGGGCAACTCACGGCCAATCAATGACACGACTTCCACGCCGTCGATGTTTTTGATGCCGTCCAAATGTTTGATGCCGAAGGCACCTGCGCCCGCCAAGGCGACTTTGATGGTTTTGCTCATGGTGGTGTCCTGTTAAGCGTTTTCAAGAATGGCGTGGCCCACAGCGGTGTTCGATGCAGGCACGTGATAGAAGCGATGGGCCAACTTAGGCGCTGGGCCTGTGACTTTGCCGTCCTGGATGTCAGACATTGCACCGCGGGCGATGAGCCACATCACCAACTCAATGCCTTCACTGCCCGCTTCGCGCACATAGTCCATATGCGGTCTGTTGGCGCAAGCCAGAGGATCGTTGATCAGCTGGTCAAGCCAAGCGTTGTCCCACTCGCGGTTAATCAGCCCTGCGCGCGCACCCTGCAACTGATGGCTCATGCCGCCCGTGCCCCAAATCTGCACCTTGATGTCTTCGTCGTAGCTCTCAATGGCTTTGCGAATCGCTTGGCCAAGGTTGAAACAGCGCTGACCGCTGGGCACGGGGTACTGCACCACGTTGACCGCAAACGGAATCACGGGGCAAGGCCAAGCGCTTTTCACGGGGTCGTGCTCGCCGCACATCAACGACAGCGGCACCGTCAGGCCGTGGTCTACGTCCATCTTGTTGACGATGGTCAGGTCAAAGTCTTGCTGAATCACGCTCTGTGCGATGTGCGAGGCCAGCTCAGGGTGACCTTGAACCATCGGCACGGGTCGCGGACCCCAGCCTTCATCCGCGGGCGTGAACTGCGCAGCCGTGCCAATCGCAAAGGTGGGAATCATGTCCAAGCTGAAGGCCGTGGCATGGTCGTTGTAAACCAAAAAGATCACGTCGGGCTTGTTGTCTTTCATCCATTGTTTCGAAAAGTCGTAACCCGCAAACAGCGGCTTCCAATAGTCTTCGTGGGTTTTGCCAAGGTCCATGGCCGCGCCGATGGCTGGCACGTGAGAGGTGTAAACGGATGCGGTGATTTTTGCCATGTTCAAGCCTTGTTTGCAGCGATGCTTTTTCCTGCAGCGCCTTGGGGTTGGTTTTGCGCTTGTGCGCTTCCGTTTTCACCGATGTAACGGTTGCCTTCAACAGAGCGGCCGCCGCGAACCATCATGCTGCGGTATTCCTCTTCGGTCATCCCAGTCATCGATCCCGCCATTTGCTGGAAGCTCAAACCATCGGTTGCACCGATTTTGGCCAAAAAGTAAATATTGCCGCCTGTGCGAATACACCAGTTCAAATCGCGGGCCAGCACGGCCTGCTTTTGTTCCTCGGTCATGGCCCACTCATCGAGATAGGCGCGCTCGTTGGCTTTGAAACGCGTGCGGTTCTCGGCCTTCATCAACGACATGCAAAACTGGTTGAGCCAGTAGCCTTTGCGCGATTGCTCGGCATCAAAAATGATGGTGCCGGGAACGTCTGTGTAGGGTTTGTCGAGTGCCATTAAAAAGTCTCCTCAGGCCAGTAAAGGCGCATGGGGTTGTCCACCAACAACTTGCGTTGTTTTTCTTCGCTGGTGGCGATGTGCGGGATGAAGTCCACCAACAAGCCGTCATCAGGCATGTGGTCTTTGAGGTTGGGATGCGGCCAATCGGTGCCCCAAATCACACGGTCGGGAAACTCGTCCACGATGCGCTTGGCAAAAGGAATCACATCCTTGTAGGCGTTCTGTTCACCATTCAACGCCCTGGGGCCCGCCACTGACAAACGCTCAGGACAAGTGACTTTGCTCCACACGTTTGTATGTTCGCGCATGAACTTCACAAACAACTCAAACTCTGGGCCATCCACCGGCTTGGTCACATCGGGACGACCCATGTGGTCCACCACAATGTTGGTGGGCAACGCGGTGAAAAAGTCCCACAACTCGGGCAAGTCCACCGCTTCAAAATAAATGACCACATGCCAGCCATACATCTGCACGCGTCTGGCAATTTCCAACAATTCGTCTTTGGGCGTGAAGTCGACCAAGCGCTTCACAAAGTTAAAGCGCACACCGCGCACACCTGCGTCGTGCATGGCTTGCAACTCGTCCTCGGTCACGCTGCGCTTGACGGTGGCGACACCACGCGCTTTGCCCCCGGAGTTGACCAAGGCATCCAACATGGCAGCATTGTCTGCGCCGTGGCAGGTGGCTTGCACCACCACGTTGCGGTCAAAGCCGAGGTGGTCGCGCAAGGCATACAACTGCGTCTTGGATGCATCACACGGGGTGTACTTGCGTTCTGGCGCGTAAGGGAATTCCTTGCCTGGACCAAACACGTGGCAGTGCGCATCCACCGCACCTGCGGGCAATTGAAATGTGGGTTTAGCGGGGCCGCTGTACCAGTCAAGCCAGCCTGGGGTTTTTTCAAATTCCATGTCTTTCCTTTTCGTGTTGCGTCAGTCTAAAGAGACTTGTGCTTTTTTGATGATGGCGCCAAACCGTGTTGACTCCGCTTGGATGTAGGCGTTGAACTGTTGACGGTTCAAGATGAAAGGTTCATAGGCAAAGGTCGCAAATTTGTCGCGCACATCAGGCTCGGCCAACGCTTTGTCGATGTCGCGTTGAATCTTGTCAGTCACCGCTTTGGGCAACCCTTTGGGGGCTGCAATGGTGGTCCAGCCACTCACTTCAAAACCTACGGGGCCACCCGACTCGCCGATGGTGGGCACGTTGGGGAACGCGCTCACGCGCTTGGGTGCAGCCACGGCCAAGTAGCGCAGCTTGCCAGCGCGGTGCATGGCGCCTGCCGTGGCGTTGGTACCCAAAGCAAACGAGAGTTCGCCATTGGCCACGCCGCTATAGAGCATGCTGGTTTCTTTGTAAATCACGTGCTGCATGTCTGTGCCGGTGACCGACTCCAACAAAGCCGAGCCCAAGTGCACCGGGTTGCCCACCGACCACGACCCGTAGTTGAGTTTGCCTGGGTTGGTCTTGGCGTCTGCCACCAAATCTGCCATGGTTTTGTAGGGGCTGTCTGTGGCCACCGCCACAAAGAAATACGTTTTGAACAACGGCAACAAAGGCTCAAAGTCAGCCTTGGCGTCGTATGGCAATTTTTTGAACAAATGCGGGTAAGCCGACAAATGCACACCGTCGAGCTGAATCAAATCATGGCCATCGAGGGCACCACGCTTGAAAGTGTCAATGGCAATAAAGCCGTTGCCACCCGGCTTGTTCTCCACCACCACCGGCTTGCCCCAGGTGCGTGACAGCTTGTCCGCCACCAAGCGCAGCAAGCCCTCTGGCCCGCTGCCCACCGGAAACGGCGTGAGGATGCGAACAGGCTTGCTGGGAAAGTCTTGGGCGTGTGCAGGCAAACCGCACAACACCAAAGCAACCAACGCCAAAGCTGCAAACAGTTGGCGTGGAAAGGTGAGTGTCATGCAACAAGCTTTCAAAGTCACCCACATCAGTCGATGTACTTTAGGCCAGCCGCAGCCAAGGGCTCTCGCATCTTGTACATGTCTAGGCCCAAGATGCCTGAAGCCAACTTCTCGCGCTTCTCGCCTTCAAAACTCTCGCGTTTGTGTGCAGCGGCCAACGTTTCAACCGCGCGGGCGGCAGGCACACACACCACGCCGTCATCGTCCGCCACGATCACATCACCCGGCGTGACCCACATGCCAGCACACACCACGGGAATGTTGACCGAGCCGATGGTGGCCTTGATGGTGCCTTTGCTGCTGATGGCTTTGCTCCACACGGGGAAGTTCATGCGTTGCAGCTCTTTCACATCGCGCACACCGGCGTCGATGATCAGGGCGCGCGCGCCGCGGGCTTGGAACGACGTGGCCAACAAGTCACCAAAGTAGCCATCGGTGCAATCAGCCGTGATGGCCGCCACCACGATGTCGCCGGGTTGAATTTGTTCAGCCACCACGTGCATCATCCAGTTGTCGCCGGGGTGCAGGAGCACGGTCACGGCGGTGCCCGACACTTGCGCGCCCGGATAGATGGGGCGCATGTAAGGCTTCATCAGGCCGACACGGCCCATGGCTTCGTGCACCGTGGCAGAGCCCAAAGCGGCCAAGCCATCTGCTGCTGCGCGGTCTGCGCGTTGGATGTTGCGGTACACAACGCCGAGTTCGTACATAAGAAATCTCCTAAAAAATTAACGGCCTTGCGACTTGAGCTTGGCGTCTAAGCGTGAGAACACACGACGTGCGTTGCCTTCGTAGACCTGGTGGCGTTCGTCGGCATTGAGGTTGAGGGTGGACTCGATGTAGCGCTTGGTGTCGTCAAAGTAGTGACCCGTTTCGGGGTCGATGCCACGCACGGCGCCAATCATCTCTGAGGCAAACAAGATGTTTTTGACCGGAATCACTTGGGTCAACAAGTCGATGCCGGGCTGGTGGTACACGCAGGTGTCGAAGTAAATGTTGTTGAGCAGGTGCTCGGTCAGCAAAGGCTTTTTGAGTTCTTGCGCCAAGCCACGGAAACGGCCCCAGTGGTAAGGCACAGCGCCGCCGCCATGTGGAATCAAGAACTTCAAGGTGGGGAAATCTTTGAACAAGTCAGAGGTCAAGCACTGCATAAAGGCGGTGGTGTCGGCGTTCAAGTAATGCGCGCCCGTGGTGTGAAAGCAAGCGTTGCAGCTGGTGGACACGTGAATCATGGCGGGGATGTCGTACTCCACCATTTTTTCGTAAATGGGGTACCACACCTTGTCGCTCAACGGGGGCGATGTCCAGTGGCCGCCCGATGGATCTGGGTTGAGGTTGATGCCCACGTTGCCGTACTGCTCCACGCACTTCACCAGTTCAGGAATGCTGGTGGCGGGGTCGACGCCGGGTGACTGGGGCAACATGGCCACTGGCACAAAGTTGTCGGGAAACAACTGACTCACGCGGTAGCACAACTCGTTACAAATGGCGGCCCAAGTGGATGAGACCTGAAAGTCGCCAATGTGATGCGCCATGAAGCTGGCCCGTGGGCTGAAGAGGGTGATGTCAGAGCCACGCTCTTTCATCTTGGCGAGTTGGTTGGTCTCGATGGTCTCGCGCAGCTCGTCATCACTGATTTTGAGCTCGGACACTTTGGGCATAGCCGCTGGGTCTTTGATACCGGCGATTTGTTTGTTGCGCCATTCTTCCAACGCCTTAGGCGCTGTTGTGTAGTGACCGTGAACGTCGATGATGAGAGACATAAAAACCCCTGTTAAAAATCCATGCCTTGCTTGCGCTTGACGTCTTGCACGCCAGCCGAAGCCAAGAACTGTAAAAACGATTGCACCCCTGCCACGCGCGCTGCATCTGCCGCAATGACGCTGGGAATGCCAGACGAAAAGGTGGTGATGAACGCCACATCCGCAGGCAAAGTGCCCAACACATCAATGCCAGCCAGCGCCATGAGCTCGCTCAATTGTTGAAAGCCCAAAGCGGCTTGGCCGCTCGCCACCAAGGTACCCACGGGCGTGCCAGGCGGGGGCACCACGGTGCGAGCTTTGACCTCGTCGGCAATCCCCCAACGTTCGAACAACTTCTCAAGGTACACACCGCTTGGGCCTGTGGAGTAGCTGAGCGTGGGGCTGGCCAACACGGTAGCCTTGAGTGCCGCTTCGTTGCTCAGGTCAGGGCGTGCAGCACCGGCTGGCACGGCCACCGCCACGGGTGAACGCACCCAGTCAACGCGCGAGCCGGTTTGCACATGGCCAGAAGCGATCAAACGCTCAATCGCATCTGAGGCCAGCAACACCACGTCGAATGCTTCGCCCGCTTGCACACGCTTGGCAGCATCCACGCCGCCCACCGACTCGATGCGCACCTGCACACCTGTTTGCGTCAGGTAGACCTGCGTCAAATCGGCCAGCAAGGACTGGGTGGCCATGGACGAAATACCGCGCAGCACAAGAGTTGTGGAGTGAGTTTGCATGTCTTGGATTCTAGAGATTTACCCAACAAATCGACCATAAATGGCGAACTAGCTGCTATAACTTTTTTAAATACCAGACAATAGGTTATTCAAAATTGAGAAGTCTATGGAACTCAAACAAATCGAATCATTTGTGCGCGTGGCCGAGTTGGGCAGCTTCACCAAAGCCGCCCAAGCGTTGCACATGCCCCAGCCTTTGCTGAGCCGCCATGTGCGCCAGTTGGAGGTGGAACTGCACCAAAACCTGCTCATGCGCAATGGCCGTGGCGTGACGGTGACCGAGGCTGGATTGATCATGCTCGAGCATGGCCGAGGCATCTTGCACCAAGTGGCCGTGGCCCAAGAAGCGCTTGGCTCGGTGCGTGGTGCGTTGGCGGGACGGGTGTCGATCGGCTTGCCTCCTAGCCTGTCCAAACTGGTGACCGTCCCCCTGACCATGGCTTTTCGCGCCGCACTGCCACACGCGCAGTTGTCGCTGACCGAGGGCTTTTCGGTGTTGATGGTGGAGAGCTTGCGTGCAGGCCGCCTCGACATGGCTGTGCTCTACAACCCACCGCCCTCCCCCGATTTAGAAATGCAGGTGTTGCACGAAGACACGTTGGTGTTGATTGCGGGCAAGAAAAGCCAACCCCTTGCAGGCAACGCACCACTCAAGGCCGTGGTGCAACTGGCCGACATGGCCAAACTGCCGCTCATTGCACCCAGCCGACCCAACGCGTTTAGGCTGCTGATCGACACCGAAATGATTCGGCTCAACTGCAAGCCCAACATCGTGCTGGAAATTGACGGCTTGAACGCCATTCTGGAGCTGGTCAAAGAGGGCTTGGGCTATGCCCTGCTGCCCGCCTACACCCTGAGCAACTTTGCCAAGCCTGAAGACTTTGCCACCCACCGGGTGGAGAAGCCCAAGCTCATGAGCCAGCTCATGCTGGTGTGGTCAGCGCGCCGCCCAATGACCGCAACACACAAAGCCACCATGGCGCTCACCCACGACGTGGTGACGCAAGCCCTGCGGGCCAACAGCTGAGGGTTACCAGCTGTCGTCGCCACCACCCGAATCACCGCTGTCCCAGTCACTGCCAGAGCCGGCATCGAAAGCACCCAAGTCGGACTGCGCTGGTGTGTCAAACGGCACATAGCCGCTGTTGCCAGCGCCGGGTGATGCATCGGCCGCGGCAGACGGTGCCGCTGAATGGTTGCCCTCAAAGGCTTTAGACAAAGCGTAGCCCGCGGCCACGCCCGCCAAACCACCCACCACAGCACCGCCTATGCCGGAGCCACGTGTGTTGGGCTGCCCATAACCCTGAGGCCCATAACCTCCTTGCGGGCCATGAGCACCTGGCTGGCCATAAGCCCCTTGCCCGGCATTGGGGGTGAACTGCGCGCCAAAACCACGCGGAGCGGCAGGCGAGCCCATGGGCGTTGCCATGGTCGAACCCATAGGCGCACCCATGGTTGCGCCCATGGGCGTTGCCGCAGGGGCATAGCCAGCGGCTTGGGCATGCTTAGCCGAATTGACCGTCGAACGGCGCAGCCACAAACCAAACACCACCAAACCTGCAATGGCCAACCACACATAAGTCATGGATGAACCGCCGCCATTCGCGGCTGGCTCTGGCGCAGCCTTGCTCACCGCTTGGGTATTGGGTGCCACAGAAGGTGCCGCAGAAGGCGCCATCACCACAGAGGAAGCGGGCGCAGCGACCAAGTCATTGACCTTGGCCAACACGGTGTTGAACTTTTCAGGGCTGGTGGCGAACTTCAAAGACGGGTCAATGTCTTTGGCTTTTTGCAGCTCGGTTTGCGCTTCTTTGTAGCGCTGCAGCTGCGCCAACACTTGACCCAACTCGTAATGCGCTTTGGCGCTTTGAGGCTTGTCTTGCAACACCTCGCGCAACATGCTTTCGGCTTGCGTGTAACGGCCAGCAGCCACCTCAGCTTCAATGTCTTTGGGCGTGGGCAATGCCATCGCCAGGGTGGCACCCACAACGCAGGCACCTACAAGCACAGATTTCAACCATCGAGACAACATACCAGTCCTTTCAATTCCACCTGAGACTTCAGTGGCTTTGCATTGTGCAGCATCGGGTGCGTTGGCGCACAGACACGGAAGCTGAAGCGCGTCCTTTTTATGGCTATGCGTGCCAGCGCACATATAAAAAAAATGATTTAGGCCTACATTTACTCTTTGCATAGGAATAAATATGGCCGTGGCCTTCGACAAAATGAGCAACCATTTATTGGCTGCCTTACCTGACTCCGAATGGCAACGCTGGCAACAGCACATGAGTGTGATGGATTTGAAGTTAGGGCAAGTTTTGTATGAATCAGGCGGCACCATGCAGCATGTTTACTTCCCCGTCGACGCCATCGTCTCGCTGCTGTATGTGTTGGAAAATGGCTCTTCTGCCGAAATTGCGGTGGTGGGCAATGAAGGCATGGTGGGTGTGTCGCTGTTCATGGGCGGCGAGACCACCCCCAGCCGAGCCGTGGTGCAAAGCGCAGGAAAATGTGTGCGCTTGAGTGCCTGCAAGCTAAAAAAAGAATTCGACAACTCGATGCCTGTCATGCACTTGTTGTTGCGCTACACACAGGCCCTGATCACGCAAATGACGCAAACCGCAGTGTGCAACCGCCACCACTCGCTGGACCAACAGCTGTGCCGCTGGCTGGTCTTGAGCATGGACCGATTGACGAGCAGCCATTTGGTGATGACGCAAGAGCTGATTGCCAATATGTTGGGCGTGCGACGCGAGGGCGTCACAGAAGCCGCGGGACGTCTGCAAAAAGCAGGGCTGATCAGCTATTCACGCGGCAAAATTGAAGTGCTCGATCGCCCAGGCCTTGAGGCACGCACCTGCGAATGCTATGCCGTGGTCAAGAAGGAGTACGACCGCTTATTGCCCGATCGGATTGCTTCTTAGCCTCCAGCGCCTTCAAGCCGCGTCGAATAGACAAGCGCGCCAGACTGACCCACAGGGGCTCTATGACCGAAGTCGCCAACAGTTGCCTAGACACCGCCAAGCGCTGCTTGGCGGTCATCTCAGGCGTGAGTGTTCTGGCTGCGTCATTTGGTTTGCGCGTGGCAAATGGCCAGCATGTCCAAATCAAATTGCTCTTGCATGCCAGCAAACAGTGGTGATGTTTTGCGGCCATGTGCGGCCAAGCCCACACCAACACCAGCGAGCAGCAGTGCAACTGGCAAGGCCACCAGCACCCATGCATTGTCTGGATGCAGCACAGGCAAAGCGCCCCACAACACTTAATGCAGACATGTCAATCGACGCCAATGCTGTAAGCGCGAGCGCTAACAAAAGCTATTCAGGTACTGGTACTTTGTATGGCGTTGGCTACGACCAAAAATTTAATGAAACGACAAAGATTCGCTACGCCGCCGTGAAATACAGCAAAGTTGGCGGGGAGTCAGATTCGGGCGGTACGATTTATTCAATTGGTCTTGTTAAAAACTTTGAATAAATAGCCAACCAATTGACTAAGTGACAAACTGACAAAGGGCCGAATTACTTCGGCCCTGTTGTGCATTGAGTGGCATTTCCCAAAACACACGCAGCAAAGATGGGAGAGAGAAAAATGGTGGGCGATGCAAGGAATGGTTGCGTTTTTTTATAAAGTTTTCTGATTGACTCGTTTAGAGAGTTCTTCAGTTGACTCTTTGCGCTCACTGTAGCGGTCGACGAGGTAGGGCGCGATGTCTCGGGTCAGGAGCGTGAACTTGACCAACTCCTCCATCACATCCACCACCCTGTCGTAATAGGCTGATGGCTTCATTCGGCCATCTTCCTCAAACTCTGAAAATGCTTTGGCCACAGAGCTCTGATTTGGAATCGTGATCATCCGCATCCAGCGACCGAGAATTCGCATTTGATTCACGGCATTGAAAGATTGCGATCCGCCGCAGACCTCCATGACGGCCAAGGTTTTTCCTTGCGTGGGACGGACAGCGCCTGAGGACAAAGGGATCCAATCAATCTGACTTTTCAAAATGCCCGTCATGGCGCCGTGGCGTTCTGGCGAACACCAAACCATGCCCTCAGACCATGCAGCCAAGTCTCGTAACTCTTTGACCTTTGGATGTGACTCAGGTGCAGCATCGGGTTGCGGTAAGCCCAAGGGATCAAACACCCTCACCTCTGCACCCATCGCTTCCAGCAATCGGACTGCTTCTAGCGTCAAAAGCTTGCTGTATGAGCGCTCTCTTAAAGAACCGTACAACATCAGGATTCTTACGGGATGACTGGACTGCGTTTGCGGCGCTAAAGCGTGAGGCTGCGGTAATTTGAAACAACGCACATCCAGATTGGGTAATTGATCAGTGAACTTAGACACGAAAGTCCTTTTAATTGATGACGACTGCTAGTTCAGTGCTTGTGCGTGCTGTGGTCATGCGCATTAGAAGTTGCAGCGGATGACCCAGATTTGTTGGCTCCAGTGCTTTGCTGAACAGTGATCTGCCCTTTCATGCCTGCTTCAAAGTGTCCAGGAACCAAGCACGCCATTTGCAGGGTTTGTGATTTTTCAAAACGAACCACCCATTCTTTGGTGTCGCCAGCCTGAACGCGCAAGGCCAAAACACCGCTGCCGGATCCGTGGTCGTGAGAATCACTGTGGTCAGATTTTTGCGTCGCCGCCTGCTTCATTTCAACCGCATGCGCTTGGAGAGAGGCCTCAGAACCCAAAACCATTTCGTGCGTGAGTTTGCCACTGTTATGCACCACAAATTTGATGGTTTCGTCGGCATTGACTGTGAGCTGATCAGGTGAAAAACGCATCTTGTCGTTCATGTCAATTTGAATGCTGCGAGATACCGTCAACGCTGTGGCTGTTTTGTCTTGATCATGGGCCATGCGTGTGTCTGCTTGAGTCTCACCATGCGCATGACCGCCAGCTGCCCACTCAGGATGACTTTCAAAGGCTTGGTAAGCGGCCCAACTGCTGGCAGTGATCAAGATGCCAAGACCCAGTGCATAGACCACCAAAGCGCGGTGCACACGCATTTGCAAACTGAAGACCAGAGCAACAATAGAAATCACAAAGCCCAAAGGAACCACCCAAGAACTTCGGGCGGGTGAGTCTGGAAAGTGCTGCAGACCACCCGTGAAAAAACCTAAGCCGATGGAAAGCAAAGTGCCCACCCAAAGCGATTCAAATAAGCTTGTCTGGTTGTCTTGACTGCGGTGCTCCAGCCAAGCCCCCAACACAAACAGCACAACGCCCACTGCTGCTGTCCAGAGCGAACGTTCACCTGTGAAGAAACCGTGATTCACTGCGCCAGATATGAAACTTATGCCGGAATACTTCAGCAGCATTGCGCTGTGTTGAATTTGAAACGATGCAATCATGACGGCCTTAAAAGTAGTTTAAATTGTCTTGCCCATCATAAATTTCCCAAAAAACTTTTACCAAATACGGTCATGCATGGTTTGGGCAGTTGACTCAGGCAAGCCCTCTCGCCCAAGCGCACTAACATCCACGTCTTTCAGAACCCAACGGATCATTCACAAGGAAACCTCAATGGACACACTTCAACAATGCATTTTGGTTGGCCTTGGTGGCGCCATTGGCTCGATTGCTCGTTGGCAACTTTCCAGTGTCATTTTGCGCAATTTCTTTGATTGGAAATTTCCCTTGGGCACGTTCACTGTCAACGTCTTAGGTTGCTTGGTGATTGGAATTTTCGCTGGCTTGGCCGTCAAAGAGGACTACTTTTCTAGCGATACGCGCCTACTCTTATTTACAGGCTTGATGGGCGGTTTTACGACCTTCTCAGCTTTTGGCCTCGAAACCTTTTACTTGCTCAAGAGTGGTGAGTACTTGATTGCTGGTGGGAACATCGCACTGAGTGTTGTTTGTGGAATGGTCGCCTTGTTTATAGGCTTTCACGCCATTTGGCAAAACTGACCTTCCCAGCGGCTTCGCTAGGTAGGCGGATTCAATTCACTCGGCTTATCTTTGACCCATGCAGCGAAGGCTATTCATAGCGGGGATCAAAGAAGCCGCACGAAAGGATGAGGGCTGTCAGATCATCAAACGCGCAAAGGCGCACAGTCACACGTTCAACATCAGTTGACGATCAAGCGGGTATTTTGTAATTCGCCGATGTGGCCCACAACGGCGGCATCATCAAACCCGTGACGCTTAAAAACAGCCATGACCTCGGGCGCTGTTTCAGCGGTACAACTGACCAACAAGCCGCCACTTGTTTGAGGGTCGCACAACAAGGCTTGGCATTCCGCAGGCAACCCGCTGTCAAGGCTAATGTCGTTGCCGTAGCCATCCCAGTTTCGACCTGACGCTCCCGTGACATTGCCACCTTTCAACAAAGCAGACACATTGGGCAGCAAGGGTACGTTGGCCCATGTGAGATGGGCAGTGAGGTTGGCACCTCGCGCAATCTCAAGGGCATGGCCTGCCAAACCAAAACCAGTCACGTCTGTCAAAGCGTGCACGCCGCTCAACTCAGCCAACTCGGGACCCGGGGTGTTGAGCTTGGTGGTGTTCGAGATCATGGATTCATAACCCGCAGCATCCAGAACTTCCTTTTTGAGTGCGGCTGATAAGACGCCAACGCCAATCGGCTTGCCCAGCACCAACACATCCCCAACGCGTGCGCCGTCATTGCGTTTGACACGATCTGGATGCACCAAACCCAACACAACCAATCCATAGATCGGTTCAACTGAATCAATCGTATGCCCGCCTGCAATGGGAATCCCGGCTGTGTTGCATACCGAAGCCCCGCCCGCAAGAATTTTTCCGATCGTGTCGGTTGACAGCACATTGATTGGCATACCCACCAAAGCCAACGCCAAGATGGGTTTACCGCCCATGGCATACACATCACTGATGGCATTGGTCGCCGCGATGCGCCCAAAAACGTATGGATCGTCCACGATGGGCATGAAGAAATCTGTGGTCGCAATCATCGCTTGGTGATCGTTCAGCTTGTAAACCGCTGCGTCATCGGCTGTAGCGATGCCGACCATCAACTCTTTGGGAATCGGCATCTGCAGTGTGCCTTTGAGAATTTCGGACAAAACAGCAGGCGCAATTTTGCATCCACAGCCTCCACCGTGCGAGAGAGAAGTCAACCGAGGTTCAGAGAGATGTGTGGTCATTTTTTGATGGAAAAAAAGGAGATTTGGGACTGAAAAAATACAACTAATGTCGTGCTGCAATAACATTTGCAATGATTGTAAGCAAGCCTTTTCGTTCGGACTCGGCCGAGAATAAAGGCACTCTGCGGGCGCATTGCGACTTCAACAGATGCACGAATTCAGAATCATGCCGAAAACGAATCAGCATCTCGGCAAGCGCCTTCGCGTCACCCACTGGAAACAAACCTGCGTAGTCTTCACCTAGCATTCCCATATTGCCTGGAATGCGAGACGCAATCACAGGAACGCCACTGCAAATCGCCTCCATCAAGACATGCGCACCACCCTCCATCACACTCGTATGAACCAGCACGTGGGAACGCTGAATTTGACGGCGAGTCTCAGGGTAGGTTTGAGCGCCTGAGAATCGGTATTGGGGATAAAGCGTCGCTGTTTGGTGCGCCATGCTTGCAAGCAGCTGATCATGCGCTGCACCAATGTGCTGGATGTGAATATCACGTTGCTGCGACAGCAAGGCCACAGCGTCAAACAATGTGCGCGGGGATTTTTCCTCGCGCAGATGTCCCACCATCACAGCCCGCAAGCAGCGCCTTGTTTTAGGCAGTGTCACGCGTGGTGTCGTTGACTGAAGAACAACCGCAGATTTAGATCTCAAGTGCGCAGGTAACTCATCCAGTCCGAGTTGCTGCAAAACGATCAAACGGTGAGCAAACTCTAACGAC
>JAIXRH010000076.1 GCA_027485285.1 Comamonadaceae bacterium | reverse complement strand
TGGCCACGCTGTTTTTCATCGGCTCCATCATGTTGGTGCCACTGTTGCCACAGGGCTTTATTCCACCCGACGACAACTCTCAGACCCAGGTCTATGTGGAGTTGCCGCCCGGCTCGACGCTGCAGCAAACTCAGGCCAGTGCTGAGCACGCCCGAACTCTGCTGAGCGCGGTCAAAGACATCCAAAGCGTCTACACCACCATCGGTGGGGGCAGCGCTGGCACCGATCCGTTTGCGGGCAGCGGCGCGGCCGAGGTGCGCAAAGCCACCTTGACCATTCAACTGACCGAGCGCGGCAGCCGACCGCGCAAGCAAGCCATTGAAAACGACATCCGCATCGCCCTGCAGCAGCTGCCAGGCGTGCGGACCAAGGTTGGCTTGGGCGGCTCGGGCGAAAAATACATTTTGGTGCTCACAGGCGAAGACCCGCAGGCCCTTCAAACGGCGGCCATGGCGGTTGAAAAAGACTTGCGCACCATCAATGGCCTGGGCTCCATCGCGTCGACTGCCAGCTTGGTACGCCCCGAGATCGCAGTGCGCCCCGACTTTGCCAAGGCCGCCGACTTGGGCGTGACCAGCGCTGCCATCAGCGACACCTTGCGCGTGGCCACCTTGGGTGATTACGACGCAGCCTTGCCCAAGCTCAACCTGCCGCAGCGCCAGGTGCCCATCGTCGTGAAGCTCAGCGACGACGCCCGCAAAGACCTGGGCTTGCTCGAGAGACTGAGTGTGCCTGGCTCCCGTGGCCCTGTCATGCTGGGGCAGGTGGCCAGCATCGAAGTGGCCAGCGGTCCGGCTGTGATCGACCGCTACGACCGCCAACGCAACGTCAATTTTGAAATCGAACTGTCAGGCGTACCGTTGGGTGATGTGACGCAGGCGGTGCAAAAACTGCCCGCGCTGCAAAGCTTGCCGCCGGGCGTGAAGGTGATTGAGGTGGGTGACGCGGAAGTCATGGGCGAACTGTTTGCCAGCTTTGGCTTGGCCATGATGATTGGCGTGCTGTGCATCTACATCGTGTTGGTGCTGCTGTTCAAAGGCTTCTTGCACCCCGTCACGATTTTGGCGGCGTTGCCACTGTCCTTGGGCGGTGCGTTTGTGGGCCTGTTGATCGCGCAAAAGAGTTTCTCAATGCCCTCGCTCATTGGCCTGATCATGCTCATGGGCATCGCCACCAAAAACTCGATCTTGTTGGTTGAATACGCCATCGAAGCACGGCGCGGCAAACCCGCCACCGACAGCCACCCTGCCGTGCCGGGCATGAGCCGCTGGGACGCGATGATGGATGCCTGCCACAAGCGCGCCCGACCGATTGTGATGACCACCATCGCCATGGGCGCGGGCATGCTTCCCATTGCCGTGGGTTGGGGTGCGGCTGACACCAGCTTTCGCTCGCCCATGGCCATAGCCGTCATTGGTGGTTTGATCACCAGCACAGTGCTCAGTTTGCTGGTGATACCTGTGGTATTTAACTACCTTGATGATTTGGGTCAATGGGCGGCGAGAACTTATGCACGCTTGCTAAAAAAATAGCGGTTCAAATCAATTGCCAATGAAAGCTTCAACCTGCCCTGTTTTTATCCATTGAATGATTGCCTTTGATGAGACTTCTTCCCGTCCTTCAAATGAGTGGTAGTGGCCACCGCCACAAACATCACCATTTGGTGTGCCTCCCTTCACCGTGATTAAATTGTTATTTGAATAAGCCAAGACCTTGGCGTATGGGGTGTACGCGCATTGGTCATCCGCATGGTGAATATGAAGAACTGGGGCCTTTAAAGAGCCCATGTCGAAAGACGCCATCGAGTAAGCAAATGCACGGTTTCTACCTGCAAGCGTCTGTGACGCAGAGTGAATACTGCCATCTAATTCATGACCCAAGTTTTTCGCAAGCCACTTTGAAGAAATAGAACCATAACTGTGCCCCATCACAAAGACTTTTGAAATGCTGTGTTTTCCTTTTAACTCAGCAATAATTTTTCGCACATCATCGGCATGTTTTTGCGAGGAACGAAAATCATCACTGCATCCCAGTGGCATATTCCCTGGAGCCACTTGGTTTTCATCACTTGGACAATCCATGACGACAAGTGAGATCCCTTCTTGAGCAAACAGTGCCGTATTGTTTTTGAGGAAATTTAAATTTCTATGCCAGTCATTCTCTGACTTAATATTTGCGATCCCAGACCAACCACGATAAAAAAGCAAAGCCGTATCGGATGGAATGGATGGCTTGAGAAGAATTGCTCTTTGAAATACTGAAGATTTAGAAATGAATCCCGCTTCTCTTCCAGTGTTTACCTCAATTAAAACTGGATTCGATATTTGAGAATAGCCCAAGCTAGACCATGCTAAAACCAATAGACCGAACAGAAATTTCATATTTACTCCAACGCTCATAAGTCGCTAAATATTCTTATTCCCACTCAATAGTTACTCGACTAAAATAGTCAATTAAATCAACAACTTGCGAGTGCTGATTTTTTGTGTGTAACTTTTGTGTAACTTTGAGCACGGACATAAGTTCCCTTATGGTTTGACTAAGTGCTTGTGAAGCTTAGATTTTACTTTCGTTTTGATACACAGAATGCGAATGGAAAAAATTATTCCAAATCCACCTTCTTCACTCGCTTTCTAAACACGTTGTCGAGCTTCTCAAGCCGTTCGGCAAGCCAAGT
>JAIXRH010000014.1 GCA_027485285.1 Comamonadaceae bacterium | reverse complement strand
GCCACCGCCTTCAAGCAAAAGCTTGAAACACAACGCGCAGACCTGTTGGCACAAATTGCACAGCAACGTGGCGGCATAGCTAGCCGCGCCGAAGTGGCCGCCGAGCACTTTGCACACAACGAAGATTCAGACGCGCAGGTCAACACCGCACGCGACCTTGAGTTCGCCATCAACGAGCACGAAACTGCTGAGCTGGCCGCCATCGACGCAGAATTGATTCGCCTAAGCGCAGGCAGCTATGGCCACTGCGTAGACTGCTTCGCCACCATTCCCGAAGCACGCCTGAACGCCGCACCCAAAGCCGCCCGCTGCATGGGCTGTCAAGAAAAAACCGA
Source organism: Comamonadaceae bacterium (assembly GCA_027485285.1). Lineage (GTDB taxonomy): Bacteria > Pseudomonadota > Gammaproteobacteria > Burkholderiales > Burkholderiaceae_C > Limnohabitans. The sequence continues at coordinate 6,923 of JAIXRH010000014.1, read as the reverse complement.
ACACCACCACTAAGAAAGAGAATGACATGAGCACTTTTCACGCCGTTGTTTGGATGGACCACCAAGAAGCCCACGTGTTGATGTTTGACCGCGAGCACGTGGAGAGCCAGCGCATCAAATCACGCAGCCACCACAAACACCAAGGCAAGCCCAACGAAGTTGCGCATTTGTACGCAGACATCGCCAAAGCCCTGGAAGGCACGCACGAAGTCTTGGTGACAGGGCCAGGCTTGGCACGCGACGAGTTTCGCGAGTGGTGCAAACAACACCACGCCCTTGTGAATGTGGTGGACAGCGTGACCAGCGACCACCCGACCGATGCACAAGTGGTGGCCATGGCCCGCCATTACTTCAAAAAGTTTGACAACATGGGCGCAGACCCCGCGCTCGTCAAATAAAACGAAGCTGTTTCAGACGCTGCAAACAACAAAGCCCGCTGACATCACGTCAGCGGGCTTTGTCTTTTGGGAAAGATCAGATCAAGCGTTGATGGGCGCCAGCTCTTGCGCAATTGCGCCAAACACGCTTTGGCCATCTTTGCCTTTGGCTTCGATGCGCACGGTGTCGGCAAACTGCATGAAGTCGGTGGTGGTTTTGCCATCCAGCGCGGTTTCCATGGCGCGTTTTTCGGCGATGCAGCTGTAGCCCTTGGGCCATTCGGTGGTACCGTTTTTCTCGAAGCCTGCGTTGCTGACCGTGCCGCTGCTCACCACCGTGCCCGCGCGCAATGCGCGCGTTTTGCTGGCGTGGGCCACGATCTGGCCAAAGTGATGTGTCATGTCTGTGCCTCCGTCGCACATGCCCACCTTGCGGCCGTTCCATGCCACTTGCACGGTCAGGTGCACGCAGCCGTTGTCCCACGCCTCGCCCAGCTCATCCAACGTCACGGCCACGGGACTGAATGAGGCAGCCGCTTGGCTTTGCACGCGGGGTGTGACGTGACGCAGGGTGATGGCGTTGGACAGCATGACCAAACGAATGCTCTCTAGCGCGTCGTCTGCCGATGCCCCCATGGGCACGTCGCCTATGACGACCGCGATTTCTGCCGAGAAGTCCACCCCTAAGTTGTCGTTGACGCACAGCAGAGGATCGTGCGCGCCCAGCAATGCGTCGCTGGCTGCTTGGTGCACCGCCAGGTCGCCATCCCCCTCGCCTAACAAGGCAGCGTGGCTGGCATAGCCGGTACCCGTCAGGCGCTGGTAGGCGCGTGGCAGCGGGGCCATGCACAAGGCGGGGTTGAACGGAAATGCGTGGCGCGGTTTGCCGCTGTTGAGGGTCTCATACAAGTCTTGCAGCTGCGGAGCGATGAAACCCCAGTCGTCCAGCGCTTGCTGCATGCGGCTGGCAATGCCCGTCGCATAATGCGCGGTGCTCAGGTCACGTGACACAACCACCAGCTGGCCGTCGCGTGTTCCGTCTTTGTATGTGGCTAATTTCATGCCACGATTCTATGAAAGAACGCCACCCCGCCATGCACGCCCGTGCTCTGCCCACTCGCTCAGCAAGCCCGTCGCATTTGCAACGCAAGCATGCGGCGCTGTTGGTGAGCGGGGTATTGGCACTGCACCTGTGGCTTTTGACTGGCACACCTCTGTGGCTCAATCCCGCGCCAGGCGAGCCGCTGCGCCCTCAGGCCATGGTGACGAGACAAATTGAAGTGGCTTCGCCACGCGCCCCGCAAGTCCCCGCCACCCAGACGCCGCCAATGGCCCAAACCGTGCCCACGCACTCCACCGAAGCGCCCGCCATGGCCAGCGAAAGCGTCAAACCTTTGAAGTTTGACGAATTCGGCCATGACCTGGCCACGCCGTTGGCTCTGCCGGTGCGCAGCGCAGAAGCGGTGGACTTGCCGCCCTTCAAACGCGCAGGCACCGAAGGCCCGGCCGAAGCCACCCGCTTCATTGCACCTGAATCGGCCTTGCTGAAATACAAGGTTCAAGGCCAAGCGAAGGGCTTGAATTACTGGGCCGGCGCTGAACTCAATTGGCAGCAAGACGGCCAGAATTACGAGGCGCGCCTTGAAGTGAGCGCGTTTTTACTCGGCTCTCGGGTGCAAGTCAGCAAAGGCACATTAGGCCCAGAAGGGCTCATGCCAACCCGCTTTGGCGACAAAAGCCGCAGTGAGCTGGCGGCTCACTTTCAGCGCGACAAAGGCATCATCAGCTTCAGTGCCAACTCGCCCGATGCGCCGCTGCTCAAAGGTGCACAAGACCGGCTGAGTGTGGTGCTTCAGATCAGCAGCCTGCTGGCGGCCGACCCCACCCGCTTTCCTGCGGGCACGATGTTGTCGTTCCAAACCGTGTCGCAGCGCGAGGCCGAGGTGTGGCATTTTTTGGTGGAAAAGGAAGAGCTGCTAGATCTGCCTTTTGGGGAGATCAACGCCATCAAAGTCAACCGCAAGCCGCGCCGCGAATTTGACCAACAAATTGAACTCTGGTTTGCCCCCACCTTGGGCTACTTGCCCGTGCGTTTGCGCATCACCAACGCCAACGGCGATTTTGTAGACCAACTGTTGAGCAGGGCTGAAAAGCTCAGCCCTTGAATTTGGCCGTTTGAATCCGATATGCTTAAATGCAATTCGTTTTTCGCCGAAAGTTTCCCATGGACATGCTCTACAACTCCGACACGTATTCGGTCATGCATCTGCAGGTGGATGATGCGTGTGTGCCTGTGCGCCCCGATGTGCCGGCTTTGGCACGCCACGGCTTTGAAATTGTGGACAAGCGCTCGGGCAAAGAGATTTATCTAGAGGGCTCGTGGGCCGAGCAGTTCCAAGCCCATTTGCGCGCTTGGCAAGAAAACGCCCCCAGCCAAGAAGAAGTGGAAGACACCTTGGCCGGCTATGCCGAGCTGGCCCAAAACCCGGTGGTGGTGCACTGAGCCTGTTTTGCGCAAGACTTCCAGGGCGCCTCGGCGCCCTTTTTCATACCCAGTCCTCCCTACAATTGCACCCATGACTGCCTACATCCTTAATTTGTCTTGCCCCGACCGTCAGGGCATCGTGCACGCCGTGTCTGGTTTTTTGCTGGAGCGCAAAGGCAACATCGAAGAAGCCGCCCAATACAACGACCCCGACACGGGCCTGTTTTTCATGCGCGTGCAATTCGCCTGCGATGCCGTGGTGCCAGACGACTTGCGTGCGCAACTCGCCAGCTTTGCTGACACCTTCGGCATGAAGTGGACCCTGCACGACACCACGCAACCCATGCGCACGGTGTTGATGGTCAGCAAAGAAGGCCACTGCTTGAACGACTTGTTGTTCCGCGTCAAAAGCGGCCTGCTGCCTTTGGACATTCGCGCCATCGTCAGCAACCACCGCGAGTTTTACCAACTGGCGGCCAGCTACAACGTGCCGTTCCACCACATTCCCGTCACAGCAGCCACCAAGGCACAAGCCGAAGCCAAAGCGTATGAAGTGATCGAAGCTGAGGGTGCAGAGCTGGTGGTGCTGGCCCGCTACATGCAAATTTTGAGCGATGACTTGTGCAAGAAATTGTCTGGCCGCGCCATCAACATCCACCACAGCTTCTTGCCCAGCTTCAAGGGTGCTAAGCCGTATTACCAAGCGCATGACCGTGGCGTGAAGCTCATTGGCGCCACCGCCCACTACGTGACCGCCGACTTGGACGAAGGCCCCATCATTGAACAAGATGTGGCCCGTGTGGACCACAGCAAAACCGTGGAAGACTTCACCGCCCAAGGCCGCGACACCGAAAGCCAAGTGCTGGCCCGCGCCGTGAAGTGGCACAGCGAACACCGCGTGCTGCTGAACGGCCACAAGACCGTCATCTTCAAATAAAACTGACACGGCCTCATGAGCGCCAGCCGCATCCCGCCCATTCAGTGTTTGCTCACGTTTGAGGCTTTGGCGCGCTTGCGCTCGGTCACGCAAGCGGCTGAAGAGCAATGTGTGACACCCAGCGCCGTGAGCCACCGTGTCAAGCAACTCGAGCAGTTGCTGGGCGTGAAACTCTTTGGCCGTGCCGACTTTTCGCTCACCACCGAAGGCAGTGAATACTTGGCGCACGTGCGGGAAGGCTTGTCCATCCTGGAGCGTTTCCCCGGCAAAGATGGCAGTGCCACCCCCGGCAAACGCAAACTGCGCTTGGCCGCGACCCCCACCTTCGCGCGCTCCATCCTCATGCCGCGCTTGCGCCAGTTTGCCGATGCCTACCCCGAGATTGACATCACCCTGCAAGTGAGCATTCCCTTATTGGATGTGGTGGCCGAAGACGCTGACCTGACCATCCGCTTTGGCACAGGCCGCTATGCCGACGTGGAGCACATCTGCCTGATGAAAGACGATGTGACGCCCATGGCCTCACCCGCCTACGTTCGCGAACACGGCCCATTTGACACGGCCGAAGACTTGGCAGATGCCACCCTCTTGCGCAGCCCCTTGGAGCCTTGGCGCACTTGGTTTGCTGCGCATGACCAAGACTGGCCTGAGCCGATTGATGGGTCCAGTTTTAACGACATTGGTCTGATGTGCGACGCAGCTGCACAAGGCCTAGGCGTGGGCTTGGTGCGTTTGAAGCTGGGCGCACCGTGGCTAGAAAACGGCACGCTGGTGCGCATCTTCCCGCGCCAAGTGCCCAGCCCGCATGGGCATTACCTGTGTTGGCGCACGGGGGCGATGGACCGTTGGGAGTGTGCGGCGTTTGCTGAATGGTTGAAGAAGGCTGTGCCTTAAGGCTTTGTCTGTCGTTGCAATTTCGTTCGTGGCTTGGCTTGCTCCCGCTGTGAACGGGAGGGGCCGGTACCGCCACACGGCTTACATCGCTGCGCGACGAATGGCGCCGTATGACGGTACCGGCCCCTCCCATTCACGGCATTTGGGTTGGCATAACAATCCATTTCAAACCAAGCTGTAACTTTCTTCACACGCCAAACCGCAGTTTTGCCGTAAAGTGCAACGCATGAACGCACCACTCACCTCCGACCAGCAAAACACCCTCGCCCGCGCCGAACGGCAAGCGCAAGTGGTGCAAGCCCTGCTCAAAGTACTGCCACAGCACGCCCTGCTTTACTCCCTTGAAGACACCGTGCCTTACGAGTGCGACGGCCTCACCGCCTACCGCGCACGGCCCATGTGCGTGGCCCTGCCAGAAACGGTAGACCAAGTGCAAGCGGTGCTCAAAACGTGCCACGCATTAGACGTGCCCGTGGTCGCACGCGGTGCAGGCACTGGCCTGTCGGGTGGTGCGATGCCGCACACCCTGGGTGTGACGCTGTCGTTGGCCAAGTTCAACCAAATTCTCAACATCGACCCCTTCGCACGCACTGCCGTGGTGCAGTGTGGTGTGCGCAACCTCGCCATCAGCGAAGCGGTGTCGCCATACGGGCTGTACTACGCGCCCGACCCGTCCAGCCAAATTGCTTGCACCATCGGTGGCAACGTGGCCGAGAACTCGGGTGGCGTGCATTGTTTGAAATACGGCCTGACCGTGCACAACGTGCTCAAGGTGAAAGGCTTCACGGTAGAGGGCGAGCCGATAGAGTTTGGCGGCGAAGCGCTCGACACTCCGGGCCTCGACCTGTTGCCCGTCGTCGTAGGTAGCGAAGGCATGTTGGCGGTGACCACCGAAGTGACCGTCAAGCTTGTGCCCAAGCCCCAACTGGCGCGCTGCATCATGGCCAGCTTTGACGATGTGCGCAAAGCGGGCGACGCCGTGGCTGCGGTGATTGCCGCAGGCATCATCCCCGCTGGCCTTGAGATGATGGACGGCCCCATGACCGCCGCCGTGGAAGACTTTGTGCACGCCGACTACGACCTGAGCGCTGCGGCCATTTTGCTGTGCGAGAGCGACGGCACACCTGAAGAGGTGGAAGAAGAAATTGGCCGCATGAGCGAGGTGCTTCGTCACTGCGGCGCCACGGCCATCACGGTGAGCCGTGACGAAGCGCAACGTTTGAAGTTTTGGAGCGGTCGCAAAAACGCGTTTCCCGCTTCGGGCCGCATCAGCCCCGACTACATGTGCATGGACAGCACCATCCCGCGCAAGCGTTTGGCCGACATTTTGGAAGCCATCAGCGAGATGGAAAAGAAATACCAACTGCGCTGCCTGAATGTGTTCCATGCAGGCGACGGCAACTTGCACCCGCTGATTCTGTTTGATGCCAACGACCCCGACCAAATGCACCGCTGCGAGCAGTTTGGCGCCGAGATTTTGGAAACCAGCGTGGCCATGGGCGGCACGGTGACGGGCGAGCACGGTGTGGGCATCGAGAAGGTGAACAGCATGTGCGTGCAATTCAGCGCCGAAGAAAACGAACAAATGTTTGGCGTCAAGCGCGCCTTTGACAGCAAGGGTTTACTCAACCCGGGCAAGGTCATTCCCACTTTGCACCGCTGCGCCGAATACGGCAAGATGTTGGTGCGTGCGGGGCAGATCAAGCATCCGGATTTGCCGCGCTTTTAATTGGCCGCCGTTTTAAGCGGCGTAAGTTCGCCCACCAAAAATCGCTGTCCCCACCCGCACCATCGTGCTCCCGGCATGCACGGCGGCTTCTAAGTCGCTGGTCATGCCCATCGAGAGCGTGTCAAACTGGGGCAGGTTCAATGCGGCTTTCACCTCGTCGAACAAGGCACGTGCTTTGGCGTGAATGGCCATTTGCGCGTCAAAGCCTGCCACGGGATCGGGGATGGTCATGAGGCCGCGCAACGCCAAGCGGGGCAGCTTGGCCACTTCAGCCGCCAGCGCCAGCACGTCGGCGGGGGCGATGCCTGATTTGGTTTCGCCGCCGTCGATGTTGACTTGCAGGCACACGTTGAGCGGGGGCAGATGGGCGGGGCGCTGGTCACTCAGGCGCTGCGCGATTTTGAGGCGGTCTACCGTGTGCGCCCAATCAAAGTGCTCGGCCACGAGTTTGGTTTTGTTGCTTTGCATGGGGCCGATGCAGTGCCACACCAGTGGGGGCTG
>JAIXRH010000101.1 GCA_027485285.1 Comamonadaceae bacterium | reverse complement strand
CCGCGCGCTCGACTACTTTGACCCCGCCCGCACCTACGGCGGCGATTTGTCGGCGGCGTTTGCGCGCACAGCCGCCAAGTTTTTGCTGGTGAGCTTCACCACCGACTGGCGTTTCTCGCCCGCACGCAGCCGTGAGATGGTGCAAGCCTTGCTCGACAACCAACGCGATGTGAGCTACGCCGAAATCGACGCGCCGCACGGCCACGATGCGTTCTTGCTGGACGATGCGCGCTACGTGAATGTGGTGCGCTCATACTTTGCGCGCATCAACGATGAACTGGCCGCAGGAGTTGCCGCATGACCCACGACAACTTGCTGTCCATTGCCGCCCTGGTGCCACAAGGCAGCCGCGTGCTCGACCTGGGCTGCGGCGACGGCGCTTTGCTGGCCCACTTGCAACAACACAAAGGGTGCACCGGCTACGGCGTAGAGCTGGACGACACCAATGTGCACGCCTGCGTGCAACGCGGCGTGAACGTGTTGCAGCTCAACCTCGATTTGGGGCTCAGCGTGTTCGCAGATCAGTCATTTGACGTGGTGCTGCAAATCGACACCTTGCAACATTTGCGCAACGCCGAAACCATGCTGCGCGAAACCGCACGCGTAGGCAAAACAGGCATCGTTGCGTTCCCCAACTTTGGCCACTGGCCTAACCGCCTGAGCGTTTTGCAAGGGCGCATGCCCGTGACCAAACGCCTGCCTTTCCAGTGGTACGACACGCCCAACATCCGCGTGGGAACGTTCAAAGATTTTGAGGTGCTCGCGCAAAAAAACGGCCTGCATGTGACCGATTCGTTTGGCTTGCAAGATGGCCAACGTGTGGACGTGTGGCCCAACCTGATGGCGGGCACGGCGGTGTTTAAGTTCGAGCGGACCTGACGCACGGGACTGGCCCAGCCAGGCACTTACGCCAAGGAGAGCAGGCTCAGCGCCGCCAGCGCGGCCGTTTCGGCACGCAACACGCGCGCACCCAAACTCAGCGCCACAAAGCCTTTGGCTCGGGCGGCGGCATCTTCTGCGTCGGTCAAGCCGCCTTCTGGGCCGTTGAGCAACACCCAAGCTTTGGGCGCGGCCACGGCACCTTCACCCAAGGCTTGCGAATTGCGCAGGGTGATCAACGGCTGCGTGCTCGCATGCAACGACAGCACGCCGTGCACCACATCCGCTTGCACCGCTTGACGCGCCAGCCATGCGTCTAAACGCTCGGGCGCATCAATCAACGGCACGCGGTTGCGCCCGCATTGCTCGCTTGCGCTGGCCACCACGGCTTGCCAATGCGCTTGCTTTTTCTCGGCACGCTCGCCTGTCAGGCGAATCACGCTGCGCTCCGTCATCAACGGGGTGATGCGGTGCACGCCCAGCTCGGTGGCTTTTTCCACCAGCCAGTCCATGCGCTCGTTGGCGGGCATGCCCACGGCGAGGTGTACTTGCACTGCCGATTCGCACTCCACATCGCTGTGCGCGCCCACCACCACACGCACATCGCTGCGGCCCATGTGTTGTACTTCGGCGCTGAATTGGCCGCCCTGGCCGTTGAACAACGTCAGGCCGTGTCCAGGCTGCATGCGCAGCACTTGCACGTGTCGTGCAGCGGTGGGCGGCAGGTCCAACACTTGGCCAGAAACCAAGGGCAGAGGGCAGTAAAAGCGAGCCATCCTTATCCCCGCCCACCGGGGGTGAGCCTTGGAAAAGCCAAGCTGATGGCGGGCTCTGTGCCTTCAATTTTGTCAATCAAGCGCAACAGGGGGGTGAGCTCGCTGTAGCGGCTGGCCGTGGTACGGATGTAATGGATAAAGCGCGGCGCATCGGCCAAATATTTAGGCTTGCCATCGCGCAAAGTGAGGCGCGCAAAGATGCCAGCCACTTTGAGGTGGCGTTGCAAGCCCATCCACTCCACCGCCCTGTAAAACGCGCCAAAGTCGCTGTGCCAGTCCTCAAAATCCATCAGGCCGAGTTTGCGGGCGCGTTCCCAATAGCGGATGGTGACGTCCAGCACAAAGTCTTCTTCCCAGGTCAAAAACGCATCGCGCATGAGGCTGGCGATGTCGTAAGTGAGGGGGCCATCGACGGCGTCTTGGAAGTCCAACACGCCTAAGCGCTGTTCAGAGGGGTCATGCGGCATCATCAAATTGCGCGGCATGAAATCGCGGTGCACATACACGCGGGGCGCAGCCAAGTTGCGCTGCACGATGGTTTGGAACGTCTTGTCCAACATCGCGCGCTGGCTTGTGTCTATTGGCAGCTGGCGGTGCTGGGTGAGGTACCAATCGGGGAACAGCGACAGTTCGCGTTGCAGCAAGGCCTCGTCATACGGAGGCAGCACGCCAGGGCGGCTGCTTTGTTGCAGCGCCAACAAAGCATCGAGTGCACGCATGTACAGGCCTTGGTTGGCCTGCGGGTCGTCGCGGTGGATGGCGTCCATCATGGTGTGCGCGCCAATGTCGTCGAGCAGCATGAAGCCCTGCGGTGCGTCCCACGCCAAGATGCGCGGGGCATAGAGGCCCGCGTCCACCATCAGCCGCGCGATGCGCACGAAGGGTTCGCAGTTTTCTTTGTCGGGCGGTGCATCCATGACGATGCACGAACCTTCTGAGGTGTCGACTCGGAAGTAACGTCTGAAGCTGGCATCCGCCGAGGCCATGCGCACCGTGGCTGGCAGCACGCCGTGTGCGCTGGCTTGGGCGTCTAGCCATTGATGAAACGCCGCTTGGCGCTCGGGTTGCGCCCATTCAAGCGGGGCAGGGGCTGTGGTCAGAGGCGATGCGCCCGAAGGCTGGGAAATGGAGGGTGTGCTCATGGATAATCTAAATTCTACAAACAGCCCCAAGCGCCCCGACTTTTCGGGGGTGTGCTTCACGGGGCTGCTCCATGCAAGGTCTTCCCGTTTTCATGCAGTTGCGTCATTTTCACCGCCAAATTCGCGCCCTGTCGTGGCTGGTGATGGGCATGGTGGGCAGCCATGCCGCCGCCCAAGCGCCAGCAGAAAGCAGCCCTTCGTTGATTTTGCGCGCCAGCAGTTTGTTGCAAGAGGCGATTCCCCCCGAAGCACGCAAGCAACTGCCCACGTTTATAGAGAGCAACTCGCTGACGGAAAGTGTCAACCAACGCACCACACTCGAAGGCCAGGTGGTGCTGCGCCGTGGCGAAATTTTTCTCAAAGCAGACCAAGTCGAATACGACCCCACCAATGACTTTGCCAAGGCGCGTGGCAATGTGTACATCAACCGCGCAGGCAATGTCTACCAAGGGCCAGCGCTCGATTTGCAGATGGACGCGTTCGAGGGGTTTTTCACGCAGCCCAGCTACCGCCTGTTAAAAAACAACGCTTACGGCAACGCCTCACGCATTGATTTTGTCGACCCTTCGAACACGGTCATGCACAACGCGAACTTCACCACTTGCCAACGCAAGCCAGGGCCCAACTGGGTGCCCGATTGGTTTTTCAGTGCGGACAAAATTTCAACCGATGCTGACCGCCACATTGGCTTGGTTGAAGGCGGCTCACTGCGTTTCAAGGGCGTGCCCATCCTGCCCTACCCCGAAATTGAGTTTCCGCTGGACGACGAACGAAAGTCTGGTTTTCTGCCGCCCAGCATTGGGGCAGACAACATTGGTGGTTTGGAATACACCCAACCTTATTACTGGAACTTGGCCCCCAATCGCGACATCACCTTCACGCCCACCTACTGGAGCAAGCGCGGCATCAAACTGAATACCGAATTTCGTTATTTGGAGGGCATGGCGCCACAGCCGACGTTTCAAGGTTTGATGCGCTTTGATTACATGCCAAGCGACAAACTGCGTGAAGACAAAGCCCGATGGGGCGTGAACTACGCACACACCGGCCTGCTGAATCCAAACTATGCGAACGGCGGGCTGGGCTTCACGATGAACGTGAACCGCGTCAGTGACGACAACTATTGGAAAGACTTTTCTCTGGGCAGCACCGCTGGCATTCAAAGGCTGTTGTCCAGCGATGCTGGTATTTCCTGGACCGATGGACTGATCACCACGGCCATGCGCGTCCAAAAATGGCAAACCTTGCAAGACTTGGCCAATGTCAATAACCGCATCACACCGCCTTTTGACCGACTGCCGCAAATCACAGCCCGCATCCAGCGCTTCAACCTTGCGGGCGGCTTAGATTTCAGCTTAGACGGCGACTTCACCCGTTTCAGCTCTGCCCGCGACATCGACTGTGCAAGCGCCAGCACGAACAAGACCAGCAAGTTGTTTTACAACTGTGCGCCCAACGCAGACCGTGCCGTGACGTGGGCGCAATTGAGCCGTCCGTTCATCACGCCCTTTGGCTACGTGACGCCCAAAATGCAACTGCATGGCCGCAGCTACCAATTTGAGGGCGGTTTGCCCAACACACAGTTTTACAACGGCCGTCAAGGTCAAACTTCCGCGGGCGTCACAGTGCCCACCTTCAGTTTGGACGCGGGCATGGCTTTTGAGCGAAGCAGCCGCTTGTTTGATCGAACCTGGACGCAAACCCTTGAGCCTCGGCTCTTTTACGTGAACACGCCTTATCGCGACCAAAGCTATTTGCCCAACTACGACTCTGGCGGCAACTCCTTTAACTTCGCCAGCCTCTTCACAGAAAACGCCTTTGGCGGCCACGACCGAATCTCTGACAGCAAATTGCTGACGCTGGGTGCCACTTCACGCTTCATTGACCCCGAATCGGGCGCAGAAAGCGCACGTTTTGGCATTGCACAACGCCTGCGCATGGCAGATCAACGCGTCGCATTGCCTGATGACCCGATCGCTCAATCCGGTTTGAGCGATATCTTGACGGGTGCCACCCTCAATTTGTCGCGCGCTTGGGCCATAGACTCCACCGTGCAGCTCGACCCCAAAACAGACAACTTTCGCCGACGTGTACTGGGGGGGCGTTACAGCCCGGGCTCTTACCGCGTGATCAATGCGGCCTGGCGCTCTGAAAACGATGTCTCTGGCAAAGCCGTCTCCAAACAATTGGACCTCGGCTGGCAGTGGCCCTTGCACGACTTGTGGGGCGGGGCTGACGGTCATGATGAACTAGGCCGTGGTTTAGGCGAGGGAAGGTGGTACAGCGTGGCCCGTGTGAACGTGGACATGATGACCAAGAAGCCCGTCGAATCCATCATCGGCTTCGAATACGATGCTGGCTGTTGGCTGAGCCGAACGGTGCTCGAGCGTCAGCAAATTGCCGATGGCTTGGCGCGGCAGCGCATCTTGTTCCAACTTGAGTTTGTGGGGCTGTCACGCTTGGGGACCAACGCCATGGGCTCCCTGCGCAGCAACGTCCCGCGCTACCAGCCCCTGCGTCAGCCGACAATGACGCCTAGCCGTTTTGGCAATTACGATTGATGGTGAACATGTTCTTTTTCAAACCCCGCTCTTTCTTTGTGTGGCCCATCCTGGTGTGGGCACTGTCCGCGACGGCTCAAACCGCAAGCATCAACACCATCAGCGGCCGCGATTTCATTGTGGCGGTGGTCGATGCGATGCCCATCACCAACCACGATGTGGTTTTGCGTGCACCGCAGTTGCGTGATCAACTCAAGCAACAAGGCCGTCTTGCCCCTGAAGGGGACGCTTTGCTCAAAGCTGCGCTGGAGCGCTTGATTGTTGAAAAAGCGCTGCTGCAACATGCCAAAGAAACCGGCATCACGGTGGAAGAAGAAGCCGTTGACCAAGCAGAACAGCGCTTGGCCGCGCAAAGCCAAGTCAGCGTGGCGGGCCTGCACCAGAAGATGAAGGCGCAGGGCTCAAGCGCCGAGCGCTTGCGTCAAAACTTACGTGAACAGCTGATTTTGCAGCGCCTGACCGACCGCAATGTCCCCAGCCGCATCCGAATCAGCGAGGTCGAGGTTGACGAGGCCGTGCGCCAACGCCAAGCCGCAAGCATCGAAGTCAACCCAGACATGGCGCTGGGCCACATCTTGGTGGCTGTGCCTGAAAGAGCCAGCCCTGCGGACATTGCCGCCCTGCAAGCCAAAGCGCAAACCGCATTGGCACAACTCAAGCGTGGCGACGATTTAGGCCGTGTGGCCAAAGAGTTTTCGAGCGGTGCCGAGCGCGACTCGGGCGGCCTGATGGGCTTGCGCCCTGCCAACCGATATCCCAGCTTGTTTGTTAACGCAACCCTCAAGCTGAGCGAGGGAGACGTCACCATGGTTCGCTCTGGCGCTGGTTTTCATGTGCTCAAACTCATCACCAAACGCGCCAGCAGCGTGTTGACCGTGACACAAACCCTTCCGCGCCACATTTTGTTGCGCCCAGCGGGCCAACTCAGCCAATCCGCGGCGCGCGCCCAGCTGGCGGAATACAAACGCCAAATCGAATCGGGCAAAGCCGACTTTGCCCAACTCGCGCGCGCCCACTCGCAAGACGCCAGCGGCCCCGATGGCGGCGATTTAGGCTGGGTCTCCAACGGCATGTTTGTGCCGGAGTTCGAAGAGGTCATGAACAAGCTGCAAGTGGGTCAAATTGCAGACCCCTTGGTGTCACGCTTTGGTGTGCATCTGATTCAGGTGCTGGAGCGCCGCGAAGCGCCCATCAGCGAACGCGAGTTGCGAGATCTGGCACGCAACAGCCTGCGTGACAAGAAGTTTGACGAAGCCTACCAACTGTGGACCCAAGAAGTGCGCGGCCGCGCTTATGTGGAATACCGTGACGCACCCCAATAAGCAAAGCCCAACTTGAAACACATTGCCAGAAAGCGCTTCGGCCAACACTTTTTAACCGACGGCGCGATCATCGAAAGCATTGTGGATGCCATCCACCCGCAACCGAACGACACCATGGTCGAAATCGGCCCGGGCTTGGCAGCCCTCACACAGCCTTTGGTGGAGCGGTTGGGCCAGCTCAACGTCATTGAGCTCGACCGTGATTTGGCCCTGCGTCTGCGCGAACACCCGCACTTGAACGTGATCGAGTCCGATGTGCTGCGCGTGGACTTCACGCAATTGGCCGCCGACCTGAATGTGCCCAAGCTGCGCGTGGTGGGCAACCTGCCCTACAACATCTCGTCGCCCATCCTCTTTCACCTGCTTGAGCACGTGGCCGCGGTGCAAGACCAGCACTTCATGTTGCAAAAAGAAGTGATTGACCGCATGGTGGCCCAGCCCAGCACCAGCGACTACAGCCGCCTCAGCGTGATGCTGCAATGGCGTTACGACATGGAAGATGTGTTGTTTGTGCCACCCGAATCATTTGACCCGCCGCCCCGCGTGGACAGTGCTGTGGTGCGCATGGTGCCGCTGGCTGAGCCGCCGCAAATCGACGTCACGTTGATGGAAGGCATGGTGAAAGTGGCCTTCAGCCAGCGCCGCAAACTGCTGCGTCACACCTTGGGTCGCTGGCTAGAGGGCCGCAACTTTGCAGGCAGCTTTGATGTGCAGCGCCGCGCAGAAGAAGTGCCGGTGGCTGAATACGTGGCTTTGGTTCAGAGTCTTTGAGCCACAAAAAACCCGTCTGCAGTTGCCTGCGACGGGTTGTGCTTTTGGCGCTGCGCATTGGCAGCAGGACCATCAAGCCGCGGATTGCCAGTAGCCTGCGTTGAAGGGGCTGCTCATGCGCAAGGCCATGGGCGACACATCCACCAGCTTGTCGGTTGGCATTTTCTCGCCTTCTTCCAACAACTCGATGCCATCTGAACCCAAACCCGCTTTTTCAGCCGAAGGCGCGCGCGCCACCGAGAACGAGTAGAAGCAGCGGAAAGCCACTTTGCGGTCAGACCAGTAATCCGCGGCTTCGCGGAAGATGTCCAACAGCTGTTCGCGGGCTTCTTTGTCAAACTTGGCGTGGGCAGGAATGTGCTCGAGCACCAAGATAAAGCCAGGCTGGGGGCCCGACTTGTGCAAGGGGTCGGTCATGCCGTCATACAACGAGTCAAAGTTCTTGCTGGCTGTGCCAGCCAAGTTGAACTCTTTGGAGATGATGTCCAAGATGTCTTGCTTGCTTTGGGCTTGGGCCAAGTTGACATACAAGAAGTGGTGGCCAAGGCCTTGGGCAGCTTCTTGCAAATCAGGCACGCGGAAAGCACGAATGGACTGAACAATATTGGTTTTGATGGTACGCAAATACATAGGAATAAGCCGTTCTTGAAGCTTCTAATGAGTCAGTGAACCTTCGGGTTAACCCGAAAATTTCGAACCGTTAGTGTCTTCGAAATGAAACAAAAAAGCAAGGGGCCAACCGCATCCGGAGGCCCCTTGAAAGGTCAATTCACTTAAAAAGGCTGATTGAGCGAGAAAAAACCCTGTTTATCGCACCGCACTGGCATCCGCCACGGTCAACGCCGTCATGTTGACGATGCGGCGCACCGTGGTGCTCGCGGTCAAGATGTGCACCGGTTTGGCAGCACCCAGCAACACGGGGCCAATGGCAATGTTGCCACCCGCTGCTGTTTTGAGCAGGTTATAGGCAATGTTGGCAGCGTCCAAATTGGGCAAAACCAGCAAATTGGCATCGCCAATCAAGGTGGTGTCGGCCATCTGCGCTTGGCGGGCATGGCCATCGAGGGCCACGTCGCCGTGCATTTCGCCATCAATTTCCAGCCAAGGTGCTTTTTGTTTCACCAAGGCCAAGGTCTCGCGCATTTTGATGGCCGAAGGCATGTCGCTGCTGCCAAAGTTGGAGTGCGACAGCAAGGCGGCCTTGGGTTGGATGCCAAAACGGCGCATTTCTTCAGCCGCCATGAGGGTGATTTCAGCCAACTGCTCAGCCGTTGGGTCGTAGTTGATGTGCGTGTCCACCAAAAACACCTGGCGATCGGGCAACAACAAACCGTTCATGGCGGCATAGGTGCTGACGCCTTTGCGGTTGCCAATGACTTCGTCCACATATTTCAAATGCGTGAGTGGCGTGCTCCAAGTGCCGCAAATCAGGCCGTCCACTTCGCCTTTGTGCAACATCATCGTGCCGATGAGCGACAAGCGGCGACGCATGTCGATTTTGGCCAACTGTTCGGTCACGCCTTTGCGGGCGGTCATCTTGAAATAGGTTTGCCAGAAATCACGGTAGCGGTGGTCGTCCTCCACGTTGACCACCTGGTAGTCCACGCCTTCTTTCAGGCGCAGGCCAAATTTTTCAATGCGTTGGGCAATGACCGCCGGGCGACCAATCAAGGTGGGCTTTGCCAAGCCCTCGTCCACCACAATTTGCACGGCGCGCAGCACGCGCTCTTCTTCGCCCTCGGCAAAGCACACGCGCTTTTTGCTGGCGCGTTTGGCCGCTGCATAAATGGGCTTCATGATCGAGCCCGACGCATACACAAAGCCTTGCAGCTTCTCAATGTAGGCCTCCATGTCTTGGATGGGGCGTGTGGCCACACCGCAGTCTGCGGCGGCTTGGGCCACCGCCGGCGCGATCTTCATCATCAAGCGTGGGTCAAACGGCTTGGGAATCAGGTACTCAGGGCCAAAGGCCAAGGTCTCGCCCGCATACGCGGCAGCCACCACCTCGCTTTGCTCGGCCTGCGCCAATTCAGCGATGGCATACACAGCCGCAATCTCCATCTCATCGGTGATGGTGGAAGCGCCCGCATCCAACGCACCACGGAAGATGTAAGGGAAGCACAGCACGTTGTTCACTTGATTGTGATAGTCGCTGCGGCCGGTGGCGATGATGGCGTCGTCGCGCACCGCCTTGACTTCTTCGGGCGTGATTTCTGGGTTGGGGTTGGCCAACGCCATGATGATGGGCTTGGCGGCCATCTTCTTGACCATCTCAGGCTTCAACACGCCGCCTGCGGACAGCCCCAAAAACACATCTGCGCCTTCGATGACGTCGCTCAAGGTGCGTGCCTCGGTTTTTTGGGCAAATTGAATCTTGTCTTCGTCCATCAACTCAGTGCGGCCCTCAAACACCACGCCCGCCAAGTCGGTGACGAAAATGTTGCTGCGCGGCATGCCCATCTTGAGCAACAAACCCAAACAAGCCAAAGCCGCTGCGCCAGCGCCTGAGGTGACGAGCTTGACGGTTTTGATGTCTTTGCCGGCCACTTTCAGGCCGTTGATGATGGCCGCGCCCACCGTGATGGCCGTGCCGTGTTGGTCGTCATGGAAAACGGGGATCTTCATGCGTTCGCGCAATTTGCGCTCGACGTAGAAGCAGTCTGGCGCCTTGATGTCTTCGAGGTTGATGCCACCGAAGGTGGGCTCGAGCGCGGCAATGATGTCCACCAACTTGTCGAGGTTCTTCTCGTCAATTTCCAAGTCAAACACGTCAATGCCCGCAAACTTCTTGAACAAAACGCCTTTGCCCTCCATCACGGGCTTCGAGGCCAAGGGGCCAATGTCGCCCAAGCCCAGCACGGCTGTGCCGTTGGTGATCACGGCTACCAAGTTGCCACGGCTGGTGTACTTGAACGCGTTGTTGGGGTCTTTGACAATTTCTTCACATGGCGCCGCCACACCAGGCGAGTAAGCCAGCGCCAAATCATGTTGGTTCACGAGCTGCTTGGTGGCTTGGATCGACACTTTGCCAGGGGTGGGGAACTCGTGGTACTCCAGGGCGGCGCGGCGCAATTCGGCGCGCGCTTCTGGGCTGTTGTGAGAGGCGTTGGAACTCATTGAAATCTCCTGGTTGTGCACAAGGCGGCGTGCTTTGCAAAAGCACCACCGCCTTGGCTTGTGATTTGATTTTAGGCCTGTGTCTGGGGCACTTGATGCGTGGATGTGCTTATGCAGGTGGCAATGGTTTTTACTGATCCACAAAAACAAACTTAAGCGGTCAAGTGGTTTGCGTTCGTGGTGTGTCCTGGCTGCCGCTTGGCTTTAAAAATCTTTCTACCGAGTAAGAGGTGTGGGTGGGATGAGCCCGCCCGACGCAATCGAGGCGTCAGACTCTGAGGAGGGCGGGCACACCCACCCACACCTCGCCGCCACGCCAAAGAAATTAACCGCGCATCAACGCTTCAATTTCAGAGGCAACCACAGGCACACCACGAGAAATCAACTCACAGCCACCCGACGTGACGATGGCATCGTCCTCGATGCGAATGCCGATGTTCCAAAACGCTTCTGGCACATCGTCCGCAGGTCGCACATACAAGCCCGGCTCGATGGTCAACACCATGCCCTCGCCCAAGATGCGGCTGGGTCGGTTGACGATGGTCTCTCCCGACACTGGGTCTTTGCGCTCGCTGGTTTGGCCCAGCTCCGACGGCGCCACATAGCTGCCGCAGTCGTGCACATCCATGCCAAGCCAGTGGCTGGTGCGGTGCATGTAAAACGGAAAGTAAGCGCGCGTGTCGATCACGTCTTGCGCGTTGCCGTGTTTGGCTTTGCGCAACAAGCCCAGGTCTAACAAGCCTTGCGCCAACACCTTGACGGCGGCGTCATGCGGGTCCACAAAACGCGCCCCGGCTTTGGTGGCAGCCACGGCGGCGTCTTGGCTGGCCAAGACCAAGTTGTAAAGGTCGCGCTGCGGGCCCGTGAACGTGCCGTTGGCAGGGAACGTGCGGGTGATGTCGCTGGCATAGCCATCCAACTCGCAACCCGCATCAATCAAGACCAACTCGCCAGCGCGCACAGGTGCGGCATCGGCGCGGTAGTGCAAGACGCAAGCATTCGCGCCTGCCGCCACGATGGAGGTGTAGGCCGGAAACTGCGAGCCGTGCCGACGGAACTCGTGCAGCAACTCGGCATCTAAGTGGTACTCGCGCACGTCTTGGCCTGCACGCAACATGCGCGCGCTGGTTTGCATGGCGCGGATGTGGGCTTGGGCGCTGATGTGCGCGGCGCGGCGCATCACGTCTTGTTCGTGCGCGTCTTTGACCAGACGCATGTCGTCGAGTGGGCCGCAGGCGTCGCGTTGCTGCGACGGGCACTGCGCACCAAAGCGCACACGGGCGCGCACGGCGTTGAGCCAGCCGTCCACACGTGTTTCTAACCCTTTGTGCGTGGCGAAGGGGTACCAAACGGTGTGCTGGTTCTCCAGCAATTGAGGCAGCTGCTTGTCCAACTCGGCCACCGACACAGCGGCGCTCACGCCCAGCGCGGCCACGGCAGCATTGGGGCCCAAACGATAGCCATCCCAAGTTTCGCGTTCCAAATCTTTGGGCTGGCAAAACAAGGTGCTGCGTCCCGTGGCATCCAGCACCAACCACGCATTGGGCTCGGTGAAGCCCGTCAAATAGTAGAAATAGCTGTCATGTCGGTAAGCAAAATCGCTGTCACGGTTGCGCGCGCGCTCTGGCGCAGTGGGGATGATGGCCACGCCACCCTCGCCCAACTGCGAGGCCAAGTGGGCGCGGCGGGCCGCGTAAATGTGGGCGTTTGAAATCGCTTGTGTCATCTCTTCCCTTGTGTGTTCAGGTGGCGTTGAGTTGCGCCAAACGCTCTGGCGTGCCGACATCGGTCCATGCGCCTGTGTAGAGTGAGGCTGTGACTGCGCCATTGTCCATGGCAGCCCGCAACATGGGAGCCAGTGGGGCTTTCACGCCTGCGGGGTTGCCTGCTGGAATGTCGCACCAAGGCGCCTCGAAAAACGCACGTTTGTAAAGCGCGATGGTGCTGAAGGTGTAGCGCGGCGGCTGTGGGCCTGCTGCTGCAAGGTCTAGCCCAGGCTCATGCACGTGTGTGGCACCGGCCAGCTTGGGCAGGTTCAACGCCAAGCCCTCGTCAGACAAACCAAAGTCGCCGCCAAGGTTGTGTTCAGGATTGGGCACCAACCAAATGTGGGCAAGTTGGGGGCTGGCTTTGAAGCGCGCATGGGCTTCAGGCGCAAACTCAAAATCTGGCGCAAACACATCGCCGGCGGCCACCCAAAACACCTCGTCCAGCTGGGGCAGTGCTCGCACGATGCCGCCTGCGGTTTCGAGCGCGCCGCCAAAATCTACCCCCTCTTGCGAATAATGCAAGCGCATGGGCGATTGGCCTGCGTTGTCGAATGCGCTGCCAAAGTGCTGCGAAATTTGCTCGCCCAACCATGCCGTGTTGATGACCAAATCAGAAACACCGCCGCGCTGCAATCCCTGCATGGCCCACTGCATGAGGGCTTGGCCGCGAACGGCGAGCAAGGGTTTGGGCGTTGCGTCGGTCAAAGGGCGCATGCGTTCGCCACGTCCTGCGGCCAACAGCAGCGCGGTGGCCAGGGCCGGCGACTGGGTCAGGGTGGCGGAACTGGGGTGTTTTGTCATCGCGCATCAGTGTAGCCAGCCCGCTCGGTTGGCTATTTGTCAAACATCTGTCACATCCAGTCACTCAAGGGCAGGCAGGCTCGTTAAAATCGTGGTTTTCCCTCACACCCCACCGGAGCCGCCTGACATGGCAAACACCCAACAAATGGCCAGCGCAATCCGCGCCTTGGCGATGGACGCTGTACAACAAGCCAACTCTGGACACCCCGGCGCACCGATGGGCATGGCCGACATGGCGGTCGCTTTGTGGGGTGACCACTTGCGTCACAACCCCAAGAACCCCCATTGGTTGAACCGCGACCGTTTTGTGCTGTCCAACGGCCACGGCTCGATGTTGATTTACGCCTTGTTGCACCTCACCGGCTACGACTTGCCAATGGACGAGTTGAAAAACTTCCGCGTGCTGCACAGCAAAACCGCCGGCCACCCCGAAGTGGGCGTGACACCTGGCGTCGAAACCACCACGGGCCCTCTGGGCCAAGGCATCACCAACGCGGTGGGCATGGCGCTGGCTGAAAAGTTGTTGGCCTCGGAGTTCAACCGTGACGGCCACCACATCGTCGACCACCACACCTATGCCTTCATGGGCGACGGTTGTTTGATGGAGGGCATCAGTCACGAAGCGTGCGCATTGGCAGGCGCTTGGAAGCTGAACAAACTCATCGCCTTGTACGACGACAACGGCATTTCCATCGACGGCCAAGTGGCCCCTTGGTTTGTCGACAACACCCCAGAGCGTTTCAAAGCCTACGGCTGGCACGTGATTGGCCCCCTCAACGGCCACGACGCCGTGGTGGTGAGCCAGGCCATTGCCAGCGCCAAACTGAGCACGGACAAACCCACGCTCATTGTTTGCAAAACCAGCATTGGCAAAGGCAGCCCCAACCGCGCTGACACCGCCAAAGCCCACGGCGAACCTTTGGGCGCTGAAGAAATTGCATTGACACGCGCAGCCATTGGCTGGCACCACGCGCCCTTCGACATGCCCAAAGCGGTGTACGCCGATTGGAACGCCGTGTCACGAGGCAAAGCCCAAGAAGCCGAATGGAAAACCGCTTTCGCGGCCTACAAAGCCGCACACCCCGCCTTGGCCAAAGAACTGCTGCGCCGCATGGCGGGCGAATTGCCCAAAAACTTTGCACAGACCGTGGTCGATACCGTCATTGCCGCCCACACCAAAGCCGAGACCGTGGCCAGCCGCAAGGCCAGTCAATTGGCGTTGGAGGCCTTCACCGCCGCTTTGCCCGAACTCTTGGGTGGCAGCGCTGACTTGACGGGCTCCAACCTGACCCACACCAAATCCACACCCAACCTGCGCTTTGACGCGGCGGGCCATGTGGTGACAAACGAGGCAGGCGTCGGCGGCCGTCACATCAACTACGGCGTGCGCGAATTCGGCATGGCCGCCATCATGAACGGCGTGGCGTTGCACGGTGGTTTCATCCCTTACGGCGGCACATTCCTCACCTTCAGCGACTACTCACGCAACGCCATTCGCATGGCCGCGCTGATGAAGCAACGCGTGGTGCATGTGTTCACCCACGACTCCATCGGCTTGGGCGAAGACGGCCCCACCCACCAGTCCATCGAGCACGCGGCCTCGTTGCGTTTGATTCCCAACCTCGACGTGTGGCGCCCTGCTGACACGGCCGAAACCGCTGTGGCTTGGGCCGTGGCATTGCAAAACACAAATCGCCCAACCGCCTTGCTGCTGAGCCGTCAAAACTTGCCTTACCTGCCAAAGGGTGATGCAGCGCCGCACAAAACTGCGGGCGATATTTCGGGGCTCGATGCCATCAACAAAGGCGCTTACGTGTTGGCCGAGCCCAGCGAAGTGGGCCTCAAGAGAAAGGCGCAAGCCATCCTCATGGCCACCGGCTCTGAGGTGCAACTGGCCATGAAAGCACAAGCCTTGTTGGCCGAGCGCCAGATTGCCGTGCGCGTGGTGTCTGTGCCCAGCACCACCACCTTTGACCGCCAAAGCGTGGCCTACAAAGCGGCCGTGTTGCCCGCAGGCGTGCCTCGCATCGCCGTGGAAATGGGCTCCACCGATGGCTGGTGGAAATACGGCGTGTCCGCCGTGGTCGGCATCGACACCTACGGTGAATCTGCCCCAGCCCCTGTTTTGTTCAAACACTTCGGTTTCACGCCAGAAAACGTGGCCGACACGGTTGAAGCTGCGCTGCAAAAGCAGGCTTGAACCCCACAAGTTTTTAACTTCCTCCTGAGACTTCCCCATGACCATCAAATTAGGCATCAACGGTTTTGGCCGTATCGGTCGCTTGGCTTTGCGCGCAGCCCTGAAGCACGGCTACAGCGATATCCAAATCGTCGGCATCAATGACCCCAAACCGTCGGACTACTTGGCCTACATGCTGAAGTACGACAGCGTGCACGGGCGATTCGATGGCACGGTGGAGCACACCGAAGATGCGCTCATCGTCAATGGCAAAAAAATCAAACTCTCACACGAACGTGACGCCCACAACCTCAAGTGGGGCGAGATGGGTGTGCACACCGTGCTGGAGTGCACCGGCCACTACCTGACCGAGCCCACCAGCCAAATGCACATCGCCGCAGGCGCCAAAAAAGTGGTGATTTCTGCGCCGTCCAAAGACAGCGTGCCCATGTTTGTGTACGGCGTGAACCACAAGAAATACGCTGGCGAAGCCATCGTGTCCAACGCCTCTTGCACCACCAATTGCTTGGCACCCGTGGTCAAAGTGTTGAACGACAAATGGGGCATCAAGCGTGGTTTGATGACCACGGTGCACGCCGCCACAGCCAGCCAAATGACTGTGGACAGCTCGTCACGCAAAGACTGGCGCGGCGGCCGCGGCATTTTGGAAAACATCATCCCGTCCAGCACCGGCGCGGCCAAAGCGGTGGGCGTGGTGATTCCCGAAATCAAAGGCAAGATCACTGGCATGGCGTTTCGCGTGCCCACGTCAGATGTGTCCGTGATTGACCTGACGGTCGAGCTCATCCACGAAGCGAGCTACGCCGAAATTTGCGCCGAAATGAAAGCGCAAAGCGAAGGCGCCATGCTGGGCGTGTTGGGCTACACCGATGAAAAAGTGGTGTCCACTGACTTCCGCGGTGAGCCCTGTGCCAGTGTGTTCGACGCCACAGCGGGCATTGCTTTGGACAAAAACTTTGTCAAGATCATCGCTTGGTATGACAACGAATGGGGCTATGCCAAGCAGTGCTTGGAGATGGTGCGTGTGGTGGCCAAGAAGAAGTAATCTGCTGCGCCACCCCAAAACTCAGCGCCTTCGGGCGCTTTTTTTACGCCCGTATTTTTTGCGTTGGTAAATAAAATACGTGAATTTACTTGAAATCATGTAACAAAGTTTCATAGAATTGGGCCATCGAAGGAGACTGACATGACCATCAAAATAGGTATCAACGGCTTTGGCCGCATCGGGCGCATGGTGTTTCGCGCGGCCATTCAAAACTTCCACGACATCGAGGTGGTGGGCATCAATGACTTGCTGGAACCCGATTACTTGGCCTACATGCTCAAGTACGACAGCGTGCACGGCCGCTTCCAAGGCGAGGTGTCGGTGGACAACGGCCATTTGGTGGTCAACGGCAAAAAGATTCGCCTGACCCAAGTGCGCGACCCCTCGGACCTCAAATGGCACGAGATCGGTGCAAACGTGGTGGTGGAGGCCACAGGCCTGTTTTTGGACACAGCCACGGCTGAAAAACACTTGGCTGCTGGCGCCCAAAAAGTGCTGTTGTCTGCGCCGTCCAAAGACGACACGCCCATGTTTGTGTATGGGGTCAACCACGCCACTTATGCTGGCGAATCGATCATCTCAAACGCCTCATGCACCACCAACTGCTTGGCACCCATTGCCAAAGTGTTGAACGACAAATGGGGCATCAAGCGCGGCCTGATGACCACCGTGCACGCCACCACCGCCACCCAAAAAACCGTGGATGGTCCGAGCAACAAAGACTGGCGGGGCGGCCGCGGCATTTTGGAAAACATCATTCCATCCAGCACCGGCGCTGCCAAAGCGGTGGGCGTGGTGATTCCAGAAGTCAAAGGCAAGCTCACGGGCATGGCGTTTCGTGTGCCCACCTCCGACGTGTCGGTGGTGGACTTGACGGTCGAGCTGAACACCCAAGCAACGTACAAAGAAATTTGCGCTGAGATGAAAGCGCAAAGCTTGGGCGCACTCAAAGGTGTGTTGGGCTACACCGAAGAAAAAGTGGTGTCCACTGATTTCCGTGGCGAATCCTGCACGTCGGTGTTTGACGCGGAGGCGGGTCTGGCCTTGGACAGCACCTTCATCAAAGTCGTCAGCTGGTACGACAACGAATGGGGTTACTCCAACAAGTGTTTGGAGATGGTGCGCGTGATCGCCAAATAAGCACCCATCACCCCTTCGAGATCAGGGGTGTCCTCCAAGGCCAGTGCCTTCACAGCACTGGCGTTATTACGGCGTGCTTGAGGCTGAGGGCTTTGCCACCTCAGAAACAGAAGCCGTTGTCGCACTGGGCGCAATGATTTGAGTCGCCACACTGTTTGGCTGAGACGGATGATCCGCCGCGTCGCCACCGAACAACACCAAAAGGCCCAGCACCACAAACACCGCCGCGCTGATGCGATGCACCCAAGTGAGCGGCACCAAGCGCGTGATGCGCTCGCCGAACCACACCACAGGTGCATTGGCCAACATCATGCCCAGCGTGGTGCCCGCCACGACCCAAAACCAGGATTTGTATTCAGCGGCCAGCATCACGGTGGCGATCTGAGTTTTATCGCCCATCTCGGCCAAGAAAAAGGCGATCACGGTGGTACCAAAAACACCAAACTTCGGCACCACATCGGCATCCTTGTCGTCCAGCTTGTCGGGCACCAGCATCCACGCGGCCATGGCCAAGAATGACACGCCCAACACCCATCGTAAGACCGTGGGGCCCATGAAACTGGTGATCCAAGCACCCAAACCACCGGCCAAGGCATGGTTGGCCAAGGTCGCCACCAAAATGCCCCACACAATGGGCCAAGGTTTGCGAAACCGTGCGGCCAGCACCAGCGATAAGAGTTGAGTCTTGTCGCCCATTTCCGCAAGGGCGACGATGCCTGTTGAAATCAGAAAGGCGTCCATCGACACATCCTACCCCGTCAAGTTTCAGCCCTAGCAATGACCCTGGTGCCTGTCCCATGAGCGCCACGCGCTTTCTCTGGTTGTGAGCGGCCATTTGGTTTGGTGCATTTTTTGCATACATCTGGTGCGATACGCAAAAACAAGTGCAATACGCACCAAAAAAGCTCAATTTTCCAAGGAATCGATTTATGGATGCACACAAACAGGGCGCAGATGCTTTGTTCATTCTGTTGGGGGCCATCATGGTGCTCGCCATGCATGCGGGCTTTGCGTTTTTAGAGCTGGGAACGGTTCGCCGCAAGAACCAAGTCAATGCACTGATCAAAATTTTGGTGGACTTTTGCGTGTCCACGCTGGCCTATTTTGTGGTGGGTTACGGCGTCGCCTACGGCGCGAGCTTCATGATCGGCGCAGAGTCATTGGCCGACAAAAACGGCTACGAGCTGGTGAAGTTCTTCTTCTTGCTCACCTTCGCCGCCGCGATTCCCGCCATCATCTCTGGCGGCATCGCTGAGCGCGCCAAATTTTGGCCGCAGCTGATTGCCACAGGTGTGATCGTCGGCTTCATTTACCCCTTCTTTGAGGGCATCGCATGGAACCAGCATTTTGGTTTTCAAGCTTGGCTCAAAACCATGACGGGCGATGAGTTCCACGACTTTGCGGGCTCTGTGGTGGTTCATGCCGTGGGTGGCTGGATTGCTTTGCCTGCGGTGTTGCTGCTGGGCGCACGAAGCAACCGCTACCGCAAAGACGGTGCTATTTCTGCACACCCCCCCTCAAGCATTCCGTTCCTTGCTTTGGGCGCATGGATTTTGATCGTGGGTTGGTTTGGCTTCAATGTGATGAGCGCGCAAACACTCGACAAAATCTCTGGCCTCGTGGCGGTCAACTCGTTGATGGCGATGGTGGGGGGCACCTTGGTCGCGCTGATCGCTGGCAAGAACGACCCTGGCTTTGTTCATAACGGGCCCTTGGCTGGCTTGGTGGCGGTGTGCGCGGGCTCAGACTTGATGCACCCCATGGGCGCGTTGGTGGTGGGCGCTGTGGCGGGTGGCATTTTTGTGGTGATGTTCACGCTCACCCAAAACAAGTGGCGCATTGACGACGTGCTGGGCGTTTGGCCGCTGCACGGCTTGTGCGGCACGTGGGGCGGCATTGCGGCTGGCATTTTTGGCACCCAAGCCATGGGCGGCTTGGGCGGCATCAACGTCATGGCGCAATTGGCGGGCACCGCCTTGGGCGTGGTGTGGGCTTTGGTCGGTGGCTTTGTGGTTTACGGCGTGCTGAAAGTGACCATGGGCTTGCGCATGAGCCAAGAAGAAGAGTTTGAAGGCGCCGACCTGACGATTCACAAAATCACCTCATCACCCGAGCGTGAAGCCAGCTGGTAAGCCACACCAAGTGTGGTTTTTCGACCATACCCCAGCGCTTCTACAGGTAAACGCTTGGCTGTTTGGCAATCTTGTGCTCCATAATGATTGCGACTTTATAAATGCGAGCCATTTAAAAGGTTGTGTTGGGTGATCGGTCAGTTTCGGTTCGGGACTCCATCGCTTTGTTTTTGTGTTTAAAGGAGTCCCTTTCATGGGCAACAAACTGTACGTCGGCAATTTGCCATATTCAGTGCGCGACAGCGATCTCGAGCAGTCTTTTGGACAGTTCGGTACGGTGACCAGCGCGAAAGTCATGATGGAGCGTGACACGGGCCGCTCTAAAGGTTTTGGTTTTGTCGAGATGGGCAGCGATGCCGAAGCTCTGGCAGCCGTTGAAGGCATGAACGGCGCACCCTTGGGTGGCCGCAGCTTGGTGGTGAACGAAGCTCGCCCCATGGAGCCACGCCCTCCCCGCTCTGGCGGTTTTGGCGGCGGTGGTGGTGGCGGCTACGGTGGTGGCGGTCGCGAAGGCGGTGGTGGCGGCGGTTTCCGTAGCCCCTACGGCGGTGGTGGTGGACGTGAAGGCGGCGGCGGATATGGTGGCGGCGGTCGTGGCGAAGGCGGCGGCGGTTACGGTGGTGGTGGTCGTCGTGAAGGCGGCGGCGGCCGTGGCGACGGTGGCGGTCGCGGTGGTTTCGGTGGCGGCAACAGCTACTGATCGACCCGTCTCACCAGACTTCTACAGGCTCCCTCGGGAGCCTTTTTTCATGGTTTGTTTTTGTCTTGACGCGGCAGCAAGGTGCCGCGCACACGGCCCGTGAGCTCAATGACTCGGCCCAAATGGTCATAGGCCAGCCCATCGGCCGTGAAACGATGGCCAACACCGCGCACCAAGACCACGGGCAAATGCGACCGCACTTCTTCGGTGTTGGCAAACACATGCAAAAAGTCGCTTTGCAGCTCTGTGCGCGGCAATGCCACGCCTTGCTTGTTGGCCGCCATGGCTTCGCGCACGACCACCGCTTTGTCAAACAGCTGCACTTCCGAACCATCGGCGTTGACCAACCCGCGCTTGGCCACCGCAGTGGTGAGGCGGCCATCTGCATTGAGGATACGGATGCGGGGCTCATCAATCTCTAGGGTGTCTGTGTCTGGAAAATGCCGCCCCTCCTTGCCCACCACCTCGCTCTTGAGGCGGCCATCCACGCCGAACACCTTGACCGAAAAATCGCGCATGTGATAGTCAGGCACATGACGCGGGGCCTGCTTTGGTGTCGCCTCCATCGTCACAGGGGTGTTGCGCACCAACCAATAGGTGGTCATGGCCATCAGCCCCATCAACACGATGGGCAGATAAGCGGCAAAACGGTCCACCCATCGACGCAAACGCAACCACACAGACAGGCCCGAGACTGCGCTCATGCCAGGTAGCTTTGTAAAAGTGCGCCATAGCGACCGCTGGCCACCAGCAATAAATCGCAAAACTCACGGGCTGCGCCGTGGCCGCCTTCGCGCGCGGTCACGTAATGCGCAACGGCCTTGACTTCGATGTGTGCGTTGCTTGGCGCACAGGCAAATGCGGCCCGTGTCATCACGGCCAAGTCGGGCCAGTCGTCGCCCATGTGGGCCGCCTGCGACCAGTCGAGTGCCAATTCGTTGAGGATGTCTTGCGCGGCGGGCGCTTTGTCTTCCGTGCCATACCGCACGTGGCGGATGCCGAGCGCTTGAAGGCGCGTGCGCAATGGCGCACTGTCCCGGCCGGTGATGACGGCAGGGGTGATGCCCGCTTTTTGCAACATCTTCAAGCCGTGGCCGTCGAGGGTGCAAAAACGTTTGATGGTTTCACCGCGCTCTGTGAACAGCAAGCCCCCATCGGTGAGCACGCCGTCCACATCAAAGAAGGCCACGCGAACGCCTTGTGCTTTGAGTAGCAAGGCAGGATCAAAGTTCAAAGCGGGTGTGTGCATCAAATGACTTTCGCACGCATCAAGTCGTTCGTGTTGATCGCCCCGCACAAGGCGCCTTGCTTGTCTACCACCAGCACGCTGGTGATGCGGTAGAGCTCCATCAGCTCAGCCGCTTCGGCGGCCAAGGCGTTGGCACGCAAGGTGCGGGGGTTGGCATGCATGACTTGCTGTGCCGTGAGCTGGCGCAGGTCCGCGCCGGTCTCGATCAAGCGACGCAAATCACCATCGGTGAAGATGCCCAACACGTGTTGGTTCGCGTCCACGATGGCGGAGGCGCCCAAGCCTTTGGCGCTCATCTCGCGCATCAAGTCACTGAAGCTGGCGGTGGGCAACACGCTGGGCACGTCATGGCCGCTGCGCATCACATCACTCACATGCGTTAACAAACGGCGGCCCAAAGAGCCCCCTGGGTGTGAGCGCGCAAAGTCTTCGGCCTTGAAACCCCGTGCTTCCAGCAAAGCCACCGCCAGGGCGTCGCCCATGGCCATTTGCGCAGTGGTGCTGGCCGTGGGGGCCAAGTTGAGCGGGCAGGCTTCTTTGAGCACGCCCGTGTTGAGCACGATGTCCGCATGATGGGCCAGTGTGGATTGCGCACCGCCGGTGAGCGCCACCAAAGGCACGCCTTGTCGCTTCAGCACGGGCAAGATGGCGGCGAGTTCATCGCTCTCGCCGCTGTTGGAAATGGCAATCACCAGATCGGTGTCTTTGACCATGCCAAGGTCGCCGTGGCTGGCTTCAGCAGGGTGCACAAACATGGCGGGCGTCCCCGTGGAGGCAAGTGTGGCAGTGATCTTGCGACCCACATGGCCACTCTTGCCCATGCCCATCACCACCACGCGACCTGTGACGTTGAGGATGGCATGCACCGCTTGCACAAAGCTGGGCGACAGACCGCTGCGCAGGTGACGCACGGCGTCGGCTTCGATCTCTAGCGTGTCGTGTGCCAGTTGCAAAATGCGCTGGTCGTCCACCAGCGCAGCAAGGCTGGCGGTGTGAGCGTGGTGTTGGGTCATGCGGTCATTTTATCGGTGGGGTGGGCTTACTTGCCAATGCAAAAGCGAGAGAAGATCACACCCAGCAAGTCGTCCGACGAGAACTCTCCCGTGATGGTGTTGAGCGCGTTTTGGCTGAGGCGCAGCTCTTCGGCCAACACATCGAGTGCCGGAACATGGGCTTGCAAATGCGCATTGGCTTGCATCAAATGGGCGTCAACTTCATGCAGCGCCTGCACATGTCGTTCGCGGGCCATGAACATGCCTTCGGCACTGCCGCCTTGCCAACCCACCACTTGCAGCAGTTGTTGACGCAAAGCAGGTAAGCCGTCACCTGTTTTGGCAGACAAGGTGATGTGTTTTGTGTCGCTGGTGGTCGCGTGCGCCGCTGTGCCGGGTTCAGCAGGTTTGGGGGTGGTTGTCTGCACGCTTCTCGCATCGGCTTTGTTCCACAGATGCAACACAGGCACATGGCTGTTGAGTTTTTCTTGCACGCTGCGTGCGATCTGCGCATCGGCTGCGAGATAGGCATCATCGTCTTGGCGGGTGAGGTCGTGCAAAAACAGCACCGCATCGGCTTGGCCAATTTGGTCCCACGCGCGGGCAATGCCGATGCGCTCCACCTCATCGACTTCGGGGTGATCGCGCAAGCCTGCCGTGTCCACCACGTGAAGGGGCACACCTTCAATTTGAATGGTCTGCTGCACCACATCCCGCGTGGTGCCCGCGATGGGCGTGACGATCGCCAGCTCTGCGCCTGCCAAGGCGTTGAGCAACGAGCTTTTGCCCGCATTGGGCTGGCCAGCAATCACCACGCGGATGCCTTCGCGCAACAAGGCGCCTTGTTTGGTTTGCGCCATCACGCGGGTGAGGTTTTGTTGCAAGCGGTCCAACTGGCCTTGTGCGTCGGCTTGTTTCAAAAAGTCGATGTCTTCTTCGGGAAAATCCAACGTCGCTTCCACCAACATGCGCAGGTGTATCAGCGCATCGCGCAGCTGATGTATTTCGTTCGAGAACGCACCTGCCAACGAACGACTTGCGCTGCGCGCCGCTGCTTCGGTGCTGGCATCAATCAAATCGGCCACGGCTTCTGCCTGCGCCAAATCGAGCTTGTGGTTTAGAAATGCACGTTGCGTGAACTCGCCTGGCTTCGCTAAGCGCAGGCCGCTGACGCGCGGTTTGTTGTGTTCATTCAAGGCCGCCGCCGCGCGCAAACAACGCGCAACGATCAACTGCAACACCACCGGCCCGCCGTGGGCTTGCAGCTCCAACACATCTTCACCGGTGTAGCTGTTGGGGCCTGGAAAGTGCAGGGCCAACACATGGTCGATGGGGGCGCCAGTCTCGTCTGCCAGCTGTAGGTAGGTGGCTTCGCGCGGTTTGAGGTTTCTGCCACACAGCGCCACCACCAGTGCGCCCAAGTTTTTACCGCTCACCCGCACAATGCCCACCGCCCCGCGGCCGGGTGCAGTGGCAATGGCAATGATGGGTGCGTCGTGATTTGCAAGCATGGGTGAATTGTCCAGAAAAAAACCCGCCATCGGAAGGTGGCGGGTTTTGGCATGGCCCAATGTCTACATCAGAACTTGGGCATGTTGAATTGCGGGGGCACACCCATGCGCACGTTGATGAGCCATTGCTGCGCAATTGACAACACGTTGTTGGTGATCCAGTACAACACCAAACCTGCTGGGAAGAAGAAGAACATCACGCTGAAGGCCAAAGGCATGATCCACATCATTTTGGCTTGCATGGGGTCGGGTGGCGCGGGGTTCAGTGCGGTTTGCAACATGGTGGTCAAAGTCATGACCAATGGCAAGATGAAATATGGGTCCGGTGCTGACAAGTCGTGAATCCAGCCCACCCAAGGCGCGTTGCGAATTTCAACCGTGGACAACAACACCCAGTAGAGCGCAATAAACACCGGAATTTGAAGCGCGATTGGCACACAGCCACCCATGGGGTTGACTTTTTCTTCGCGATAAATCTTCATCATCTCGGTCTGCATTTGCTGTGGGTTGTCTTTCAGACGTTCACGCATGTCCATGATTTTTGGATTGATGGCTTTCATCTTGGCCATGCTTTTGTAAGCGTGTGCATTGAGCCAATAAAAGGCTGCTTTGAGCAATACCACCAATGCCACGATGGACCAGCCCCAGTTGTTCAAGATGTTGAAGAGTTGGTCCAACAACCAAAACAGAGGTTTGGCCAAGATGGTCAACCAGCCATAGTCTTTGACGAGTTCCAAGCCTGGATAGAGTGCTTCGAGTTTCTTTTCTTCTTGTGGCCCTGCAAAAAGCTTGGCCGTCACGCTTTGCGTTTGCCCAGGTTTGATCACTTCTAAAGGGGCAATCAAGGTGGCGCGGTAACAGCAATCAGCCATGTTGGCGCCAATGTCCACCGCGTCCATTGAAATATTGCGGTGCATGCCATCAGGCAACACCCAAGCGCTGGCAAAGTAATGCTGCACCATGGCGATGTAGCCCGTTGTCGATTGTTTTTCAATCTCGATTTTTTTCTTCTTGATGTCTGCAAATTCCACCTTTTGGTATTTTTGTGCCTCGGTGTACACCGCGGGGCCCGTGAAGGTGGAATAGAACGACGACTCACCGGCTAATTTGTTGCCGTCTCGCACCAGTTGGAAATACAACTGCGGTGCCACGTCTTGCGAACCCGTGTTCACGATGTCATGCTTGACCACCATGTCGTAGGCGCCGCGTTTGACGGTGTAGGTTTTGACCACTTTCACACCGCCGAGAACAGGGGACTCAAAGGTGATGTTGAGTTCGTCTGTGCCGTCTTTGAGCTTGCGTGGCCCTGGGCGCACGTTCATCAGCGTTTTGTGTGTTGGCAACGCCACATTGGCGGTGCTGGAAATCAACCCGGTTTGCGCGGTGTAGATGCGGTCTTTGCTGTCGTCGAGCAACACAATGTTGCTGCCGGGCTTGTGCTCATCCGCATGGTTCAACAGCTCAACGCGCACCAGGGTGCCGCCCTCGGTGTCAAAGCTCAGCTTGGCCACATCTGTTTCCACTTGAACCAACTCTTTCGTGGCTAAGCGTGTTTCAACCACAGGCACCACGGCCGTTGTGCCAGGTGGCAACACCGCGGCTGGAACATCCGCCGCTTGTGGTGCCGCTGGTGCTGATGGCGAAACAGCTTTTGTCGGCTGAGCGGGTGCCGGAAAAAATGTGGCTTTGTTGCCGTTGTGAACTTGCCATTGGTCCCACAAAAGAACCATTGAGAAGCCAAAGATCACCCACAAAATGGTGCGGCGAATATCATTCATGACGTTTTCTTTCCTGAAGTGGAAGAGGACAAAGAGCTAAACAAAGCAGCAGGCACAGGATCATGCCCACCAGCGCACCACGGATGGCAGCGAACCAAACGGCGCAAGGTCAAATAACTGCCCCGTGCGGCACCGTGGTGCTCTAAGGCTTGTAACGAATACACAGAGCACGTGGGCTCAAATCGGCACGACGACCCGAGCCAAGGACTGAGCATCAAGCGGTAACCGCGCACCAGACCCATCAAAAACGACTGCATCATGCAACGCTCACTTTGCCAAACAATTGTTTCAGTTCTTCACGCACCGTGTGTTTGAGCACGTCCGAGGACGCACTGACAAACTTTTGAGGATTGAATGCGGCTCGCAAGCGAACCACGTACGCGGTTGGTGTCAAACCCTTTTCAAATTCACACGACACCGCATGAATTTGTCGACGAATTAAATTGCGCGTGACAGCGCGTTTGGCCCAACGTTTGGGTGTGAGCGCACCCATCATCAAGACGCCATCAACAAACAGGGCCGGGGTTTCTTCAAACCCAGACCCTGTTGAGGCTCTGACCGTGGGTTGCCATTGATGCAACGTGAAATGCGGCGTTCGAGCCACAGATCCTGTCGACATGACGGCCTGAAATTCTGACCACTGTTTCAGACGTTCCACGGCGCTTGAGTCGCGGGCCTGTTCAGCGGTCAAAAATTAGACAGCCAGACGTTTGCGACCTTTGGCGCGACGTGCATTGATCACAGCGCGGCCACCGCGTGTTTTCATGCGGACCAAAAAGCCATGGGTACGGGCGCGGCGGGTTTTAGAAGGCTGGTAAGTGCGTTTCATGATGTTTCCAAAAAGCTAAGCCCCTGTGAGATCAGGGAAACCAATGATTATCTCAAACTTTTCACACACATACAGTCTTTATCCACACTCTTTTTTGTTTGGCTGGATGAAAAGAGTGATAAATTTTGACAGCCTGTGGATAAATTTTTGATAAAGTGCTCTATTGCCTGTCTTTGAAAGGCAGCTATCCACAGAAAAATATCTCATGAATCAGGGTCCCTTTCTCTCTGCCGTTGACGGCCATCTCCCCCCTTCGGGTGAAGGTTTATGGCAGGCTTGCGTGGACCAATTGGCGCAAGAACTGCCCGAGCAACAGTTCAACACATGGATCAAACCCTTGGTTGCCAATGTGGCTGTGGACTTCAGCAAAGTGGTGATTTTTGTCGGTAACCGTTTCAAATTGGATTGGATTCGGGCCCAATATGCCAACCGCGTGGCGGGTCTGCTGCAGCAACTTCATGGTCAGCCCATTCTGGTTGAGTTAGCGATTACTCCTAAAGAAACGCCCGTTAGAGTGAAGTCTGTCAGCTTTTCCCAAGAGCTTGAATCGTTGCCTGAAAGCTTTGTGGGCTTGGAAGAGGGCATCCCCACGGGTCCACGCACGCGCCTGAACACTGCGCTGACATTTGACACCTTGGTTGAAGGCACTGCCAACCGCATGGCGCGTGCTGCAGCGATGCATGTGGCGACCATGCCAGGCCAGTTGTACAACCCACTGTTCATTTACGGTGGTGTGGGTTTGGGCAAAACACACCTGATGCACGCCGTGGGTAACAAATTGTTGTCAGAACGGCCAGATGCCAAAGTTCTCTACATCCACGCGGAACAGTTTGTGTCAGATGTGGTTAAAGCCTATCAGCGCAAAACTTTTGACGAATTCAAAGAGCGATACCACTCCCTGGATTTGCTTTTGATCGACGATGTGCAGTTTTTTGCGAACAAAGAGCGGACCCAAGAAGAGTTTTTCAATGCGTTTGAAGCACTTCTGGCTAAAAAGTCGCACATCATCATGACGAGCGACACCTATCCAAAGGGTCTGACCGACATCCATGAGCGTTTGGTGTCTCGATTTGATGCGGGTTTGACTGTGGCCATTGAGCCGCCTGAGCTTGAAATGCGGGTGGCTATTTTGATCAGCAAATCACGCGCTGAAGGCTCTGAAATGCCTGAAGAAGTGGCCTTTTTTGTGGCCAAGAACGTGCGTTCAAACGTGCGCGAGCTAGAGGGCGCCCTGCGAAAAATCTTAGCTTATTCGCGTTTCAACCAGAAAGAAATTTCAATTCAACTGGCTCGCGATGCACTGCGCGATTTGCTTTCTATTCAAAACCGACAGATTTCCGTAGAAAACATCCAAAAAACAGTTGCCGACTATTACAAAATCAAAGTAGCCGACATGTACTCTAAGAAGCGTCCTGCATCCATTGCCAGGCCACGCCAAATTGCGATGTACCTTGCCAAAGAACTCACACAAAAAAGTCTTCCTGAAATTGGCGAACTGTTTGGTGGGCGTGATCACACCACGGTGCTGCATGCGGTACGCAAAATTACCGCTGAACGCCAACAAATGTCAGATTTGAACCAACAACTGCACGTCTTAGAACAAACACTCAAAGGCTAGCAACCCAAATCAACAACCTTGTGGACAGTTTCTGGACAACACCAGAGTTATCCACAGAAAAGTAGAAGTTAAGAAGTTATCCCCTTTTGAACGACAGCAAAATAGCAAGCTTGCCAACACCTTTATAGCGTGTCCAAGTCCTTGAAAAAAAAGAGGAAAATGCTGTTGTCCACAGAAAGATGCTTTGCTTACCTACTACTACTACTTTAAATAAAGAAAACAAGAGGAAGAGATGATCGTACTGAAAGCAACACAAGGCAAGGTTTTGTCAGTTCTGCAATCTGTTGCAGGCATCGTTGAACGTCGCCATACATTGCCTATCTTGGCCAACGTGTTGATTCGCAAGACAGGTAGTTCACTGCAATTGACCACCAGTGATTTGGAAATTCAAATTCGCACAACCGTTGAACTCGATGGCGACCCTGGCAACTTCCTCACCACGGTGGGCGCGCGCAAGCTGATTGATATTCTGCGAACAATGCCTTCAGACCAAACCGTGAGTTTGGAATCGAATCAAAACAAATTGATCTTGAAGGGCGGCAAAAGTCGCTTCACACTGCAAAGCTTGCCTGCTGAAGATTTCCCACTGGTGCAGGAGGCAGCCAATTTTGGTCCTTCGTTCAGCGTGCCACAGAAAACCTTGAAAGAGTTGTTGCACCAAGTGTCATTCTCAATGGCTGTGCACGACATCCGTTACTACTTGAACGGTATTTTGTTTGTGG
Organism: Comamonadaceae bacterium; assembly: GCA_027485285.1. GTDB lineage: Bacteria > Pseudomonadota > Gammaproteobacteria > Burkholderiales > Burkholderiaceae_C > Limnohabitans. Next base: position 1,877 of record JAIXRH010000101.1, on the reverse strand, counting down.
CTGAAGGCAAACAGCTCAGCTTAGTGGCCACCGACGGCCATCGTTTGGCTTTTTCCTCAGCGACTTTGGATGTAGAAGTCCCCCGTCAAGAGGTCATCTTGCCCCGCAAAACAGTGTTGGAAATGCAGCGTTTGTTAAGCGACAAAGAAGGTGCCATTGAAATGCAGTTTGCTGGCAACCAAGCCAAGTTCACATTTGATGGCATGGAATTTGTTACCAAACTGGTCGAAGGCAAGTTCCCAGATTACAACCGTGTCATTCCAAAGAACCACAAGAACACCATCACCCTGGGCCGTACGGCACTGTTGGCTACCTTGCAGCGCACAGCGATTTTGACCAGTGAAAAATTCAAAGGTGTTCGCTTAAACCTCGAGCCTGGTGTTTTGCGCGTGGCTTCAAGCAACGCCGAACAAGAAGAGGCGGTTGATGAACTCGAAATTGATTACAACGGTGATGCGATTGAAATTGGTTTCAACGTGACTTATTTGATCGATGCTCTGACCAATATGGACCAAGACATGGTCCAAGTGGATCTGGCTGATTCCAACAGTTCTGCGCTCATCACGATTCCAGACAACACCACGTTCAAATACGTGGTGATGCCTATGCGCATTTAACGCCTGTTTGTTAATTTTTTACCGATTGAAACCGTGAGACTTTCCTGTCTCACGCACGAAGACTTGTTATGACCGAACCCACACAGATTCCAGAAAACCCAACGACACCTCCCATCGGTGAAGGTTATGGCGAGGGATCAATTCAAATTTTGGAAGGCCTTGAAGCGGTTCGTAAGCGCCCTGGCATGTACATCGGTGACACGTCGGATGGTTCAGGCTTGCATCACCTGGTATTTGAAGTGGTCGATAACTCGATTGACGAAGCCTTGGCTGGTCACTGCGATGACATTGTGGTCACCATTCACAGCGACAACTCCATCAGCGTGACCGACAACGGCCGTGGCATTCCAACGGGCGTGAAGATGGATGACAAGCACGAACCTAAGCGCAGTGCTGCGGAAATTGCGCTGACAGAATTGCACGCGGGTGGCAAGTTCAACCAGAACAGCTACAAAGTGTCTGGCGGTTTGCACGGCGTGGGTGTGTCTTGCGTGAATGCGTTGTCAAAGTCCCTGCGGTTGGTGGTTCGACGCGATGGCAAGGTGCACACTTTGGAGTTTTCCAAAGGCTTTGTGCAAAACCGTTTGATTGACGTGGTGGATGGCGTTGAAGTGTCTCCCATGCGCGTGACGGGGACAACGGAGAAACGCGGCACAGAAGTGCATTTTTTACCCGACACAGAAATCTTCACGCAAAACACGGATTTCCATTACGAAATTTTGAGCAAGCGTTTGCGTGAACTCAGCTTTTTGAACAATGGTGTGCGCATTCGTTTGTTGGACGAACGCACGGGCAAGGAAGACGACTTTTCGGGTGCTGGTGGTGTCAAAGGCTTTGTAGACTTCATCAACTCTGGCAAGAAGGTGTTGCACCCGAATGCGTTCTATGCGGAAGGTGATCGCCCTGCTGAAACATACGGTGGCATTCCAGGCACCAACATTGGCGTCGAAGTGGCCATGCAGTGGAACGATGGCTACAACGAAAACGTTTTGTGCTTCACCAACAACATCCCACAGCGAGATGGTGGTACCCATTTGACTGGTTTGCGCGCCGCGATGACCCGTGTCATCAACAAATACATCGAAGAAAACGAATTTGCCAAGAAGGCCAAGGTTGAAGTCACGGGTGATGACATGCGCGAGGGCTTGTGCTGCGTGTTGTCTGTCAAAGTGCCAGAACCTAAGTTCAGCAGCCAGACCAAAGACAAGCTCGTCTCCAGCGAGGTGCGCGCACCTGTGGAAGACATCGTGGCCAAAACAT
>JAIXRH010000002.1 GCA_027485285.1 Comamonadaceae bacterium | reverse complement strand
TTTTCCGTCGACGCCCCATAAAACCAGGCCGCCAGCCAAGACTGCTGTGCCTAGCGCACCGCTCACCAAGGTCTGCTGCATCAGGCTCCAACTGGCCAAAGGCAGCCACCAACGGGCGCTCAGGCGGGCCACCAGCACACAAAACAGAGCCACAGCCCATGCGGGGGCAATGAAGTTCAAGGTGTGAATGATTTGTTCTAGCGGGCCCATGTGAGTAAATTTTATAATGTGCGCTATGGCAGTCTGGGCTTTAGGCCTCAATCACACGACAGCCCCGCTGGATTTGCGGGGCCGTTTTACTTTTACGGTCGAACAAATGGGTTCGACCATCGCCACCCTGCGCCACACTTTTTCGACGGACAGCGAGGTGGCAATTCTCTCCACCTGCAACCGCACCGAGATTTATTGCGCGGGTGGCGAGGCCCAAATGCAGCAGACCATGGCTTGGCTGGCCCAGTCGGGTGGCGTGTCCACCGAGGACTTGAAAGACCACACCTACGCCCTGCTGGAGGCCGATGCGGCCCGTCATGCCTTCCGTGTGGCCAGTGGGCTCGACTCGATGGTGCTGGGAGAGCCCCAAATCTTGGGCCAGATGAAAGACGCGGTGCGTGCTGCGTCTGAAGCTGGCGCTTTGGGCACCACGCTCAACCAACTGTTCCAACGCTCGTTTGCTGTGGCCAAAGAGGTGCGCAGCTCGACTGAGATAGGTGCGCACTCCATCAGCATGGCCGCTGCGGCTGTGCGTTTGGCGGGCCAGCTCTTTGAAGACCTGAGCGAGACCCGCGTCCTGTTTGTGGGCGCTGGCGAAATGATTGAGTTGTGCGCCACGCACTTCGCAGCCAAGAATCCCAAGGCCATTGCGATTGCCAACCGCACGCTGGAACGTGGTGAAAAACTGGCCACCCAATTTGGCGGCGAAGTCATGCGCTTGGCCGACTTGCCCCAACGCTTGCATGCGTTTGATGTGATCATCAGCTGCACCGCCAGCACCCTCCCTTTGATTGGCTTGGGTGCGGTCAAGCAAGCACTGAAGCAACGCAAACACCGCCCCATGTTCATGGTCGACTTGGCTGTGCCACGCGACATCGAGCCCGAAGTCAAATGGCTGGAAGACGTTTACCTGTACACCGTGGACGATTTGTCGGACGTGGTGCAAACCGGCCAAGCCAACCGCCAAGCGGCGGTGGCGCAGGCTGAGGCCATCATCGACGCAGGTGTGCAAAGTTTCGAACACTGGATGGACCAGCGCAGCAACGTGCCGCTGATTCAACAGCTCAATGCGCAGGCAGAAGACTGGCGCAGCGCTGAGTTGGGCCGCGCTCGCAAGTCAATTGCCAAAGGCGACGATGTGGACGCAGTGCTAGAAGCCCTGTCACGCAGTCTGACCCAAAAAATGCTGCACGGCGCGATGGCTGAGTTGCACGCGGGTGATGCCGAGTCACGCGAACGTGCACGCACCGCGATTGAGCATTTCTTTTTGCGCGGCAACCGTTAGGCGCTGACCCCATGAAAGACTTTCTGCGCGCTCAGCTGGAGCGCCATACCCAACGCTTGCACGAACTCGACTTCTTGCTGTCTCGCGAAGACATCATGAAGGACATGACGCAGTTCTTGGCCTTGTCACGCGAGCACACCGAGGTGACCGCCACTGCGGGCCGCTACGCACGCTACCAACAACGCGAAGCCGATGCACAAGCGGCGCAGCAAATGCTGCAAGACGGTGGTGACGACGCCGACATGCGCGCCATGGCCGAAGAAGAAATTGCCAGTGCCCAAGCCGAGCTGGCGCAACTCGAAGCCGAGCTGCAACGCATGTTGTTACCCAAAGACCCAGACGATGCACGCCCTGCGTTCCTCGAAATTCGCGCAGGCACGGGTGGCGATGAGTCGGCCCTGTTTGCCGCCGATTTGCTGCGCATGTACATGCGCTACGCCGAGCGCCAAGGGTGGCGCAGCGAGATTGTGAGCGAATCGCCAAGCGAGCTGGGTGGCTACAAAGAAGTGGTGGTTCGCATGGACGGTGGCTCAAGCGGCGACGGTGTGTATGGTTGGCTCAAGTTTGAGTCGGGCGGCCACCGTGTGCAGCGCGTGCCGGCCACCGAAACCCAAGGCCGCATCCACACCAGTGCCTGCACCGTGGCGGTGCTACCAGAACCGGACGAAGCCGAGGCCATCAAGATCAACCCGTCTGATTTGCGCATCGACACCTACCGCGCCAGCGGTGCAGGCGGCCAGCACATCAACAAAACAGACTCTGCCGTGCGCATCACCCATTTGCCCACGGGCATCGTGGCCGAGTGCCAAGACGGCCGCAGCCAGCACAGCAACAAAGCACAAGCGCTGAAAGTGCTGACCGCACGCATTCAAGAAAAAGACCGCTCTGAGCGCGCCGCCAAAGACGCCGCCATGCGCAAAGGCCTGATTGGCAGTGGCGACCGCAGCGACCGCATTCGCACCTACAACTTTCCGCAAGGGCGCTGGAGCGACCACCGCATCAACCTCACGCTGTACAAACTCAACTTCATCATGGAAGGTGATTTGAGTGAGGCGATGCAGGCCTTGAAGCACGCCCACGAAGCCGAGCAGCTGGACGCGCTAGAAGGTCACGCATGAACTGGATGCAGCCCAAGGGTTTGCCACTCGTGTCTTCGGTGGAATCCAGCGCTGCCAGCTCGCTGACCGTCGCGCAAGCTGCCAGTTGGGCTCAAGCTTTAGGACTGCCACGCTTAGACGCGCAAGTGCTGCTGCTTCACGCCTTGGGCCGCGCGCCGCACGAGCGAGCTTGGCTGCTGACGCACGGCGATGATCCGCTTGACGCCTCTGTCCAAGCCACTTTTGCAGACCATGCACAGCGCCGCTTGAACACCGAACCCGTGGCCTACATCACTGGTCACAAAGAGTTTTTTGGTTTGATGCTGCACATAGACAAACGTGTGCTCGACCCTCGCGCAGACACCGAAACCTTGGTGGAATGGACGTTGTCTTGCCTTGCCGATGTGGCTCAACCCGAGTTGCTAGACCTGGGCACAGGCAGCGGCGCGATTGCCTTGGCGCTGAAACATGCGCGGTCCGATGCCACCGTGAGCGCCGTCGATGCCAGTGCGGATGCCTTGGCCGTCGCCACTTTGAACGCTGAGCGCTTGGCGCTGCCTGTTGATTTTCATCACGGCACGTGGCTTGCGCCCCTGCACGGTCGCGCCTTTGACGCCATCGTGTCGAACCCACCCTATGTGGCCAGCAACGACGCGCACTTGGCCGATTTGTTGCACGAGCCCTTGTCGGCGCTGACTTCTGGCGCAGACGGACTAGACGACATTCGCACCATCGTGCGCGACGCCACGCGACACTTAAAACCCAACGGCTGGCTGTTGCTCGAACATGGGCATGACCAAGCCCAAGCCGTGCAAACCTTGTTGGGTAACCAAGGTTTTGTGAACGTTCAAAGCCGTCCTGACCTTGCGGGCATCTTGCGCTGTTCGGGTGGACAATGGACAACAGTGAAATAATTAACTTTTGATTTGGAGAGAACCCATGAGTGACACACAACAACGCATCGACGAACTCGTCAAAGGCAACGAGGTTTTGCTGTTCATGAAAGGCAGCGCCAGCTTTCCCATGTGTGGCTTTTCGGGTCGTGCGATTCAAGTGCTCAAAGCTTGCGGCGTGGAACCCAAAGCCATCAAAACCGTGAATGTGCTGGACGATGCCGAAATTCGTCACGGCATCAAGGAATACAGCAACTGGCCCACCATCCCTCAGCTCTACATCAAGGGCGAGTTCATTGGGGGCTCAGACATCATGATGGAAATGTACGAGTCGGGTGAGTTGCAAAAAGTCATCAGCGGCTGATCCTCCGCGGGTCTGTTACCGGCCTGAAAGAAAAAAAGCCCGCTGTCGAAGCGGGCTTTTTTATTGCGGGAGCACGGCCCCTGGCAGCGGCACGGGTGATGGCGCTAAGGTTGGAGTCGGTGTGGGCACAGGCATCAGCAACTGGTCAGTTTTGCACTGGGCGTTGCCGTAGCGTTGTGTGCACAAATTGGCCGAACATGAAGCGATGGCCATGTTGCGCACGGTTTCGTTTTGATCGACTACCACGACCTCTGGGTAGTTGATGAATTCGGGCCGTGTGATGTCATTACAAATGGTGCGCAGGTGGTTGCCCTCTTGGCGCGTGAAGCAATTGCGCATGCCGGTGGCAACATGAATGACGCGTTGGCGAGTTTGCACCACCTGCACCTTGCTTTGGGGGTAGTCCGCCCAAGCAGCAGGTGCGCACTCTTGCTCAACCGCACGGTAGGCTTGGGTGGCACAACCTGACAACACCACGGCCGCGAGTATCAGAATCCACGATTTCATTGCCACCCCTTTTGCGCCGCTAGCACAGCATTTGGATATTGCATCTGACCACGGCTGCCGTTGTAACGGCCCAGTGCCAAGGTCAGGTCGCCTTGCTCAACGTTCAAGTAGTGCCGCAAGATGACGCAGCCAAAGCGCAAATTGGTTTGTGCTTGAAACAACACACTGGCATCGCCCTCGGCCAACACGCGCGTCCAAAACGGCATGACTTGCATGAACCCCCTTGCGCCCGCGCTGCTGATGGCGAACTTGCGAAAACCGCTCTCCACTTGAATGAGCCCCAACACCAAAGATGGCTCAAGGCCAGCACGCTGGCTTTCGTACCAAACGGTTTGCAAAAACTCTCGGCGCAAATGTGAGGTGGCCAACTCATGCGCCAACACATCAGGGACCGCATGGGGGCTGTTGGGGTCGGCGGCAAGGGCCCTATTCGCCTTTGCAGGGCTGGCCTGACGGCGTTGCAATTGCTTTTCTAGTTGAACTTCGGTCTGCGTCAGCCACTGCTGAAATGCATAAGCCGCCTTGGCATCGGCATGCACCAGCGTGGGAGGGGCTGACTGATGGACCGCCGCGCTGAGAGCGGTGCGCACCGAGTCGATCAAGGGCTCTTCGCGTTGGTTGCCTGCGTGGGTGAGGGGCATACACACAACACACAGAAGAAATGCAGCCGTGGCGTGTTGCCCATAGCGACCAAGCCAGCCGCAGCCACTCTGCACGAGGTGCACAACACCCGCCCTGCCTGTGAGGCCTAAACGGGAGCAAGCACGTGGCTGCATCACAAACCGAACTTGGCCTTCACATGCGCCAGCACATCGGCCACGGCGACTTTGGTGGACTCGGCATCACGGCGGTGTTGGTACTCGACCACGCCGTCTTTCAAGCCTTTGTCGCCAATGGTCACACGGTGTGGCAAACCAATCAGCTCCCAATCGGCAAACATCGCGCCGGGGCGTTCGCCACGGTCGTCCAAGATGACATCCACGCCCAAGGCCAACAACTCCTCGTAGAGTTTGAAAGCTGCCGCCTTGACGTCATCGCTGCGGTCCATGTTGACAGGGCAAATCACGGCGGTGAACGGCGCGATGGCGTCAGGCCAAATCATGCCTCGCTCGTCGTGGTTTTGCTCAATGGCCGCGGCGGGCAAGCGGGTGATGCCAATGCCGTAGCAGCCCATTTCCATGAACTGCGGTTTGCCGTTCACGTCTAAAAATGTAGCGTTCATGGCTTGGCTGTACTTGGTGCCGAGGTAGAACACATGACCCACTTCAATGCCGCGCTCAATGGCCAGTTCACCCGCGCCGTCGGGTGACCTGTCCCCCGCCACCACATTGCGGATGTCGGC
>JAIXRH010000058.1 GCA_027485285.1 Comamonadaceae bacterium | reverse complement strand
TAACCCCAAACGCCCTACAATCAAGAGTTGTTTGCAATGCCCGATTTGGGCTTCAATTTTTAATAAGAGAACACTGAGTACATGGCAAAAGAAGAAATGATCGAAATGAAGGGTGTCGTACACGAGGTCTTGCCCGACTCTCGCTACCGCGTCACCCTAGAAAACGGTCACTCACTGATCGCATACACCGCCGGCAAAATGCGCCTGCACCGCATTCGCATCATCGAAGGCGACAAAGTCACGGTGGAACTGTCTCCCTACGACATGAACAAAGCCCGTGTGACCTTCCGTCACATCGAAGGCAAGGGCCCAGGCCCCGCAGTCAAGCGTCGTTTCTAAACGGACCGCCACGCGGTTATTGGCGTGTACCTGCCTCTGCAGTTCAAAGCCAAAGATGAGGCCCATGCGCTCGCTCTGATGCGGGCGCATCCGTTTGCAAACCTCATCAGTGTGGACGACGAAGGTTTCCCAGTCGTCACCCACATCCCCTTGCATTTGACGCATCGCAATGCACAGTATGTGCTGCAAGGCCACTGCGCCAAAGCCAACCCGCATTGGCGCTATTTGCAGTCGCGGCCACAAGCATTGGTGACCTTCATGGGCCCGCAGGCCTACATGTCGCCCAAGGTCTATCCAGATATCACGCGCGTGCCCACTTGGAACTATTTGTCTGTGCATGCCAAGGTCGAAGCTTCGTTGGTGGAAGACCTTGAGGCCAAAGACCGTTTGCTCAAGCCACTCATTGGCGACCACGAGCCGCCTTATGCGGCGCAATGGCGTGGTTTGGCTGAGGATTACCAAAGCAAAATGCTGAATGCGATTGTGGCGTTTGAGCTGCGCATCACCGAGCTGCAATGCGCGATCAAACTTAACCAGCACCGCCCAGAAGCGCACATGGCCATGCACGCCGCGTATGCGCAAGGCAACACGGATGAACAGGCCTTGGCCGAGTGGATGGTCAAGCTCGGTATGGTTCAGCCATGACGCCAGTTCATTCGCCCGAAGACACGGGTTTCATGCAATTGGCATTGCGCCAAGCACAAGCCGCTGCTGATGCGGGCGAAGTGCCCGTGGGTGCTGTGGTGGTGAGGGCAGGGCAGGTGATTGCCTCTGGCCACAACACACCGATGGCCTGCCAAGACCCCACGGCACACGCAGAAGTGAATGCCATGCGTGCCGCTGCCTTGGCGCTCAGCAATTACCGACTGGACGACTGCACTTTGTACGTGACCCTAGAGCCCTGCGCCATGTGCAGCGGGGCAGCGCTGCATGCGCGATTCAAGCGGGTGGTGTTTGGCGCGGCAGAGCCTAAAACGGGGGCTGCGGGCTCGGTGCTCAACCTGTTTGCGCACGACCAGATCAACCACCATACCAAGCTCACTGGCGGCGTTTTGGCTGATGAAAGTGCGCAGTTGCTGCAAGATTTTTTTGAACAACGCCGTGCGCAGCAACACCGCAACAAAGTGCCTTTGCGCGAAGATGCTTTGCGCACACCCGAAGCCGCATTGGCCGGCTTGGATGTGCCACTTGCGCTGTCGCATTTCACCGCTGACTTGCCCGCTTTGGAATGTTTGCGTTTGCATTGGTTTGACAACCGTCCCTCGAGCCAGCAGTTCCAAACCGCGCCGCATGTGTATCTGCATGGTTTGGACGGCTGGAGCCTTCAATATTTGTCGCAATTGCAATCGGCACAACCCGTGATCGCTTTGGATTTGCCTGGCTTTGGACTGTCTGACAAACCCAAAAAAATCGCTGCGCATCGTTTGGCTTGGCATGCACAAGTGCTGCGAGAGTTTTTGGCCAGCGTGCAACCTGCGCCATTGGCCTTGCATGCACCCCGTGCCATGGCACCTTTGCTGGCTGGTTTGCAATTGCCAATTCATTGGATCGAAACACCCCCGCTGCCCAAAGCTTTGCGTGATGCGCCTTATCCAGATGTGGGCCATTTGGCAGGTCCTCGTGCCTTGAGTGCCTTGTTGGTCGCCCCCACACCTCCGCCTGAACGACGTTAAGCATGCCTTTCGCCACACCACCCATCGGTTACGAAGTGAAGTTTCAGAGGGTCGGTGTAGGAGGCGGGGCAGATTTACAAATTCGCTCGTTGTTAGACAAGCAGCAGTTCTTTGACCCACTCGGGTTGGCGCTGAAGGCTGGAATTTCGTCCGCCACTTGGCCCTTGTTTGGTTTGCTTTGGCCCTCGGCACAAAAGTTGGCTGACCTGATGCAAACATGGGTGCTCAAAGACAAGCGCATCTTAGAAATTGGCTGTGGTTTGGGGCTGGCCAGCCTGGTGGTGCATCGGCGCGAGGGCAACATCATTGCCAGCGACTGCCATCCGCTGACCGAAACTTTTTTGAAAGCCAATGTGCTGCTGAACGGCTTGCCGCCGCTGCACTACGAAACAGGCAACTGGGGCAGGGTGAACAAGGGGCTGGGCGCATTTGATTTACTCATCGCCAGCGATGTGTTGTACGAGCGCAGCCACCCAGCTCAGCTGTCGGGCTTTATCCAAGTCCATGCGGCAGAGGGCGCCGAGGTGCTCATCATTGACCCCAACCGTGGCAACCGCAGCGCTTTTCACAAAGACATGGCCAACATGGGGTTTGGCGTGACAGAGTTGCTGATGAACGAGCCACTGCAAGATTTGAGCGCTTACCGTGGTCGTTTGTTGCATTACAAACGCGACTGACAGGCTAAGGTCGTTTTTGGCGATTTGTGTGCAAATTTGCCACGACAATGTGGGTTATGGCTCATATTTACATCTATTCCCCCAGTGGCGCGGTGCGCGACAAAACGGCTTTCAAACGGGGCTTGGCCCGCTTGACAAAACTTGGCCACGAAGTTGAGCTAGATGCAGATGCGCTGAGCAGCCATACCCGTTTTGCAGGGGACGACGCCACCCGACTGGCCGCCATCCACCGCGCGGCCGACAGCGGTGCCGATGTGGCGCTCATTTCGCGCGGTGGCTATGGCCTCACACGCATCTTGCCAGGCATCAAATACAAGCAAGTGGCCAAAGCAATCAACAAAGGCACTCAGTTTGTGGGCCTGAGCGACTTCACGGCTTTCCAAAACGCCGTGCTGGCTCGAACTGGCTCGGTCACGTGGTCAGGCCCCGCGTTGGGCGAAGACTTTGGGGCTGAACAACCTGATGACATCATGGAAGCCTGCTTTGAAGACATGGTCAGCGGGCAGGGTGAGGGTGCGGGTTGGCATTTGTCCAAAGCGTGCGTTGCTGCCAATGACAAACGCCGTCCTGGCGTGTGGGCACACGATGCGGTTCTGTGGGGCGGCAACTTGGCTGTGTTGGTGTCGTTGCTCGGCACGCCCTATTTTCCGCAGATCAAAAATGGCGTTTTGTTCTTAGAGGATGTGGGTGAACATCCGTATCGCATCGAACGCATGCTCACGCAACTGTTGCATGCAGGCGTGTTGGCGCAACAAAAGGCCATTGTGTTTGGCCAGTTCAGCAACTACAAACTCACACCGCACGACAAAGGCTTCAAGTTGCAAAGCGTGGTTGATTGGCTGCGTACACAAGTCAAAGCAGCTGTGCTCACGGATTTACCTTTTGGTCATGTCGCCACCAAACTGTGTTTGCCTGTGGGGCAAAGGATTGATGTGTTGGTTGAAGAGCGTGATGCTTTGCTGCTTTGGGCCCACGGCGACCATTGATTTGAAACCTTCTAAGTTTCATACGATGTATATTATGTATAGTTATGAAATCAATGAAAACCTCAGGTCAATGAGGTTCTCATTTGGT
>JAIXRH010000123.1 GCA_027485285.1 Comamonadaceae bacterium | reverse complement strand
GCTGAGGCACGAAGGACAGCGCGGATGATGCGATCATGCGCCCCGCAGCGGCATAGGTGTTTGTCCAAGGCCTCACAAATCTGTGCCCGAGTCGGCTCGGGGGTGTGCGCCAACAAGGCACTGGCACTGACCAAAATGCCACTAAGGCAATAGCCGCACTGGCCTGCGTTTTCTTCTATAAAAGCTTGTTGCAAAGCATGAGGTTGTCCCGCCGTGCCCAAGCCTTCGAGCGTGGTCACGTCATGTCCTTTCACCGCCCACAGTGGCAAATTGCAGGACGTTTGCGGACGCCCATCCACCAGCACCATGCAAGCGCCGCATTCGCCTTCACCGCAGCCCAATTTGGGACCCGACAAGCCCAACTCATCGCGTAAGAGGCTGAGCAAAGGGGTTTTGTCGGGCGCTGTTAGGGCGATGTTCTTGGCATTGATGGTGATCATGGTCTGTCTCGGTTTCTGTCAGGACAATCCAACAAATCCCAGCGCTAGGCGCTGGGCTTGCTGACTCGGGGCGCACAGGTAACGTGCCAAATCGCAGGCCAGCGACCAGGCCGTTTGTGCCTCGGGGTCTTGGTTGTCTGGATGAGGTCGCACAGCTGCCACAGCGTATTCGGTGAACAGCCCATGCGGGGCCGGAAAAGGGCCGAGGTAAAGGGCGTGAGACGCCGCTTGAACCTCGGTGGACTGGGCGCAGGCCATCACACGCTGACCGGTATGGGCAGACAAGGCTGCCACCGCTTGCGCGCCGCCGGCGTAGGACTGCACGGCGGGCATGTCCGCTTCAGGAATAGCCAGTTGGTCGAGCACACGCTGCAAGTGCCGCCCGCCAGAAGACTGCTGCAGATCCGGCACCAGCAACACGTCGAGGGACATGAGGGTCTGGCGCAAAGCTTGGACGGTGGCGACACTGTAGGACTGGCCATCGCCGGCCAGACTTACCCAGCCGGTCTCGGCTTGGCCTAAAGACCCAATCCAGTCGATGCGCGCAGGCCAGCGGCTTTGCAGACTGCGGATGGCATCGGGGGTGAGCACGCACAGGTGACAGTCTTGCCCCTCTTCCAGGCGGCGGTTCACTTCATCGAGCGTGCTTTGCAAAGCCGCAAAGCGTGTGCGGTACTGCGCCATTTGCGCCCACTGCGGCAGGGCCAGGCATTGGTCTAGCCAAACGCGCCCAGCGCCAGCACTGCAAATGTCCACCAGGGTCGAGGTCAATGCAGCCATGTCATTGCAACGCGTTCAGCGCCTGAAGGATGTGGTCTTGCGACAAGGGCAAGTGGCGAACACGCACCCCAAGGGCATCGAACAAGGCATTGCCCAAAGCGGCGGCCACGGGGGCTTGCACCGATTCGCCCGCCCCCAGCGACGGCTGCTCTGGCTGGTCCAGCACATGGATGGTCAATTCGGGCACTTCGCTGAAACGCAAGATCGGATAATCTGTCCAGCTCTGGGTCGTGATGCGCGTGCGGTCAAACTGAACGGCCTCTTTCAGGGCCCAGCTCATGCCTTGTAAGGCACCGCCTTCGGTCTGGTTGATCACACCGTCCAAGTCCACCACACGGCCCACATCGACGGCCACATCGAGCTGCAACACACGCAGCGTCTCGCCTGCTTGCACGCGTGCCAGCACAGCGCACCAAGCAGAAGTGTTTTTGTAGCGGGCCCAGGCCACGCCGTGGCCCACGCCCTCGGCTTTGGGCTGGTGCCACCAGGTGCTGCGGTCGACCACGGCATTCAAAACGGCCAGACTTCTGGGGTCCTCGATGTGCAATTTTCGAAACTGCAAGGGGTCTTGTCCACTGGCATGGGCCAGCTCGTCCATGAAGGACTCGATGGCGAACACATTGGCAAATGCCCCCAGTGCCCGCATGGCCGAGGTTCGAATCGGCATAACCGTCAGCCGGTGGTTCACCACATGGGCGTTGTCAAACGAATAACCTGGAATGGCATTGCGGTCCGAGCCCCCGCCAGCGGCCAGCGGCGGGTTGATGGCAATAGGCGCGGGCTGCCCTTGGGCGCGCTGCGACGCACCCAACAAGGTGGGAATCAAGGAGCGACCCGGCCGGGAGCTGTACCCGTTGGCCCACAGCTCGTGGTGCCAGTGGCTGATGCGCCCCTGGTCGTTCAAACGGGCCCTGAGCGAGACCAAGTGGGCGCTGCCCAACGGCGCTTGCGACAGCTCGTCCGCCCGAGACCAGACGACCCGCACAGGGTCACCCGGCTGGGCCATCGCCAACAGGGCCGCATCAAACGCCACATCGTCGGCACCGTTGTGACCATAACAACCGGCCCCTTCCACATGCCGCATCACGATCGCCTGCTTGTGCAGACCCAATGCCTTGGTCAGGTCATCGCGCAGATTCTGGATGCCTTGGCTGTGGGTCCAGACCTGCAAGGTCTGGCCATCCCATTGGGCCAGTGCGCAGCAAAGACCAATCGAGGCGTGGGCAATGTAAGGCTTGAGGTACTCGTGCGACAGGCTCACCCCGTCAGCGTCATCGCCAAGGTCTTCCCCTTTTTGAATGGGGTAAGTGGTTTCATGCGGGGCGCTGCGCAGGAAGTCGGCCAAGGCATGCATGTCGGGCAAAGCAGCCGACTCGCGCCAGGCCACTTGCGCTTGCAGCCGAGCCAGTGCGGCATCCGCCTCGCGCTCGGAGGCGGCCACGACGCCAATAAAGCGCCCATCCACCACCAAGTCAATGCCCGACTGGGACATGGCATCCAACACATCCATCGGCACGGGTTGATCGGGATGGGCCAATTGGGCCGTCAACGAGGGTGCACGCAGGACCCGCCCATGGCGCATGTGAGGCATGCGCAAATCGTGGATGAATCGGGGCTGCCCCATGATCTTTTCAGACAGGTCAATGCGGCGGACCTTGCCGTGACCGTGCAGCTTGAGCGCCCCCACAGGCTTGGGCTGAGCCAATCCCTCGTATTCCCGGTCCAGACTGATGCCCTTGAGCCAATCCCAATAATCCCCCAGCGCGCGCCCTTGGGCGTCGGTGAATCGCCCTTGCTCAACGCGCAAGGCGTCGGCGGGCAAGCCATGGTGACGGGCCGCTTGCTGGAGGGCCAAAAAACGCACTTCGGCACAGGCGTGGCGAATGGCCGATCCGGAATCCTGGACTGAAATGCTGCTGCTGGTCATGCCCTCATCAGGACCTTCCACGGTGCTGGCACTGACGATGTGCACCTGATCCAACCCCACATCGAGTTCATCGGCCGCAATGATGGACAAGGCCGTCAAAATGCCCTGCCCCAATTCCACCTTGCCTGTGAAAACACGCACCTGACCTGGCAGCGAAAAATCAAGCCATTGCGCCAATTGGCGGTTGGTGTGCAAATTGCCGGGCAGCACCGCACGACCGTCATTGCGGTCAAAGGTAAACCCTCGCGGGGCCGCTGCCGTCATTGGATGCGTCCGATGCGCTGAATGGTGACGGATGTGCGGGCCAGATCGGCCTTCCAGAAGGCCTCCAGTTCGCTGCCATCCAGGTAAGCAATTTCTCCGGCGGAGCTTTTACCGACCGTCTCGACGAATTGGTTGTCCTGAGATGCCGCACGCAAGGCCCGACGCAAAGTGGCCAGAACATCTGCGGGTGTGCCTGCAGGTGCAAACAAACCCGTCCAAGGCACAAAGTCGATCGACACACCCAATTCCGAGAGCGTCGGTACATCTGGTGCCTGAGCCCAGCGCTTGGCACCGTACATGGCCAAATAACGCAGGCGACCGCTTTGCACGTGCGGCAAGGCGAGCGTGCGAACGGGTATGTTGAAATCAACCTGCCCGCCCATCAAAGCCGTCAACATGGGCGCCCCACCCGCGTAAGGAATGTGACGCGCCTCGGTTTGCGTGGCCGCCAGCAGCATCTCGGCGGGGAAATGGCTGATGCCGTAGTTGCCGCTGGAGGAATACGTCATGCCTTTGGGGTTGGCCTTCAAAGCAGCCGCAAAGTCCTGATAGGTTTTGTAAGGGCTGTCCGCACGCACCACCAAGCTGACCACATCCACGGTGACCCGAGCCACGGGCACGAATTGGTCCAGCGTGAAGGGTGGCTTTTGACCATTGAGCACCGCTTGTTCTGGAACGCTGGCCACACTCGACAGGGTGTACATCAGTGTGTAACCGTCGGCACTGGCATTGGCGACTGCAACCGCACCAATGGCGCCGGAGGCACCTGGCCGGTTCACGATCAAAACCGGTTGGCCCAAAGCTTTATCTAAAGAGGGCTTGAGGGCACGGGCCGACAAATCAGCGATACCACCGGCAGGAAATGGCACGATCAAGGTGACAGGTTTTTGAGGATACGCCCCCTGCGCCCAAGTCGCTGAAGACAACCCAAGAGCCAAAACAATGGCAAGTCCTTTAGAAAAATTTGTCAACATGACGTGTCTCCTTGTTCCTAAAAAAATTTAAAAAACACCATTGAATTGGTTTTATTGTTAAGAGAAAACCTACAAAAGTCCATACTTTGTTGACCTAGCAGATGGGATGGCCCAAACCTATAAGCAGTATTTACTGCTAAATCTTTAACCGTTGGAAAAATCATGCCATTCGACGACCAAAATTGATCTTGAACATTTTGGGCCGTCACGGTCAGTGCATGTACGCGAGCATTTGCCTTTTCAGTTCGGGCCCCAAGCCAGCGCCTAACTGTTGACCTGCACGATGACAGCGCTGAGAGCAAAATCCACTAAAGTGATGTGCAGATTGCAATCTGATACTGTCGGTGAGTCACATGAAGAATTACACGTTCATGGGTAAAGTGAGATCAATTCAAAACAAGGATTTTCTATGACGAAACTGCTAACCACATTTATGACTGCATGCGTCGGTTTTATCAATTTTTCAGCTCTTTCACAGGATGCTTATCCGTCACGCGCAGTGACTGTGATCGTGCCATTTCAAGCAGGACATGGTGTTGATCTCATGGCAAGAGCTTTGGCATCTGAGTTTTCAAAAGTTACAGGTCAAGCCTTTCCAATCGTCAACCGTGAAGGTGCTGCTGCAACAATTGGTTTTGCTGCTTTGGCTGCTGCAAAACCGGATGGTTATACGGTAGCGATCTCGCCCAATACCCCATTGACGATTGCTCCTCACATCATCAAAAGCGTTGCATACACATACGATTCATTTGTCCCTGTTTGTCAGAGCTTTGAAAACGTGATGGCTCTGTTTGTTGGATCTGCATCACCTTATAAAACCTATCAAGAATTGGTGGCAGCAGGCAAATCGCAGCCCGGCAAACTCAGTTGGGGGACAACTGGTGTTGGATCGGTTCCGCATCTTTCAGCATCAGCTTGGTTGGCAACCGCTGGGCTTGACGCAGTTCACGTGCCGTTCAGGGGCGAGCCGCAGATCTTGCCTCAATTAATTAGCAACGAAATCACTTTTTCAGCTGCATCAATCTCAGGCATGGCTGGCAAAGGCGTTCGCCCACTGGCAGTGTTTGCGGAACAGCGCCACTTCGCCTACCCGGATGTCCCAACAATGGCTGAACTCGGACACTCTGCAGGCGTACCCGGCTTAAACGGCATGTTCGCTCCCCGAGGTACACCTGAGCCGGTGTTGGCCAGCTTGGAAAAAACCTGCGCTGAAGTGACATCCTCAGAAGGTTTTCGCACTGCAGCCTCACGTTTAAACCAGAGGGTCTCTTTTTTGGGTCGACGAGATTTCGATAAGAGGTTACGAGCTGACTTCGACGAGAAAGCAAAACTCATCAAGCAACTCAACATCAAACCTGAGTGATAAACATGACTACTCCCACGATTCGCCGCGTCATCACAGGTCATGACGCTGAAGGTAAAGCGATTGTAAAAATTGACGAGACTTGCAACCACTTCAGAGAAGGACGACCTGGCGCGCAGATTTGCAATGTTTGGACGACAGACTCTGCACCTGCTAACAATTCAGGACAGAACGATGATGGCAAGCGTGAGGGCAAATTCACAATGATCGAAAACGGTAGCGTTTTTCGAATCATTGAATTTAAACCTGGGGTTGAACAGCGCGTTCACCGGACAGACACGATTGATTACATCGTGGTGATGTCGGGAGAGATTGACATGGAGCTTGAGGCTGGCAATGAAGTTCACCTCAAAGCAGGGGATGTCATGGTGCAACGCGGCACAGTTCACAACTGGATCAACAGAGGCACTGAGTCTTGCGTATTGGCTGTCATTCTTATCCACTCGAACCCAGTTGAAGCTGGCGGTAAGGTTTTAACGGCCTTTGGTTAATCGATATACAAAGAGAACAACATGCCACTTATCAAGATCCGCGATGTCAACATTCATTACCGCGTTTTTGGCGAAACAGGCCCATGGCTAGTCCTGATCACAGGGGGACGTCGTGGATTCAATGAGTTCATTGGATTTGCAGAGAAAATTGCCGCCAAGGGGTTTCAAGTTTTACTTCATGACCGCCGTAACACAGGCGCATCAGATGTTCTGATTGCTGGACAAGATGGCGAGGAAGAGATTTGGGCTGATGACTTGGACATACTGCTTGATGAACTTGGTGCAACCTCAGCATTCATTGGGGGCACTTCCTCTGGTGCTCGGTTGTCAATGCTCTACAACCAACGACACCCAGAAAAAGTCAAAGGACTGATGTTGATGCGCGTGACTGGCGGCGACTTTGCAGCGGGTCGTCTACCCGAAATGTATTACGGGCAATTTATTCGCGCCGCCCAGCAAGGTGGTATGAAAGCTGTTTGTGAAACCGAGCAGTACCTTGAGCGAATACAAGCAAATCCCTCAAATTTGCCTCGACTCATGGCAATGGACCCCAAAGAATACATCCGAGTCATGGAGCACTGGTTGTCCATTTTCTTGAAAGGACCACGCAAACCGGTACTTGGAATGGAAGACGATGTGTTGCGCGCAATTCGAGTGCCCACCATCGTAGTTCCAGGAAACGACAATACTCACGCTTCAGCCAATGGCATCGCTGCTGCTAATTTAATCCCCAATAGCATTTTGTATAAATTGCCGATCGAGGACCAAGATATTGCATTGCTTCCGTTCTCGGACTGGGAACCACATGAAGAAACACTTGCCGTCGTGTTGAGTGATTTCATGACTAGCGTTTTAAAAAAGAGTGGTTCTCCAAATTAAGTCCTGTTTTTGCATCTAAGTTTTTTGAATAAAAAAGATCATCACTCACACAAGAAAGAGCACATGTCTAAAAGTTATTGGATTTCCACATATCGCGCAATCAAGGATGAACAAAAGGTTGCAGCCTATGCAAAGCTCGCAGGGCCTGCGCTAACAGCAGCAGGTGGTCGATTCCTAGCGCGTGGTGAACCCTATATGGCCTATGAACTTGGATTGAAGCAACGCACCGTATTGCTCGAATTTGATAGTGTTGAACAGGCAGTGGCTGCCCATGACTGCCCCGCTTACCAGGCAGCCTTGGCTGCTCTCGGCGATGGCGCCGATCGAGACATCCGAATCATTGAAGGTGTTTAAAAATTCCAGCCGAAAAACGTCAGGAAAGGTGAAGATAAAGATTTGTAATTGCTAAAGCATAGACAACTTCGAGCCGAATCTATAGGTATGAAAGCTGAACAATTTATAGAATCTGCGAATGAATTTGCCAAAGCGAATGCAAAAACTTCTAGCGTTGAAATCCAGCAAGCCTATGAGGACAACTTAGATTGCTTGGCACGCCCGGGAGAGCAAGTTGTTGTAATCCGTAAACCTTGGCCAATTGGTCGGTGGGGCAAAGTCATTGCATTCCACGAACATAATCCCTGCTATTTCCGCGTAGAAGTTGAAATAGAAGGAAAGCGCTTACAAATTCCAGCTCATTCTTTAGCCCGTTGGGTTGGCGCTCCAGACTGCGAGAAAGCAGAACTTCAATATATTTATTTGCTAATGAAGATCAATGGTTTAACGATAGCTCCCAGTCCTCTAAAACCTTAAAGTTTTTAGATTAAATGCAGCTTCAACCGTCAAGGCTCTTGACGCTCCCTGCCCGTCCAGAGCACAGCGAGCGTCCGGACTAAGTTAATAGTCAAGAGCAGCGCCTTTTAAATACACATGGACTCAATAGCAAATTGGCGATTGAGTTAGAGACCCAATAAATTGGCGGCATTCCCACCCGCAACTGCGGCCAAGGCCTCACCTTCTAACCCCGCCTGCTGAAGCCACTGTACGGGGGTTTTCTCGCCTACGGGGTAGTCGCTGCCCATGACCAATCGCTCTGTCCCCACCAGCGAGATCAGTGCTTCCAGCACGCGCGGGTCATACACGCAGGTGTCGTAGTAGAAGCTCTTCAAAAAGTCACGCGGCGTCTTGCCATCCAAGTTTTTAACGGTATCCGGACGGTTCACGGCATTGCGATCAATTCGTCCAAGGTAGTGCGGAAAATAACCACCACCATGTGCCATCACCACTTTCAAGCTGTCATACCGGGCCATCACGCCGCTGTAAATCAGCGAAGCCATGCATTTGGTTTCTTCAATTGACTGACCCAAGGAATTCCATAAGCCGTAACTTTGAAACCAAGGGTCTTCCACCCCCTCCGGATGTACCCAAACGGTCAGGCCTCTTCCCGCGACTTCATCCCAAAAAGCATCGAACTGTGCATCACCCAAGTAGATCCCTTTGTAGCTCGACGAGGCATTGACGACTTGCAAGCCCAACTGCTCGTGTGCGCGTCGTAACTCTTGCAACGCCAGACCCACATCTTGCAGCGGCAACACCATGCTGCCGACCATGCGTGTGGGATGCGCTGTCACCCAAGCAGCCGCTTGGTCATTGCAACGCTGGCACAACGACAAATCCAATTGAGCTTCTGCCCAAGAGGTACCTTGCAACACCGTGCTGGAGGTCACCACCGATCTATCGATACCTCGCACATCCATGTCCTCGATGATGGTTTTCGCATCAAACATGCGGTCAATCAAGGCCTTGGCACCCGGCCTGGGCTCGGTGACCGGATTCGCACCAAACCCAGTAAAGACTGTTTTGTTGGTCGAACTTTGAAAGACCGTGGGCTCCAAGGCATGAACATGGAAATCAATCACCGGACTTTTTGAATGCATGGCTTTTCTACCGATCAATCTTGCTTAGGCATCTTGGCGCTGTCCGCGACGGCACCCCAACGCACCAGATCGGTAGCGACCAGCTTGCTGAGTTCCTCTGAGGTGCTGCCAGTCGCCGCAACCTGATTAGTCGCCATTTGTGCAATGACATCGGGCTGCTTCAAAATTTGATTCATGTCAGCCTCCAACTTTTTAATCACTGGCTTAGGCGTGCCTGCAGGCGCAAAGAACCCACTCCAATAACGAAACTCAATGTCGCGAAAGCCCAACTCCGTCATCGTAGGCACCTGCGGCATGCTGGCCAATCGCTGAGGCGACGTCACAGCCAAGGCACGCAAACTGCCTGAATTGATGTGCGAGGTGGCAGGTCCTGTGTCGACCATGGACATCACCAAGTCACCGGATAACAAAGCGGTGATGGTTTCGCTCATGCTTTTGTATTGAATGAACTCGCCAGGTGCACCTGTCTGTAATTTAAACAATTCGTTAGCGAACTGAAAAGCCGCGCCTGACCCGCCATAGTTGGACTTCTCAGGATTGGTTTTCATGAAGGCCACCAGATCAGCCACCGTATTAATTTTGGACTTGGAATTGACCACCAACACCAAAGGGAACGTGGCCACCAAGGACACGGGGACAAAGTCTTTGGTGGGCGAATACTTCAACTTGGGATTCAGAATGGGGGTGAAGACCATATTGCCGATGGGTGCCATCAACAAGCTATAACCGTCCGGTGCTGCGCGGGCCACAAATTCGGTCGCGATGATGCCGCCAGCGCCAACTTTGTTTTCCACCACCACCGCCTGCCCGAGTTTTTCACTCAAGCGTTGAGCCACGATACGTGCCTGTGTGTCCATGCCGCCGCCAGCCCCCTGCCCCACATAGACCCGGATGGGCTTTGAGGGGAAGTCGGCCACTTGCGCAAAAACAGACACAGATTGCACACCGAGCAAAAGGCTGAGCAAAACTTTATACATATGCTGCATCATTGACTCCTGAAATGAACGTTATTCGGGCAACACACCGATTTCTTTGGTCACCTCGGTCCAGCGTGCGAGCTCGGCTAATAAGAACTTGCGTACATCCTCTTCAGACATCGTGGCATCCGTCAAAGGCCCAATGCTGGCAATACGCCCAGAGAGCTCTTTATCCGCCAACAGCACATTTACCTCCCGGTTGAGCTTGGTGATGGCCTGCGCTGGCGTCCCCCTGGGCGCCACAATCGCAAACCAACCCACCATGTCGAAGACGCCCAGTTTTTCAGACAGAGCGGGCACGTTTTCCCACCCAGGCACACGCTTGGCTGCTGTTGTGGCGATGACACGCAGCTTGCCCTGTTTAGCCAACTGCGCGGTGGAGGCCAAATCAGCCACCAGGGCATCCACATGGCCGCCCATTAAGTTCTGTGAGCCCACGCCCACGTTGGCATAGGGAACCAGATTGGCGGCTGCTTTGGACCTGGCGTTGAATAAACGCGCGATCATGCCGCTGAAGGTCCGCGGGCCTTCGTTACCGATCGAAAACTGACCGTTGGACGCTTTGGATTTCGCAATCAAATCGTCAATGCTTTGAATGGGTGAATTGGCATCCACCAAAATGGCAAACGGGCTGCGCGCAATGAAAGCCACAGGCACAAAGTCTTTTTGCACATCGTAGGCCAACTGCTTGAACAGCAAGGTGTTGGTTATCAGAGCGGCAGTTGTTGCAAAATAAAATGTGTAGCCATCAGGTGCCGATCGGGCTGCGGCTTGGGCCCCAATCACGTTTTGACCGCCAGGCTTGTTGTCAATCACCACGGGCTGCCCCAATGCAGTGCCTAAACGGTCTCCTAACAAGCGCGCCACATTGTCAGGCCCCGAACCAGCGGGCTGCGACAAAATAAACTTGATAGCTTTGTCGGGCCAAACGCTGTTCTGTGCCCATGCAGGGGTGCCAACAGAAACAGCACCGACTGCCACCATTTCAATAAATTGTCTACGTTCCATGTGTATCTCCAGTGATGAGGGATGACTTGCTTTCAACCAATTTCAACAAACCGAGTTGATGCGAAACATCTTGTGGTGTTAGACAAACACCATAGATGTAATGATCTGGACGAACAATGGCTGCCTGTATGCCATGCTTTTCAAACCACAGCTGCAAGACGCCCTCGGCCTCCGTTAAAGCCAATGTCCCCAGTTTCAAGGACAGCAGAGCTGGCAAATGGTGGTGTTTTGCAGCTTGTGCGAATTCATCGTTTGCAGTAGCGCTGAACACGATCTTCCAGCCCGCATGATGGATGTCATCCATGCGCACCTTCTCTCCATTACTGAGCATCAGCAACGGTTGCGGAAAGATCGTGCCTCTCGCTGGATGGACCACCGAACCCAACAAGCCAACAGACAAAGCGGGCTGAACATCTTGGCGTGGCATGGGTTTAACCACACCTCCAGCATCGGCCAAAAGTTTTTCATCGCGCGCACGGGCTTTCGCCACATCGCGTTCGGTGATGATCTTGCCAATGCCCTTGATGCGTGTGGTTAATTCCGTCACATGGGCTTTGCGCTCTGTGCCGTATGAGTCAAGCAGCGTCTCTGCCGCCCCCTCTTGCAACACCGACGTCAAACGCCAGCACAGGTTGACGGCATCACGCACGCCTTGACACATGCCTTGACCGAGAAACGGTGGTTGCTGATGGGCAGCATCACCAGCAACAAAAACGCGCCCTTTGCGCCAATGGTCAGCGACCAAGGCATGAAAGCGGTAAGTGGCTTGACGCCACAGTTCGCCATCCGCGGGTGTCAACCAAGGCGCTAAGAGTTTCCATGTACCCTCTGGCGTAGCCAGCACTTTGGGGTCTTCACCTTCATTGATCGAGATCTCCCAGCGCCTGTGGTTGCCAGGGCCAATCACATACGTCGAAGGCCGCTCAGGGTTGCAATACTGCACGCTCGTGATCGGCAATTTGGCCAGTCCATGTTCGTTCACACGCACATCCACCACAAGCCAAGGCTCATCAAATCCTAAGTCTTCAAGCTGAATGCCTGCCAAAGACCGAATTGCGCTGCTGGCCCCGTCACACCCGATCACGTAACGCGCCTTGACCTGTGAGGGTTGGCCTTGTTCGTTATGAAGGGTCAAGGTAGCGAGGTCCGCGTCTTGCGTCAAGTCCGTCACCGTCATACCCAGTTGACAGGTGACTGACGGGTGAGAGCCAGCGTAGTCTCGCAAAATCTCTTCGACTGGCGGTTGGGTAAACACCACGGATGGGGTATGTGAAAGCGGGTAAGGAGCGGCCACCGTAGACATGCGTTTAATCACCTGCCCGTCCACCCCGTAAAAAACCGAGTCGGTGAAGGGTTCAAGGAAGGGCTTTATTTTTTTAGCCACCCCCATTTGCTGAAACACACGCGAAATCTCGTGGTCTAAGGCAATCGCACGGGGTTTGTCATAGACCTCATGCGACTTCTCGCACACAAAGGTTCGAATGCCTTGCTTACCCAGCAAGCCCGCGGCGATAGCGCCAGTTGGACCAAATCCAACAATGGCAACGTCGAACAGTTCTGGACTGATCTCTGAACCCATGATCAGTTGACCTCAGCCTTGATCTTGTTACGAAGCAAGCCAATATTTTCAATTTCGATTTCAATGGTGTCATCGTGCCTCATCCAAACTGGAGGCGTTCGCGCCTGACCAACGCCAGCGGGCGTACCCATAGCGATCACGTCACCAGGTTCAAGCGTCACACATTCAGTCAACAACTGGATGGTTTCAGCGACACCCCAAATCATGTCGCGCGTGTTTGCGCTTTGCATCACCTGGCCATTGAGACGCGATTGAATCAATAAACCCTCTGCACCAGCGGGCAACTCATCGGCTGTGACCAGCACAGGGCCAAATCCACCGGTCTTGTCAAAGTTTTTACCAATCGACCACTGTGGCGTTTTCTTTTGATAGTCGCGGACTGAAATATCGTTAAAACAACTGTAGCCAAACACACAGTCCAACGCGTTTTCAATCGTTGCATGCTTGACGGTCTTGCCAATCACAACAGCTAACTCGGCTTCGTAATCCAAACGCTCTGAGACTTTCGGAAGAATGGCGTCCTCATTAGGTGCAAGCAAAGACGTGGCAGAGCGCAGAAAAAACCACGGGTATTCAGGTTTATCACGCCCCCCCTCTTTCGCGTGATCAAAATAATTCAAGCCCAAACAAATGATCTTTCCAGGTTCTGGAATGAGGGCTGAGATTTGCAAGCTCGCCATGGGCAAACGTTCAGCGTTTGAACTCAGCGCATTTTGAGCCGCAGCTGCCAAATCCACACCCGACTTCAATGCCAAACGAAGATCTGCATCGACTTGGGGCTGCGCTTTGTTGAAGTCGATCACGTGATCGCCATCGATCAATCCAAATCGATCTTGTCCATCTTTGTGAAATGTCGTGAATTTCATACTGAATCCTTTAAGAAACAAAAACAACTGCTTTTTGCGCATCTTTGAGTCGAGGACTCGGTGGCGCAGAAATGCCCCATTGATCAACGCGACCAGGGGGCCAGGTCCAATCAGTGGGCTGACCTGATTTGTAGCTGTCATCGATCTGCTGAACCTCGGCGGTGTACTCAATGACGACATCAAAGGGGCCAACAAAATAGTTGAAAGCGTTGTCGCCTGGGCCATGACGGCCGGGACCCCACTCAATGCCGTAGCCCGCATCACGCATACGCCCCCCGCCTCGCATGACCGAATCCACATCAGGCATCAAAAATGCAATATGGTTAAGTGCGTTGTTGTCTGAATCACCAAGCGCAATGCTGTGATGATCACTGTTACAACGCATAAAGGCCATGATGCGTGTCCGGTCAGACAACGAAAAATCAAGCACAGACTCCATGAAAGTACGGGTGGATTCCACATCATGACTATTCAGCACAGCATGGGCCAATCGAATGGGTCTGTCCTGCGCCTCATGGGCATCTGCATGTATGGCATCCCCGAAGACCAGTTGAAACACGCGACCGTCGGGATCGATCACCGTCACGGATTGCCCTCCCCCAGGCTCAGTGACTTCGGCAATGGGCTTGAGCACTTTGCCTCCAGCAACAACCGCTGCGGTTGCAACTTTTTCCAAAGCAGACAGATCTCGGACACGCAAAGTGACGCATCGAATCTTCGCCGACCCATCCGCTTGATGCAGTTCAAGCAAGTGATGATCGGCCCCTGTACCGCGCAAATAAATGGCCTGCTCGGTCTTGGCAACTACATCCAAATGCCAAATCGATGTGTAGAAATGTTCAGCAGCCACCAAATCAGGAACGGTGAGCGAAACGCTGCGCAAAGCGCTTACAAGTGAAGATGAATGCGTCATGTTTTACTCCAAATTCATGTTTTCAATACCAAGAAATCTTTTGGCATTTGTAGACGTCAATTGCTCGGTGACCTGGGCGTCAAATCCAGCTTCTTTGATTCGCTCAACAGGGTGTTTGTCATGAAAGTTAAACGGGTAATCGGTCCCGATCATCAACTGCGACGAGCCAAATGTATGAACCAGATGACGCAGGGTCTGCGTATCAAAAACCAAGGTATCGAAATACAACGCCCTGACTTGTTCGAACGGAGATGAATGCACACTCTCCCGCAGGGCCGGAAAAACAGACATGGCTTGTTGCAACCGAGGCAACAGCATGGCCAAAGTTCCGCCACCATGACTGAATGCAATTCGCAACTTAGGATAACGATGCATCAGGTTGCCAGTCAAGACCGATGCCGCAGCCAAACCTACATCGGTGGGATACGCCAACACCTGTTGCAAGGGTGCAGGCCCCACCAACCGATCCATGCCAACAGGCCTCAAGGCATGCACAAACACCGGCATATCCAGCGCAACGCAAGCTTCAAAAAATGGATCAAGCTTGGGGTCTCCAATCACGACGCCATTGATGTTGCTTCCTACTTCCACACCGCAAAGACCCAAGGTGTGCTTGATGTAGTGCAACTCTTTGATGGCAAGTGTCAAATCTTGTAATGGAACGGCACCAAGGCCCACGATCTTGCCTCCGGACTCGTTGACCATGGAAGCAATTTGTTCATTCAAGAATCTAACCAACTGGGAACCATCGGCGGGAGAAAGCCAATAAGACAGCAACTCAGGCATGGGCGAAATGGCCTGCAGTTGCAAGCCCATCTCTTGAAAATCTGCCAATCGATGCGATGGGGTCCAACACTTGTCAGACACTGTTCTGTAGTTCTTCCCATCAATCATGACATGACGATGGCAAGCATCAGCCGGAGCCATCGAGGGCCATCCAGAGGGCGTCGCACCCCCTAGGTATTTTGGAAACTCTCCCGGAATGACGTGCGCATGAACGTCAACACCACAGCAACAAGGCATCACTGTGCTTTGGCCGCAATACATCTGTTGCATGACTTCGTCTCCGGTGTACTTATCAAGCTCTGAGGCGCTTGATGTGTTTTGTGTGAGCGAGTCTAGGGATCAGGCAACCATTCGTCTAGATAATTATTTGAATACATAATATCCACCATATGGATATTCGATCTTTAGACTTGAATTTGTTGGTCGTGTTTGACGCCATGCTCAAACACCAGAATGTCACCAAGGCAGCCGAAGCAATCAAGTTGAGTCAGCCTGCGATGAGTGCCGCCATTTCAAGACTCAGGACACTCTTTGACGACCCATTATTTGTTCGCACAGGTGCTGGCATGGCACCCACACCCAAAGCGCAAGCTTTGAGCCTGAGCATTCGATCGGTTGTCCAAACTATCCAAAACGACATCCTGCAACCGAAGAGTTTTGATCCGTCTCGTAGCGATCGCATATTCACGTTGGTGACACCAGACATTGCTGAGGTGAATTTTTTGCCTCGATTGCTGTCGACGCTTGCTGAAAAATCTCCCCACATTAGCCTGAAGACCCTTGCCATGCCTAGAGAGGCGGCAGCCAACGCACTAGAGGCAGGCAGTGCAGAGATGGCAATTGGTTACTTTCCAGATTTGCACAAGGCAGGATTCTTTCAACAGAAGTTAATTAGCAGCTCGCATGTTTGTTTGATTCGAAAAAACCATCCAGATGTCGCAGAAAAACTAACACTGGCGCAGTTTGCAAAAGCATCACATGCAGTTGTCAAGCCAGATGGCAGAGAGCATGTATTCGAACAATTTTTGCAAAGCAAAAAAATCAAAAGACGCGTTGTCGTGGAGCTCTCTCACTTCATGAGCTTATTGCCAATCATCGAAACGTCCAACTTGATTGCTACGGTCCCGAAAGATCTCGCTGATTTCTTCGTTCAACACGGTGAAGTGCGTTATGTCCCTACACCCATGAAATCACCCATCATCGATGTACATCTTTTCTGGCATCAGAGATTTCACAAAGATTCAGCACACATTTGGCTTCGGCAGGTGATCCATCAACTTTTTAGCCAGGGAACATTGGATAAAACATTGACCACGACCATCGTCAAAGCTCACACTTAACTAGGCATGGAATTGAAGTCTTGAGTCAGTCACTACCGACCGTCAAGATTCTTAACGCCCCCTGCCCGTCCAGAGCTGGACGCTTGGTTCAACAGATGAAAAAAAGCTCACCTGCGCCGCCTCAGTGACCCCAGGCATCGCAAAGTCCTGGCCGTTTACGAAGAACTCGCTCTGAAAAAATTAAGGTCGTAGATCATTCCAAACATCTTGCTTCAAGATAAGTCCATCAACCACTTCAAAGCGATCTATAAATCGTATTTTTTCAAATGGTTGATCGTCATTAAAAACTCCACTTAAAGTGCCAGAGCAAAAAACGACGGCGCCTTCACCTGTCCAGCATTCATCGATTGTTTCAAAAATTTTTTCGATTTTTTTATAACGTGACTGTCCCCATTGAATCAATTCATGCAATTGGGTCATCCGCACACCAGTCGGAAAACACATAGAAAAATCAGGTGCTAAAAAATTTTTTGCTTTTTCTAAATTTCTTTCTTGGATTGCGCTTAGAAAAGAAAGCACCAATTCCGATGCAACAGGTCTCGATGGACCGCCCTTCGTAAAAGACTGATTGTCGCGTTGATAGGTGCTGGCTTCGTTGACAAAGACTGTCGTTCCGGCGGGTGCAGCGGAAATGACTGAGCGAGCGGCAATTGCAATTCTTTGAACCAACCGCTCTTGAACCTCAGTTGGATAGCCGGGTAACAAAGTGACTGAAATAACTGGCATCCAAAATCCTTTTTAGATATTGATGGATTGAGTGACTCTGTCTAAAAATAAATCTTCATCCATCTAGTGTTTCACTTGATAGGGATCGCTAAAAAATCTCAGGCACTCCACTTTTCTCATGCCACGCAGCCTCGAAAGCTCCCAAAGCAGGAGGCGCAAGTTCTGAAGTCATGCGCTGGCCATCCATCAGCATTGGCTGCGCAATCATGGGTGGCACGTTCGGATCGCTAGAAGTGAGCTTCATTCCTCTTGCCAGCAAATGTGGGTGCTCCATCACCTGCTCTACATCCAAAATGGGAGAGCACGGCACATTCGCACTGTCTAGTAACCGACCCCATTCGGCTGTATCAAGCCGCATCATCCAACTCGTGAGCGTCAGCACCAAGGCTTGACGGTTTTGTACACGCGCCGGATTCGTTTTGTAAGCTGGATCAGCAGCAACTTCCGGATGTCCAGCAGCGAGACAGAAACGCTCAAACTGAGCATCGTTACCCACAGCCAGCACGATGTGACCATCACGTGTTGGAAAAACCTGATACGGCACGATGTTGGGGTGTGCATTACCCATGCGCGTGGGGTGCGTATGCCCCACCAACTCATTACTGGCTTGATTGGCGAGCATCGCAACCTGCACATCAAACAATGATGCATCGATGTGGCGGCCTAAACCTGAGCTGTTTCGTTCATGCATTGCTGCAAGAATCGCGGTGGTCGCATAAACGCCAGTCATGAGGTCGGTCACGGCAACACCGACTTTTTGAGGCTCTCCACCTTTTTCGCCAGTAACGCTCATCAACCCAGCTTCGGCCTGAATCGCAAAGTCGTAACCTGCTTTGTGAGAAAGCGGACCTTGCTGCCCATAACCAGTGATGGAGCAGTAAATCAAACCAGGATTTAATTTTTGCAAACTGACTGCGTCAAGACCATATTTAGCCAACTGACCCACTTTGTAGTTTTCGATCAACACATCCGCTTCAGCAGCCAACTGCTTGATCTGTGCAATACCTTCAGCGCTCGCAATGTCTACGGCAATTGAACGTTTACCGCGATTCGCACACAAAAAGTAAGCAGCCACACGCTGATCGCCCTCACCCCACCAAGGCGGCCCCCACGTGCGCGTGTCATCACCTACGCCAGGACGCTCTACTTTGATCACGTCAGCGCCGTAATCTGCCAGCATCTGGCCAGCCCAAGGTCCCGCCAATACCCGAGACAAATCAAGCACACGAACACCAGCCAAAGGCTTTGGTGGCGTTGGGTTAGGAAATGCAGCCACGGCGCTTACCCCAAGATCAGTTTGAAAACGCGGCAATACCCGTGATGGCTCGCCCCAAGATCAAGGCATGCACATCGTGCGTGCCCTCATAAGTGTTGACCACCTCCAAATTGACCAAATGCCGGGCCACACCAAACTCATCCGAAATGCCATTGCCACCCATCATGTCACGCGCCATGCGTGCAATGTCCAGCGCTTTGCCGCAACTGTTGCGCTTCAAGATAGACGTGATGTCCACCGAAGCCGTCCCCTCGTCTTTCATGCGGCCCAAGCGCAAGCAGCCTTGCAGACCCAACGAAATATCCGTCATCATGTCGGCCAGTTTCTTTTGAATCAACTGGTTGGCAGCGAGCGGTCGGCCAAACTGCTGGCGATCCATCACGTATTGGCGTGCGCGGCTAAAGCAATCTTCAGCAGCGCCCAAGGTCCCCCATGCAATCCCGTAGCGTGCGCTGTTCAAACAAGTGAATGGGCCTTTGAGTCCACGCACCTCAGGAAAAGCGTTGTCTTCTGGCACAAACACCTCATCCATGACAATCTCGCCCGTGATGGACGCGCGCAAACCCACCTTGCCGTGAATGGCGGGGGCGCTCAAGCCTCTCCAGCCTTTCTCCAACACAAAGCCGCGAATCGCGCCCTCGTCGTCTTTGGCCCACACCACAAACACATCGGCAATGGGGCTGTTGGTGATCCACATCTTTGAGCCTGAGAGTGAATAGCCGCCTGCCACTTTTTTGGCACGCGTGATCATGCTGCCGGGGTCTGAGCCATAGTTGGGTTCGGTCAAACCAAAGCAACCAATCCACTCACCCGTGGCCAGCTTGGGCAGGTACTTTTGCTTTTGCGCTTCGCTGCCAAACTCAAAAATCGGCAGCATCACCAGCGAGGACTGCACGCTCATCATGGAGCGGTAACCCGAGTCCACGCGCTCCACTTCGCGGGCTACCAGTCCGTAGCTCACGTAATTCAGGCCAGCGCCGCCGTAGGCTTCTGGGATGGTGGGGCCCAACAACCCCAACTCCCCCATTTCACGAAAGATGGTGACGTCTGTTTTTTCATGTCGGAACGCCTCCAGCACACGCGGGGCCAAGCGATCTTGGCAATAGGCAGCGGCAGCATCTTTGATCTGACGCTCGTCGGCAGTCAATTGCGAATCCAGTTGAAACGGGTCAGACCAAGAAAAAGGATGGCTAGAACTCATGGTGATTTCTTTCAATGACAAAAATTAGATAACAAAATCTTAAATGCGAAAGCCTTCACCATCAAACGATTGTTTCGCACTCAGTTATGCATTTTTGTATTATCTAGACAATTCATCCATTGGTAACTTCTCATGCGTCGCAGACTCCCATCCACGCAATCCTTGATCTGCTTTGAAGCAGCTGCGCGACAAGCCAGCTTCACCAAAGCCGCACAAGAACTTGCCTTAACCCAAGGGGCTGTCTCGCGCCAAGTCGCAGCGCTCGAGGACATGCTTGGCGTGTCCCTCTTCAAGCGTGGGCAGCACGGCATACAACTCACGGCCTCTGGACAAAGCTATGCACGGCAAGTTCGCGCCAGACTTGACAGCTTGGAGCGTGACGCACTCGATTTAATTGGCAACCAAGGACAAGGCGAAAGTCTTGTCCTAGCCGCAGTGCCAACATTTTCATCACAGTGGCTGATTCCTCGCCTGCCTTCATTCACACAAAGATTTCCTCAAACCCAAGTTCACATCGAAACTCGCACCCGTCCGTTCATGTTCAGCGACACCGGCATCGATGCAGCGCTGTATGCCGGAACTCCAGCACAAGTGAGCCAATGGGCAGGAACCCAAGCAACGAAATTGTTTGACGAGGAAGTCATCCCCGTCTGCAGCCCGGCATTGCTCAAGAAAAACAAGGCCCTGACGCCCAAGCAGTTGATGGAGCTGCCCCTGCTTCAACAATCTACCCGTCCAGAAGCTTGGCGTCAGTGGTTTGATGCACAAGGCCAAGATGCGCCGCGTGCGATGGCAGGCTCTAGGTATGAGCTTTTCTCAATGCAGGTGGCTGCGGCGCGATGCGGCATGGGTGTCTCGTTGATGCCCAGGCTGTTCATTTCAGCCGAACTCAAAAGCGGAGAACTGGTGGTGGCGTGCGAACGTCCAATTACTGGGCTACGTGCCTATTATTTGATTGAGCCTCAAGTCGATCAACCGCGCGAGATACTCCAGCATTTCAAGGCTTGGCTGTTAGAACACAGCACACGCCCATAGTTCAATTGATATAAATTTCGACGATGGATGTAATGTAAAAAAATTCATGTCGCAGAAAAAGTCCCATATGTGATTGCACTGGTATTTGTCCTATTGACAGGTCAATAGAACTAATTCACCATTCTTTCTCATGAGCAGCGTCATGCCCCTTCCTAAATATCACCAAGTTTATTTGGTGCTGCGTGAGCAGTTGCTCGAAGGCATGTTTTCAAAAGGTCTGCCTGGTGAACTGGCATTGATGCAGCAATTCTCAGTCGCTCGCGTCACGGTGCGTCATGCGTTAGCCCAATTGGCACAAGAAGGTTTAATCAGTCGCGAACCTGGACGTGGCACACGTTCGTTGTTGCAGCATGGGGCGATAAAGGTAGATGCTGCGGCACCTAAAGCACAACGCGCACGCCTGACCGGTTTGTTGGAAAACCTAGTCAGCATGGGTCTACGGACCACCGTCAAAGTGCTGTCAGTCGAACGCATGCTGGCCCCGCATGATGTGGCCATGTCGCTGCAACTGCAAGAGCGTGACATGGTGCAAAAAGCCCAGCGTGTTCGTTACACAAACGAAGGGCCTCTGTCCCACATCACCACTTGGGTTCCTGAGCGCATCGCCAAAGGTTTTGGCCCGAAAGAATTGGCAAAAAAACCTATCCTGTTGCTGCTGGAAGAATCAGGCGTCAAAGTAGGTCGAGCCCAACAAAGCATTTCTGCCAAATTGACCGATGCCAATATGGCCCAACATTTGGACGTCTCTGTTGGGTCAGCGTTGCTGTCGGTCAATCGCCTGATTTACGACACTGAAGACAAACCCATCCAGTGGTTGCACGGACTTTACCGTCCGGACCGTTACGAATACCAAATGCAGTTGTCACGCGTTGGCAGCATTGATGCCAAGGTTTGGGTCAGCAAAGAGTTATCAGCCAACTTTCATTGATTTTTTAAAGGAGCACATCATGACTTCACGTCGTCAGTTTATGGGTCAATCGGCTGCCGCAGCTTCGGCTTTGGCATTTCCCTTGGTAGGAGGCGCACAGCCTAAACCCGTGAAGGTGGGCGTATTGCACCCTGTCACGGGTGCTTTGGCCTATTCAGGCCAACAATGCCGCGAAGGCGTGATGATGGCGATTGAAGACATCAACAAAGCCGGTGGCATCAAGTCGCTGGGGGGTGCCAAGATAGAAGCTTTGCTGGGTGACGCACAGTCCACCCCACAAGCAGGTGCCGCTGAAGTTGAAAAAATGAACGAAGCTGGCGTGAGCGCCATCGTCGGCGCTTTTGCTTCCGCCATTTGCTTGGCCACCACGCAAGCGGCGGCCAAATACAACTTGCCTCACGTCGTGGATGTGGGTGTGGCGGATCAAATTGTCGAACGCGGTTTGAAAAATACCTTCCGCTTTGGACCAGGCTACAAGAAATGCGCGGAAATTGCGGTCGCCAACTTGCAT
Organism: Comamonadaceae bacterium; assembly: GCA_027485285.1. Taxonomy (GTDB): domain Bacteria; phylum Pseudomonadota; class Gammaproteobacteria; order Burkholderiales; family Burkholderiaceae_C; genus Limnohabitans. The sequence goes on along the minus strand of JAIXRH010000123.1, from coordinate 89,433 downwards.
GTGCTCAACACTGCGGCAGGCAAGCCAGCGCGCACAGTGATGATCATCCACGAAGAGTCTTTGTTTGGCACAGGCACTGCCAACTTGTTGTCCCGCGAGCTACCCGGCTATGGCTACGAGGTCAAAGAAGTGGTCAAACATGCCAACCCAACGCGTGACTTCAACAACATTGTGTTGCGCATGAAACAAATCAACCCGGACATCGTGATTCCGGCCAATTACTACAACGAGTACGCCCTGTTGGTGCGCACCATGCAGCAGCAAAAGGTCACACCCAAAGCAATTTATTCGGTATTGGGTGGTGCAGCGTCGAGCTACAAGTTTGTCAAAGAGTTCCCAGACGCGGCCAACGGCATCATCGACTGCAACCACTGGTTCAACCCGCGTGACAAGCGTTCGATTGAACTCAAAAAGCGTGTGGAAGCCAAAGGCTTGTTCTTCAGCTACGAAGTGTTCATGGCTTACACGGCGATGCGATTGTTGGGTGATGCCATTGAGAACGCCAAGTCGACTGACCGTGCCGCCATCATCGACGCCTTGGGCAAGAGCACCTTCTCAGACCACATCATGCCGTACGGCACCACTCAGTTTGTGAATGGCCAAAACATGGGTGCTCAGCCTTTGATGACCCAAGTGGTGAAGGGCGACATCAAGGTGATCATTCCTCGCGATTACCGTGAAGTCGAACCCATCTTCCCCTTAAAAGCCTAAGCTGGCCCTTCGACACACGCCATGTTTGATCTGTCTATCTTATTTGCCTCAGTCCTCAACGGCATCACCACGGGTGCTGTCTATGCGTTGATCGCGCTGGGGCTGACCTTGATCTATGGCGTGCTGCACATCATCAACTTCGCCCACGGGGCGTCGTTGATGGTGGCTTTGTATGGTGTGTATTTTTTAAAAGAAAAGCTGGGCATTGATCCCTACTTGGCCTTGCCCATCATGGTGCCGTCCATGTTTGCATTGGGTTACATGTTGCAGCGCGGTGTGATCAACCGCGCCAGCCACGGCAAAGACGAGAACATTCTGTTGGTCACACTTGGCCTGTCCATCATTTTGGAAAACTTAGCCTTGCTCTTTTTCAAATCTGACACGCGCAACATAGAGACCGCTTACACCTTGACCACCGTGAGCATTGGCCCCGCCATGATTTCGCTGCCCAAACTGGTGTCGTTTGTTGGCGCGCTGGTGGTGTCTGCTGTGCTTTTGGCGGTGATGCGCTACACCGACCTCGGACGCGCAATCCGCGCCGTGGCTAAAGAAAAACACGGCGCCCGATTGATGGGCATTGATGTGGACCATGTGTATGCCATGTGCTTTGGCATCGGCTTGGCCTGCTTGGGGGCTGCCGCGTGCTTCTTGTTACCCGCCTATTACGTCAACCCCTTGGTGGGCAGTGGTTTTGTGCTGGTGGCTTTCACCATCGTGGTGTTGGGCGGCATGGGCAGTTTTGTTGGCGCGTTGGTGGGCGGTTTGCTGATTGGCGTGGTCGAGTCTATCGGCGGTTTGTATTTGGGTGAGTCTTTAGGGCAAGTTGGCATTTTTGCCATCTTTATTGCGGTGCTGTTGTTCCGTCCACAAGGTTTCTTTGGGGCACGCGCATGAGAGATATCCGCGCCATTGCGTTGTTTGTGCTTTTGGTGGGCAGCATCCCGGTTTTGACCGATTCGGGTGTTGTGCTGAACTTTGTGATGATGGCTTTGTACGCCTGCTTGTTGGCGCAAGCATGGAACGTGTTAGGTGGGTTTGGGGGCCAGTTTTCGTTTGGCCATGCGCTGTTTTTTGGTACCGGCGCTTATGTTCAAGTCATGGCCCAAGTACATGCTGGTTGGAACCCTTGGTTCACCCTCGTGTTGGCCATCGCCGTGAGCGCAGCAGTTGGCGGGTTTGTGGGCGCTTTGTCATTTCGCTATGGCCTCAAGGGGTCTTACTTTGCCTTGGTGACCTTGGCATTTGCGGAGGTATTTCGCATCGTCGCGCTCTCGGTCCCCTTCACAGGGGCTGGCGTGGGCTTGATGCTGCCGCTGCAAGAGTCGGTGAGCAATATGCAGTTTGCCTCGCGGGCTGGCTATCTGTGGTTGATTTTGGGTTTGGTGACGGTCGCCTTGTGCGTCACTGCGTGGCTGCGTCACTCACGCTTTGGCGCTTATTTGCAGGCTGTGCGTGACAACGAAGACGCTGCACGCGCCATTGGCGTCAACCCCTTTTGGGTCAAGCTCTGGGCCACCTTACTCTCTGGCGGTTTGATGGGCGCGGGTGGTGCGTTTTATGTGCAGGTGTTTCAGTATATCGACCCGGGTCTGGCGTTTGGGCCACACACCTCGGTGGAGGCCTTGGTCGGTGCCATTGTGGGCGGCATGGGAACGCTGTGGGGTCCTGTCGTGGGCGCCTTGGCCTTGCATGTGTTGGCTGATGTGACACGCAATTTGTTTGGCCAATTGCCAGGCATCAACATGGTGGTTTACGGCGGCGTGTTGGTGTTGATCGTGATGTTCTTACCCCGCGGCGTGGGCGGCATTGGGCAGCGCTGGCTCAAGCGTGGCAAGGCAAGTGCACCGAACAACAAGGAGGGTGCATGAGCTTGTTACAGATCAGCCATGTGTCGCGTGCCTTTGGGGGCTTGCGTGCGGTGCAAGATGTGAGCTTGGAGGTGCCTGCTGGCAGTTTGACGGCCCTGATTGGCCCCAATGGCGCCGGCAAAACCACGCTCTTTGCCTTGATGTCAGGCTTTCTCGTGCCCGATGCAGGACGTGTCACTTTTGACGGTCTGGACATCACGGGTCGCGCACCACACCTCAACGCGGCTGTCGGTCTGACACGGACGTTCCAAATCGTGCAACCCTTTGCGTCCCAAACCGTGCGTGAAAACATCGCGGTCGGGGCGCATCTGAAGCACGCCAAACGGCGCGATGCCCTTCATGCTGCCGAGGCCGTGGCCGAGCGCGTGGGCTTGTATGCGCAGCTCGACAAACCAGCGGGTGACTTGACCGTGGCAGGCCGCAAACGCTTGGAATTGGCGCGTGCCTTGGCCACCCAGCCCAAGCTGCTGCTGCTTGACGAGGTGCTGGCAGGTTTGAACCCGCAAGAAATTCAAGACATGTTGCCCGTGGTACGCGGCTTGGTGGCGGGTGGTGTGACGGTCCTCATGATTGAGCACGTCATGCAAGCCGTGATGAACTTGGCCGAGCATGTGTGGGTGTTGGCTCAAGGACAGCTGATCGCCCAAGGCGCACCCAACGAGGTGACGCAAAACCCGCAGGTGATTGAAGCCTACTTGGGCCACGGCACCGCTGCGCGTTTGCGCAAAGCCCAGCAGGAGGACACATGACCCATTTGCTTTCGCTTGAAGGTCTGCGCGCAGGCTATGGTGCTGTGGAGGTCTTGCGTGGCGTCGATTTGCACATCGCCCCAGGCGAATTGGTGGCCTTGCTCGGCAGCAACGGCGCTGGCAAAACCACCCTCAACTCGGTCATCTCAGGTTTGGTTCCTGCGTGGGCTGGGCGCGTGTTGTTTGACGGACAAGACCTCACCGGCTCTCACTACCGACGCGTGGTGCAAGCGGGTTTGATTCAAGTGCCCGAAGGCCGCAAGGTCTTCCCCAACCTCAGCGTGCTTGAAAATTTAGAACTCGGTGCCTTCACCCGCGCTCGCGCACGCCGTGCCGAAAACTTGGTGCGTGTGTTTGACACCTTTCCCCGTTTGCGCGAACGCCAGGCGCAACTCGCGGGCACCATGAGCGGCGGCGAACAGCAAATGCTGGCAATTGGCCGTGGCCTGATGGCCGAGCCCAAGCTGTTAATCTTGGATGAGCCTTCGCTGGGGCTGTCGCCCCTGTTGGTGGAAGAACTGTTCGCCCTCATTGCGCAGTTGCGTGCGGATGGCTTGGCCGTGTTGTTGGTAGAACAAAACGTCGGACAGTCGCTGGAGATCGCCGACCGCGCCTACGTGATGGAGAACGGCAGCATCCGCTTTTCGGGCACGTCTGCTGAGCTATTGGCCAGCGATACCTTGCGTCAAGCCTACTTGGGCGTTTGAGTTCACAGATGCGACGCCAATCTTTTGTGAGTGATTCTTTTGTGTGTTCGGCCAACATGCTGCGCTGGCGGAATGTGGTTCAGCACGCGAGAACCCAACCCAAATGACCGCCATTGTTTCGACGGTGCATGAGCCCCAAACGCTGGCACAAAAACTGATCGCTCGTGCTGCTGGCCGTGCCCAGGTGGCGGTGGGCGACGTGGTGACCTGCCAAGTCGATTTGGCCATGTTCCACGACTCCTCGGGCCCGCGCCGCTTAAAGCCCATGCTCGACGACTTGGGAGCCCAGATTTGGAACCCGACCAAAGTCGTGCTGGTGATGGACCACTATGTGCCCGCGCAAGACGCCGATGCCCAACGCATTGTGCAAATGGCGCGCGACACCGCACGCGAATGGCGACTCCCTCACGTGATTGACTCCGAGGGCATTTGCCATGTGGTGTTGCCAGAGCGGGGCCATTTGCGCCCCGGCATGTTGTGCGTGGGGGGTGACTCGCACTCGCCCACGGGCGGTGCGTTTGGCACTTACATGTTTGGTATTGGCGCCACCGAAATGCTGGGCGTGGTGGTGACGGGCGAGATTTGGGTACAGGTGCCCCGTACCTTGCGCATGCGGTGGTCTGGACAGTTGGCTGCCGGTGTGTGCGCCAAAGACATGATGCTGCACATGATTGCGCGCTTTGGCATGAACGGTGGCCAATACCAAGCGGTGGAGTTTGCCGGTGAGGCAGTGATGGCCTTGGGCATGCAAGAGCGCATGACGCTCTCCAACATGAGCGCCGAAATGGGCGCCCAAGCGGGCCTGATTGCGGCGGACAACACCACGTGCGATTACCTGCGCAGCGTGGGTGTCCCCCAAGACGCTTTGCAACACGCACTCAGCTGGCACACCGATGCCGGCGCTGACTGCGAAGACTTTGACTTTGACGCCACCAGCTTGAGCCCCCAAGTGGCCGCACCCCACAGCCCTGCCAACACGCGCGCGGTGGGTGACTATGCCGACGTGGCCTTGGATGTGGCCTACATTGGTGCTTGCACCGGTGCCAAACTCGAAGACTTGCGGGCGGCCGCCCAGGTGCTGCGCGGCCAACGCGTGGCGCAAGGCATGCGTTTGTTGGTGGCCCCAGCCAGCGCTCGCGACCAAGCTCAGGCCGAACGCGAAGGCGTGATGCAAGTGCTGCGCGACGCGGGCGCGCAAGTCTTGCCCAACAGCTGTGGCGCCTGCGCGGGGTATGGCGGGACTTTTGATGAAGGCGCACGCGTCATCTCCAGCACCGCACGCAATTTCAAAGGCCGCATGGGCCCCGCCAGTGTGCAAGTTTATTTGGCATCCCCTTGGACCGTGGCCGCCTCCGCCTTGCGCGGCCGCATCAGCGATGTGCGGGAGTTGCTATGACGACCTCACGTGTGTGGAAACTCGGAGCCGATGTGGACACCGATGCGCTGGCACCCGGGGCCTTCATGAAAAACGGCATTGACGTGATTGCCCAGCACTGCCTTGAAGCCTTGCGTCCCGACTTTGCCGCCGGTGTGCAATTCGGCGACGTGTTGGTGGCTGGCCCCAACTTTGGCATTGGCTCCTCGCGCGAACAGGCCGCCGGAGCGCTGGTGCACTTGGGTGTGCGCGCCGTCATTGCGCCGTCGTTCAGCGGTTTGTTTTTCCGCAATGCCTTCAACCTCGGGCTGCTGTTGCTGACCTGTGCCAAGGCTGAGCAATTGCAAGAAGGCGATGCGGTGACGCTCGTGCCCGCAGGGGTGCAAGTCGCCGACGGCACCGTGCTGCCCTGCCAACCGATCCCCGATTTTTTGATGGACATGGTCCATGCTGGAGGTTTGATGAATGTCTTGAAACAACGCAGCCAAGGAAAAAAGCCATGAGTGACGCCCTCGCCGCTGCCACCCCAAAACCCGTCACCTTAGACCCTGTCACGCTGGCCGTGCTCAAAGGGCGACTGGAACAAATTGCCGACGAGATGGACGCCACGCTCTACCGCAGCGCGTTCAACCCCATCATTGCCGAGGCACACGACGCTTGCCACGGTTTGTACGATGCCCAAAGTGGTGACACCTTGGTGCAAGGCAAATCGGGCTTGCCCGTGTTTGTGGGGGCCATGGCGTTTGCCGTGCGCGCGGCAGCGCGTGTGGCACAAGAGCGCGGTGGCATGGTCGATGGCGACACCTGGTTGTTCAATGACCCCTACGAAGGCGGCACCCACGCCAACGACTTCAAGCTGGTACGCCCCTTCTTCCGTCACGGACAGTTGTTTTGTTACTTGGCCTCTGCCGCGCATTGGCATGACGTGGGCGGTGCCGTGCCCGGCAATTACAACCCCGCCGCCACAGAATGTTGGCAAGAGGCGGTACAAATTCCGCCGGTGCGCATCGTGCGTCAAGGCCAATTGGATGGCGACGTGCTAGCCATCTTGCGTGCGAACACGCGTTTGCCCGACAGCTTGTGGGGCGACTTGAACGGCCAGCTCGCCGCCTTGGAATTGGGCGTGAAACGGCTGGACGGCTTGCTCGATGAATACGGCGACGCCGTGGTGCTGCAAGCCATGGGCGAGTTGCGCAAACGTGCTTTGGTGTTGATGCGCGCCCACATTCAGAACTTGCCCGATGGCTGCTACAGCTTTGAAGACGTGCTCGACAACGACGGTGTGAAAGACGAGTTGCTGAGCATCGCCTTGGACATGACGGTACACGGTGACCGCATGACGCTCGACTTTTCTCGCACCTCCCCGCAGTGCGCGGGGCCTGTGAATATTTCGCGTGCCACGGCGGTCGCGGCTTGCTATGTGGCCCTCAAACATGTGTTCCCCGATGTGCCAGCCAACGCCGGTGTGTTGGATGCGGTGGACTTTGTGATGCCCGAGGGCTTGGTCATCACTGCCGAGCGCCCGCGTCCGGTGGGGGGTTACACCGAAACCATTTTGCGCATGATTGATGTGATCTTCAGCGCCACCGCCTTGGCCGATCCGAACCGTGCGGTGGCCCATGCCTACGGCACCATCAATGCCTTGTCCATCGCTGGCCACCGCACCGATGCCGCACGCAAAGGCCAGCGCTGGGTGATGTTCAGCTTCTTTGGCGGCGGTCATGGCGGCCACAGCACGGGCGACGGCTTGAGCCACAGCAACGCGCCCATTTCAACCGCCACCATTCCCCCTTTGGAAATTTTGGAAGCGGCCTACCCGGTGCGTTTCACCGAATGGTCCTTGCGCCCCAACTCGGGCGGCGATGGCACACACCGAGGCGGCTTGGGTGCGGTCTATGAAATTGAGTTGCTGGAAAACAGTGCAGAAGCCTTCATCTTTGGTGAGCGTGGCAAAGCCGCACCCAAGGGCATTGCGGGCGGCAGCGAGGCTTTGCCCAACGTGTTCTCCTACCAGCACAACGGCCAATGGTGCAAGCCACCGATGGTGTCCAAGATGTTGGGCATCCATCTCAAAAAAGGCGAGCGCGTGCGCTTGGAAACACCCGGCGGTGGCGGCTGGGGCCCTGCGACAGGACGTGACAAGGCCTTGCGTCAACATGACGTGGCCTTGGGTTATGTCAGCGATGCGATCACCACTTCTTCAAAGGTCAAACCATGAGTACGCAACACCCTGTGACGCCCCATTTGGTGGTCGGTGTGGACGTGGGCGGTACGTTCACCGATTTGTTTGTGCTGGACGAGCGCGATGGTTCGGTTCGCATTGTCAAAGTGCCGTCGACCCGTGGAGAAGAGGCACGTGGTTTCATGAATGGCGTGGTTCGGGTCAGCGAAGGCCAGGTCTCTGACTCAGCCGCAAGTGAAGCGCCAACTCAAGGCGTGGCGTCTACGTTGGCCACCATCGTGCATGGCACCACCGTGGGCACCAACGCTTTGTTAGAGCGCAAGGTGGCACGCACCGGCATCATCACCACGCGTGGTTTTCGCGATGTGCTGGAAATGCGTCGTCGCGACCGGCCTCAAACATGGGGCCTGCGTGGCAGCTTCAGCCCTGTGGTGCCTCGTGACCTGCGCCTCGAAGTAGACGAGCGGGTGCTGGCCGATGGCAGTTTGCATACGGCCGTCGACTTGGAGCAAGTGCGCGCCCAAACTCAAGCGCTGTTGGACGCGGGCTGCGAAGCGGTGTGTGTGTTTTTCATCAACGCCTATGCCAACCCCGTGAACGAACAACAGGCCGTGGCCGCCGTGCGCGCCATGTGGCCCAACCCCTATGTGACCTCGGCCTGCGAGGTCTTGCCCGAGATTCGTGAGTTCGAGCGCTGCTCCACCGCCACCTTGAATGCGGCGCTGCAACCCGTGGTAGGCAGCTATTTGGCCAAGTTGGAAAACGATTTGCGCAGCCAAGGCTTTCGCGGTGAACTCCTGATTGTGCAAAGCAACGGCGGCGTGATGTCGCGCGAGACCGCCTGCGATGTGCCTGTGCGCACCGCGTTGTCGGGCCCTGCCGCTGGCGTGATTGCCTGTGCCGCGGTGGCACGCGCGTCGGGATACCCCAATGTGATCACGGGCGACATGGGCGGCACCTCGTTTGACGTGTCGCTGGTGGCCGAGGGCGAAGCTTCGCTGGCGGCCCAAACTTCGATCGAGTTTGGCTTGGTGGTGCGCTCGCCCATGATTCAAATTGAAACCATCGGTGCGGGTGGCGGCTCGATTGCCTCGGTGGATGCCAGTGGCATGTTGCAAGTCGGCCCCGAGTCGGCGGGCAGCAACCCGGGCCCTGTGTGTTACGGCCGTGGCAACACCCGACCCACGGTGACCGATGCCAATGTGGTCTTGGGCCGCATTGCCGCAGACCGTCCTTTGGGTGGCGGCTTGTTGCAAGCCTTGGACGCCAAGGCGGCTGAGCTGGCCATTCAAACCCATGTGGCCACACCTTTGGGCCTAACTGCCTTGGCCGCCGCCGAGGCAATGTTGACGGTGGCCAACGCCAAGATGGCGGGTGCCATTCGCGTGGTGTCGATCGAGCGCGGCCATGACCCCCGTCAGTTTGCTTACATGCCTTTTGGTGGCGGTGGTGCCTTGCATGTGTGCGCCATGATGCGTGAGGTGGGTGTGACCACCGGCATCGTGCCGCGTTACCCCGGCGTGACCTCCGCGCTGGGCTGCGTGATGGCCGACATGCGCCATGACGCGGTGCAGACCTTGAACAAGTCCTTGGTCGACTTGGACTTGGCGCAGCTCAACTCGCGTTTGGGTGACTTGGCACAAGCGTGCCAAAAGCGCCTCGACTCCGCCGGCGTGCGTTTTGAACGTGTGCAAGAACTGCTGGCGCTGGACATGCTCTACCTGGGGCAGACACACACCTTGCAAGTGCCTTTGAATCCGTCTGACATCAGCCGAGACAGCATTCAAGCCGCGTTTGAAAAAGCTTATGCCGCTTCGTTTGGCCGCGTGCTCACAGGCCTGACGATTCGGGTGATGAACTTGCGTTACGCGCGCATTGGTGTGCGCCCTAAATTTGATTTGGCCGTCCTGGCCCCGAAGGGCTCAGGCAGCACCATGTCGTTGGGTGTACAGCGTGTGTACCACGCCGGTCAATGGTGGGACGCCCTGCGCTATGCGCGTTTGGAATTGCCGGTTGGTGCGCAAGTACAAGGCCCCGCCATTTTGGAGCAGGCCGACACCACCGTGTGGCTAGAGCCAGGCTTCATCGCCCGCGTTGACACGCTGGGTAACTTGCTGGTGGAAAGGGCGTCGTCATGAGCGTGAGCCCAACATTGGCCAAACCACGACGCGTAGGCTTGGTGATCGTGGATTTACAAAACGACTTTTTGTCCCCTGAGGGCGCGTATGCGCGTGGCCAAACTGTCAGCCCTGAGGCCTTGCTGTTGCCCGCGCGTGTGGCACCGGTGGCCGAAGCGGTCAAGCACCAACAGGGTTTGGTGGCTGCGAGCTTGTTCACTTTGTGGCCCGATGCCGACGGTCAGCCCATGATTTCTCCACACCTGCTGGCGCGTCGTCCATTTCTTCGCGCGGGTGATTTTGCGCCTGGCAGTTGGGGGCAAGCCAATGTGGACGGCATCGCGCCTTGGGTGGATGTGTCGGTGTGCAAGGTGGCGTATTCGGCTTTCTTCAACACCCAACTCGACTGGGTGCTGCGTCGCGCTGGCGTAGACACGGTGGTCGTGTGCGGCATCGTCACCAACGGGGGTGTCGCCAGCACGGTGCGCGATGCCCACATGCGTGACTACCACACCGTGGTGCTGAGCGATGGCTGCGCAACTTTTTCTGACGCTGCTCACCAAGCCGCGCTGACCGACATGGCGTCGGTGGCCGAGGTGATGACCTGCGCCCAATTCTTAGCCACGCTATGAAACCCACGGTTGAACGTGTGGTCAGTTTCAGCGCCCCCGTTCACACGGCGGTCGCAATCGTGGGAGGCGGCGCCTGTGGCTTGACAGCGGCGCTGACCCTGAGCCAGTTGGGTGTGGACTGCGTGGTGTTGGAGCGCGATGCGTTGCCCACAGGATCGACCGCTTTGTCGTCTGGCTTTGTGCCCGCTGCGAGCACGCAAGCCCAGCAGGTGCAAGGCATCAGCGATTCGGCTGCTCTGTTCGCACAAGACATTCAGGCCAAGGCCCATGGCCGCGCTTCGCCCGTGTTGGTCGAGGCCTACAGCCGTGCCATTGGCCCCGCCATGGACGCCTTGGGGCAACACCACGGTGTGCCTTGGCAGGTGCTCGACACGTTTTTGTACCCTGGCCACAGCGTGCACCGCATGCATGCTGTGCCTGAAAAAACCGGTGCTGGCTTGATGATGCGTTTGCACAATGCGGCCGAAGCTGCAGGCGTGGTGGTGCTGACCGAAGCACAGGTGAGCGTGCTGTATGTGACCCCTTCCGATCAAATTTTGGGCCTCGGGTTTGTGCGACCTGATGGGCAGTTGGAGCAACTCAGCTGCGACGCCGTGTTGCTCGCGTGCAATGGTTTTGGCGGCAATACGTCGTTGGTGCGCACCTTGCTGCCTGAGATGGCTGATGCTTTGTATGCGGGTCACACGGGCAATGATGGCAGCGCCATTGCGTGGGGCCAACAACTCGGTGCCCAGTTGGCCGATTTGGGCGGCTACCAGGGCCATGGCTCTTGGGCCGTGCCACAGGGCGCGTTGATTTCGTGGGCCTTGATGATGGAAGGTGCGGTGCAAATCAACGCCCAAGGACAACGCTTTCACGACGAAACCCAAGGCTACTCAGAAGCCGCTGTGCATGTGCTGGCGCAGCAAGGTGGCACCGCGTGGAATGTGTTTGACAACACCTTGCTCACCTTCGCCCAAGAGTTCCCAGACTTTTGTGACGCACAAGCCACGGGGGCGGTGCACAGTTTTTCCGACGTGGCGTCGTTGGCACAGCACATCGGTTGCGCGGAGGATGCCCTGCGCCAAACCTTGGCCAGCGTGCAAGAGGGATTGGAGCCGACCACAGGCCGCCATTTCAAACGCAGCTTGATGGCCCCGTTTCATGCCATTCGCGTGACGGGTGCTTTGTTCCATACACAAGGCGGACTGGACATCAATGCCCAGTGTCAAGTGCTACGCCCAGATGGCACTTGCTTGCCCAATTTGCTGGCAGCAGGTGGCGCAGCACGCGGTGTGTCTGGCGATGCAGTCTGGGGCTATTTGTCAGGCAATGGTTTGTTGAGTGCCATTGCAGGGGGTTACATCGCCGCACATACTGCAGCCCACTCTGCCCCCTTGACCGCGACCCAAACCTGAGGGACACCCCATGAATTTGAAAGACCGTTTGAACCAACCCGAGGTGTTGCTGGCACCCGGGGTGTACGATGCCTTCAGCGCATTGATCGCCGAACAGGCAGGTTTTGAGGCGCTGTATTTGTCAGGTGCGTCGATTGCTTACACAGCATTGGGGCGTTCGGACATTGGTTTGACCACAGCCACCGAGGTGGCGACAACCTTGGCGCGCATCACCGATCGCGTGCAGGTACCGGTCATCGTGGATGCGGACACCGGCTTTGGCAATGCCTTGAACACGCAACGCACAGTGCGTGACTTTGAGCGTGCGGGGGCCGCGATGATTCAGCTGGAGGACCAGACCTTTCCCAAACGCTGTGGCCATTTAGATGGCAAGGGGGTGGTGCCGGTTGCGGAGATGGAGGGCAAATTGCGCGCAGCGCTGGATGCACGACACTCATCCAACACCTTGATCTTGGCGCGCACCGATGCGGTGGCTGTCGAGGGCTTTGAAGCAGCACTGCACCGTGCTGAGCGTTACTTGGCGTGCGGGGTGGATGCTTTGTTCATTGAGGCCGTTCGCACGCCCGAACACATGGACATCGCTTGTCAACAGTTTGCGCACCGCGTGCCCATGTTGGCCAACATGGTAGAGGGCGGAAAAACGCCAGTGCAAGGTGCTGATGCCTTAGGACATCGCGGCTACAAGATTGTGATTTTTCCAGGGGGGACTACGCGTGCTGTTGCAAGTACTCTCCAACGCTACTATGCAAGTCTGCACCAGCACCAAACCACCTTACCTTGGCAACACCAGATGCTTGACTTTGATGGCTTGAACGCTGTCATTGGGACGCCAGAATTGCTAACCCGAGGACAGCAATACGAGTCATGACCAGAGATGAATGGTTGAATCCTACGGACAGTGAACTCCGCGGCAAAGCGCCTTCTCTACTTCAGGAAAAATTTTTGAGTAACTGAGTCACCTCTGGTTTGACCCTGTCAGTCACGGCCTCAAGCACCTCAATGGTTTCAAAGAGAACGCCGTGCTCTTTTAACCTTGTCGAAACAAGTGCTGAGTTGAGCAAAATATCTTTCAAATCATCTTCATTTGGTATGTCGACGATGTAGCCAACTAGATTGCTATTTTGTTTTCTGAAAAATTCAAACCGCCAACCCAAATGACCCACGGTTTCTTCAAGCTTATTGTTCAAAAGCCACCAGTCAGCATCTTTCACCTGGTAAGTCACAAATAGTTTTTTCATCTGAACTCCAAAGAGAGGTGCGGCCTGCTGTTTGTGTTTAATTTTAAATTAATCCAAAACGCCAGCGTGGCTCCGAGTCGCGTCGTTCACACCTTAGCAGCAGCCTAAGAAGTGCGCCCAATTAGACAATCAAATGCATGGTTTTCACCTCGAATGATGTCTTCACCTTTTCTTCGTTCGAATGAACCGATTGCAAACCAGCCCCTAAAGCGGTTTAAATCGGTCCTTCATCACTTTGACTTTTGACTGTATTCACAAAGAATCTGGAGTTGCCATGCACCCTTTAACGCTGATGCCTCGTCAACAAGTGCCTTCACTCGACCTGCCTTTGACAACTGGTGGTCGCTATGTTGGAGGTCAGCAGCCGGGAGAGAGTTTCGATTTATTGGTTTTTTATCGTGGCTTGCATTGCCCTATCTGCGCCAAATATTTGTCAGAGCTCGAACGCTTGGGCGAAGATTTCAAAAAGCGAGGTGTTCGGATCATCGCCATCAGCAGCGATGAAGTCACGCGTGGCCAGGCCATGGCTGACAAGGTCAAAGCCCAACGCATTGAATTTGCATACGGACTGGATTTGGGCATGGCGAGGCGATGGGGTTTGTACATCAGCGCATCGAAAGGAAAGACATCCATCGGACTAGAAGAACCAGCGCTGTTCAGCGAGCCCGGGGTCTTTCTGATCAAACCTGATCAAACGCTCTACTATGGTTCAACGCAAACTATGCCATTTGCGCGACCTTCATTCACCGATCTGCTGGCTGCTGTTGACTTCGCCATCCAGAAAGACTACCCCGCGCGTGGCGAGTACACCGGCGACATCTAGTGGGCTCATATTTCAGAATGATCTTGAAGCCGTTTGCCAACTTGCGGGTGAGCTTCCCACGCTGCTGTCTAGGGCGCGGGCCCAGTACCATGCTGAAAATAAAAATGCCGAAGTTGCAAAACAATGTCTAAAAGCGAAGCATCTACCGCGAGTGAAATCAATAGCTTAGACCTGTTCTTGATTGTGTTGGTCACGGTTTCATGGGGATTGAATTATCCAATCATGAAATTTGTGATCACTTCTTATCCACCTCTGACATTTCGAGCCTTCACCTTCACCATTGGTTGTGTGCTGCTGGGCGCTTATGCGCTGCGACGTGGCGAGTCCCTGCACATTCCAGTGGCCGAGCGTTGGCTGGTTTTTAAATTGGGCATGCCCAACATGGTGCTGTGGCATCTTGGTTTGATTTATGGGTTGACCTTGCTCAACTCAGGTCGAGCAGCCATTGTGGGTTACACCATGCCAGTTTGGGCGCTTTTGGCAAGTGTTGTGATGTTCAAAAATGCATTCACGCTGCGCGGCATGCTGGGTGTGATCTGCTCTTTGTTAGCCACGTTTTTATTGGCAAGAGACGAGGTGACAAATTTTGCAGGACATCCGCTTGGCCTGGTCTGCACCCTCGCCGCGGCCATGTCTTGGGGCGTGGGCAACGCCATGCTGAAAAACTGCAAGATCAGTATTTCCAGCTTGACATTGACCTTTTGGATGCTGTTGTTGGCCTCCATTTGTTTCATCGTTTTGGCGCTTGTTTTTGAACAAGAACGCTGGACTTGGCCAACTTGGATTCAATTTGCAGCTATTTTTTATGCAGGTTCTGTCACCTTCGCCATCAGCTATGTGGCATGGATTCACGTCGCTCGAAAATTGACGCCCGTGGCAAGCGGTTTGTCAATCATGTTGGTGCCCATGATGGGGCTCATCGGCGGCTACTGGATGCTCGACGAGGTGGTGGCGGTCGCTGACATCGTGGCGTTGTTGTTGATCATCTTGGCAATGGCCATTGTTCTCATACCTGGCCGTCAAATGGTAAAAAAATAAAGCGCTCATTCTGCTAAGCAAACGACGCTTAAGGGTTTCCATGCATAGACGTTTTGATGCCGACAAACCATGATCCGCGAGTGCATGACGAATGAAATTAGACCTATATTTTTCATGGAATGTCACACACGTTACAAACTAAAAAATATTCTACGGAATACTCGGTTTGCGTTAGCAAAATGATCGATCAAAAAAATCTTAAGGAGACAACCATGGATTCAATTCGTCGCAAACTGTTGGGCACTGCATCGGCAGTTGCGTTGACTGGAGGTCTGGCCGCAAGTGGAAATGCCATTGCCGCTGACCCTATCAAAATCGGTATGAGCATGCCCCAAACGGGTGGCTTGGGAGGTGGCGGCAAAGCTGCGCTTTTGGCCATTCGCATGTGGGTTGAAGATGTCAACGCCAAAGGTGGATTGCTTGGCCGTAAAGTTGAATTCATTTATTACGACGACCAAAGCAACCCTGCAAACACACCCGGCATCTACACCAAACTGCTCGACGTGGACAAAGTTGATTTGTTGATTGCGCCTTACGCCACTGGCCCGACCGCGCCAATCATGCCGCTGGTCAAGCAAAGACAAAAACTGTTGATGGGTAACTTCTCATTCCAAGTCAATGCGAAAACCAAACACGACATGTGGTTCAACAATGCGCCTTGGAATACGGCTGAAGGTTGGGCCAAGGGCTTCATGGAGGCTGGACGCTCCACAGGTGCCAAAACAGTTGCGATCTTGGCAGAAGACGGCGAGTTTGCACAAAACTTGGCTGATGGTGCTCGCCCTTATTTCAAGTCATTGGGCTTGAACATTGTTTACGATCAAAACTACCCCCCTACCACCAAAGACTTCTCATCTTTGATCCGCGCCATTCGTGCCTCGAATGCTGAGATCGTCTTCGTGGCTTCTTACCCTGGCGCATCAGCGGCCATCGTCAACTCGATCAGCGAGATCGGTTTGGGTTCTCAGGTGAAGATCGTGGGTGGCGCCATGGTGGGCTTGCAATTCACGCCCATCGCTGTGAACTTGGGTAGCAAGCTCAACGGCATCACCAACTTCCACTCTTATGTGCCTGGTATGCCATTGCCAGGTGTGGAAGCTTTCTTGAAGCGCTACACCGTCCGCGCGAAGGCTGAAAACACAGACGAACTCGGCTTCTACCTGTCCCCTTTCAACTACGCGATTGGTGAAATGCTGGAGCAGGCCATCAATGCCACGAAGAGCATTGACGACCGCAAACTGGCGGATTACTTGCGTAAGAATGAAATGAAAACCATCGTGGGGCCAATTCGTTTTGACGAAAACGGTGAACGTGCCAACGTGCGTTTGGTCACAGCTCAGTTCCGTGGTCTGAAAGACAAGGACCAAGAGCAGTTCCGCAGTCCAGCCAGACAAGTGATTCTTTCACCAGTTGCAGACAAAACAGGCGACTTTATTTCGCCTTATCTAAAAGCAGCCGAAGCAAAGTAACTTGCTCAGCTTGGTTTGGCCCATGTCGAGGGTTGTGCACCACAACCCTCGACTCGTTTTGGTTGATAAACAATGATGTTCTCATTCGAGCTTCTGTATGAAGCAGTCATATTTGGCCTGCTGCTGGGGTGTTTTTACGCCGCTGTCAGCTTAGGGTTATCAGTGGCTTTTGGTTTGCTAGATGTGCCTCATGTGGCGCACCCAGCGTTGCTGATAGTTGGCTCATATGGGGCTTATTTACTGGGCGGCTGGGGTCTTGATCCCTTGATTTCAGGATTGCTGCTCATGCCGGTATTTTTTCTGGTTGGCATGTTGCTGTATCGCTTTTACTACGAAACCTTTGAGAGTCGTGGCAGCGCGTCAGGTGTCAACGGGCTGGCCTTTTTCTTTGGCATTGCTTTCATTGTGGAAGTTTTGCTGGTGCTCGCTTTCGGTGTTGACCAGCGTTCTGCGGAGGCCGACTACATTGGTGCAAGTTTGCGCGTCGGTGAGCTGCGTATTCCTTACCGTTTGGTAGTGGCTGCTGCGGTGGCTTTGTTATTGACCGTGGTATTGACAAACTTTTTCTCTCGCACCTTTGTTGGCCGCGCCATCAAAGCCGTCGGTCAAGACGAAGGTGCACTGCGCTTGATGGGCGCTGACCCCGTCAAGATCAAGCAACTTGCATTTGGCATTGCAACTTCGGTGAATGCGCTGGCCGGTGCGATGTTGATTATTGTCAGCCCCGTCGATCCCACGATGGACCGCATTTATATTGGTCGAACGTTTTGTGTGGTGGTGCTGGCGGGTATGGGCAGCATGAGCGGCACCTTGGTTGCTGGTTTGGTTTTGGGTGTGGCAGAGTCAATTGTGCTCACAATGTTTGGTGCATCTTGGGCAACTGCCGTCGCATTCGGTTTGTTGCTATTGATGCTCGGGATTCGGCCACAAGGCCTTTTTGGCAGGTAAGTGAACATGAAATACTGGTTTGTTTCGGCTTTGGCAATTGTGGCGGCCACTGCGTTGGCACTCTCGGGTGTCAATGAGTATGTTTTTTTTGCTGGCTTTGTGGTTCTTCAAGCCATTGTTTTGGCCACAGCATGGAATATCTTGGGGGGTTACGCCGGCTACGTGAACTTCGGCGTTCCTGGCTTTGTGGGGGTGGGTGCTTACAGTGCACTCGCTGTTCACCTGCTGTTCAACGCGCCCATCATGGTGCAGATTTTGGCAGGGGCGGTCATGGCTGGCTTGCTCGGATTGGCAGTGGGTATGCTGACACTGCGTCTGCGAGGTATTTTCTTCTCTATCGCCACTGTGGCGGTGGTCTTCATCCTTGAAGCGGTTGTGATGAACACACGCTTCTTGGGAGGCGCCACTGGTTTACAGCTCACGCGACCCGGCGAGGTTTGGTTGTTTGACTCCTACACGCGCATGTTGTTTGTCGTCATGACCTTGATGGCAGTGTTGGCCGTTTCCATTGCACGTTATGTACAAAACTCTCACATCGGTCAAGGTTTGCGCGCGGTGCGTGATTCTGAAGAAGCCGCTGACTGTTCAGGTGTGCCGACGTTGAAACTCAAACTGATTGCATGTGCCATTTCTGGTGCGCTGTTGGGCGTCGCAGGTGCCCCGATGCCCATGTATTTGAGCTATATCGAACCTGCATCCACATTCAATTTGCACTACGCAGTGATTGCGCTTGCCATGCCGATCATTGGGGGTACTTCTCATTGGTCGGGGCCCTTGATTGGCGCTTTGATTTTGGGAACCTTGCAGCAAATCGTGACGGTCACTATTTCGAGTGAGCTCAACGTGTTGGTGGTCGGTGTCTTGCTTGTTGTGTTCGTGGTTGCCGCCCCTGATGGCGTGATTGGATTGATTAAAAAATGGAAAACATCCTCGAAGTAAAGGGCGTAGGCAAAAACTTTGGTGGCTTCACCGCGCTCAGCGGGGTGAACTTGTCCATTCGCAAAGGTGAGCGCCTAGGCCTGATTGGCCCCAATGGTTCTGGAAAAACCACCTTGATCAGTTGCATCTCTGGTGCCTTGCAAAATGACTTGGGCGATATTGTGTTCAACGGCAAAGCCATTCACAGCTTGCCTGCCTATGCGCGTACACGTCTGGGGATAGCGCGTAGTTTTCAGATCCCACGTCCATTTCACAGCATGACCGTTTTAGAAAATCTCATGGTGCCCTTGGCCTATGTAGGAGGCGTCAGTGGTGCCAAAGCACGTGATCAGGCGCTTGAGATTTTGACTGAAATGGGTTTGGCAGACAAAGCGCACGCCGGTTCCTCGTCGCTGTCGCAAGTCGAGTTGCGAAAGATGGAGTTGGCACGTGCCATGGCCGCCAAACCGCAACTGCTGATTTCTGACGAAGCCATGGCAGGTCTGTCAGGCAGCGAATGCGATGACGTGTTGGACATCTTGATCAAGCTGAACAAGCAAGGCATCACCATCATCATGATTGAGCACATCATGCAGGCCGTGATGCGCTTCTCAGAACGTCTCGTGTGTTTGGACGCAGGGCAAATCATCTGTGATGGTGACCCTAAATCCGTTGTAGCTAATCCACAAGTTCAAAGGGCTTACCTTGGCGATTAAATTAGACATCAAAGATATTGCTGCCAGCTATGGTGCAGTGCGCGCGCTTCACAGCGTGAGCTTGAATCTCAGCCAAGGACAAACCGTGGCGTTGCTCGGTACCAATGGCAATGGCAAAAGCACGCTCATGAAGTGTGTGATGGGCATGGTTCGTCCTTCGCGTGGCTCTATCCATTTAGAGATCGATGGTCAAACACATGATCTGACCCAACTTTCTACCCAAGAAATTGTCAACTTAGGCGTTGCCTTGGTGCCTGAGGGTCGTCGTTTGTTCCCCAAGCTGACAGTGGAGGAGAACCTGCTTTTAGGCGCTTATCGCGAACAGGCTCGCTCACAGATCGCCGACAACTTGGCCTTCAGTTTTGAAGCATTTCCAGTTTTGGCTGAGCGGCGCAAGCAGTTAGCGGGCTCGATGTCTGGTGGGCAACAACAAATGTTGGCCATTGCGCGCGCTCTGATGTCCTCGCCGCGTTTGTTGTTGGTGGATGAGCCTTCGGTAGGTTTGTCGCCTCTGTTGGTGTCTCAAACCATCACCAAACTCAAAGAGCTCAAAGACCGCTATCAGTTGACAGTATTGATGGCCGAACAAAATTTCAACCAAGCGATGCGCGTGGCTGATTACGGCTACATCATTGTTCATGGAGAGATCGTGTTTCACAGCGATGTCGCTGCTTTGAAAGAAAACGATCTTGTCAAGAGCTTCTACTTAGGCGGCAGCCATTAAGCGAATTGCCTTGCAGTGATCAAGTCGTATCCCTCATAGACTGGGGAATTCACTGACTTTTTGGGATGGCGCACATGCCATACTGATTTGACTTTTCACACAAGGCAGTAGACGTTGAATCTCAAGCAACTGACGCTGTTTCAGCACATCGCGGAGCTGGGCAGCATGACCCGTGCAGCCAGCGTGCTGCACGTCTCCCAACCCTTGTTGACAAGGCAAATGCAAGCGCTTGAAAAAGAGCTTGGCGTTTTGCTTTTTCTGCGTTCTGACAAGGGCGTGCAATTGACACCTGCTGGAATAGCGCTGCTGGAACGCTCGCGTACGGTGTTGCAGCAAATGCGTCAGTTGCAGGATGACATTGGTATGTATGCGCACCGGCCTCAAGGCGAGCTGCGACTGGGTTTGCCCCCGTCACTTTTTGAGCTTGTGAGTGTGCCCCTGGTAGACGCCTATTGCCGCAGCTACCCCGAGGTCAGAGTTCATGTGCAAGAAGGCCTGAGCGCCTGGCTTCACGAAGGTGTGCTGACCGGCCGACTCGATACGGCTTTAGTCTCCGATGCCGAGCCCTTGGACATGTTGATCAGCCGACCCGTTTTGCAAGAACCACTGTTACTGGTGGGGCCAGCCAAGGGCCGCCTCAGTGCGGACAAACCGGTCAGCGCCGAGTGCTTGCTTGAGCGTCGCATGATCTTGACCAGCCGACCCAATGCGATGCGCCGGATCATCGACCAGTCACTGGCGCAATTACAGCGCAAGTTGTTGCCGGCCTTAGAAACCAACTCGGCGCGCATGCTGCTGGAATTGGTCGTGGAAGGACAGGGGTTCACCGTGCTTCCCTTCAGCGCCGTGGCCCTGGCCCATCGGCAAGGTAGGGTGACCATCGCACCGATTGAAAATTTGTCTATCACTTGGACACTGGTGACGCAACGGGATCAAAGCCTGTCGTTGGCCGGGCACAAACTGCGCGACAAACTTGCTGAAATCTGTGGCACTCAAGTCCGATCTGGCCAATGGCCCGGCGCCCGCTGCCTGCCCTGAGGATGCGATTTTTGAGCCTCTGAGCACCAACGTCATCCGCTGAGGCATGACAACGATGGCATGGGACCTATGCCTCTTGGACATGATCTTGAGCGCAAGCATACGCTCAAATGAAGTGACTCGAGTCAAGCCAAACGCCCGCCGGGCGGGGCGTCTCGACAATCACCAGGAGTACCAAGGATGGAGAGTTTCCAAGTCGGGGTAGACATTGGCGGTACCTTCACCGATTGCGTCGTGATCACTGACGCCGGTGAGTTGGTGGCGGCAAAATCACCCTCAACACCCCCCCATTTTGCCCAGGGCATGCTGAATTCGATGGCAGCCGTGGCCGAGCGCCTAGGTCTGCCCTTTGCCGAGTTTTGCAGCCGCATACGGCTGTTGACCCACGGTACCACGGTGGGCACCAACGCCTTGATCCAGCGTCGTGGGGCCCGAGTAGGACTGATCACGACGAAGGGCCATGAGGACATCATTCACATCATGCGGGGTTCGCGGGGGATTGACTCTCGCCATCTGAACCAATTGGTGCATTTCCCAGAAAGTCAAAAACCCATACCCATCGTGCCCAAGCGTTACATCCGAGGGGTTTCCGAGCGTGTTGACTGCATGGGCGATGTGGTGGTTGAGTTGAACGAAAAAGAGGTCGAACGCTGCGTGGACGAGTTGCTCGCTTTGGGCGTGGAGTCCTTCGCCGTATGCTTGCTGTGGTCGTTCAAGCACCCAGAACACGAGCTACGTATCAAGCAGATCATTCAAAAGCGCGCACCGCATGCCTTCATCAGCTGCTCGGTGGAGCTGGCACCCAAGTGGGGTGAGTACGAGCGGTTGACAGCCGCCGCATTGAATGCCTATATCGGCCCTGTCACCTCCAATTATTTGCGCCAATTGGTCGAACAGCTCAAAAAGGCCGGCTACCGCCATCCTTTGCAAATCACCTCGTGCGGCGGCGGCTCAATTTCGGTAGACCGTGCGATTGAAGCACCCCTGCTCACGCTCGACTCAGGCCCAGTTTCAGGCGTGACTGCTTCGCAGTACTTGGGCCAACTGATTGGCTGTCCCGACATCATCACCACCGACATGGGGGGCACCAGCTTTGACGTGGGCGTGATCGCCGGAGGCAGACCCGCTTACAACTCCGTGGCGAATGTGGCGCAGTATGAATATTTCATTCCCAAGGTCGACATCCAGGCCATCGGCTCGGGCGGCGGTTCGCTAGCGCGGGTCGATGCGGTGACGCACACCTTGCGGGTGGGTCCTGAATCGGCGGGCGCCGACCCAGGCCCCGCCTGTTATGGCAAGGGCAACACCGTGCCTACCGTGACCGATGCCGATGTGGTGCTGGGCTATATCGATCCAGATAATTTCTTGGGTGGACGCATCAAGCTAGACCGCGAAAAGTCGGTACAAGCCGTCGAAAAGGTCGCCCGCGAGATCGGACTGAGCCTGATGCAGACGGCGGCGGGTATTGCCAAGATCGCTGAGTTCAAGATGGCCGACATCATCCGCAAAACCACAGTGGAAAAAGGCCTGGACCCACGCGACTTCACCGTGTTTGCTTTTGGTGGCGCTGGGCCCGTTCACGCGGGTGTGTTTGCCCGCGAATTGGGCGTTCAAAAAGTGCTGATTCCCTTGAACCGCATCGCGTCGACCTGGTGTGCTTTTGGCGCGGCCACGGCTGACATCCTGCACGTGCATGAGCAGGTAGAAATCCAGAGCTCCACCTTCGAGCTGGCCCGAGTGAACCGCGTGCTGACCGGTCTGAGCAAGCGGGCCATGGACCAGATGAAACGCGACGGTATCAAGCCCGCGGCGGTACAGCTGCGTTTCTCGATCGACATGCGCCACCGCGGCCAGATGAACGAGGTGGAGGTCGAATTGCCCACCGCGGTCGACCGCAGCTCGCCCCGCCTCACCTTGGCCCTGCTGGCACAACTGGAGCAGGCGTTCTACACACGCTACGAAACCATTTACGGCAAGGGCTCGTCTTATGGCGATGCCCGCTTGGAGATGGTGACCTTCCGCGTGCGAGCTCGCAGCGCGACCCAATCGCTCAAGTTACGCCGAAAAGTCAAGCGCAAGCCCGCCGATGCATCGGCGGCACGCACCGGTCACCGAACGGTGTACTGGAGCGACCTGGGCAAGTCTGTCAAGACACCGATTTATGACGGTGCCCAAATCAGCTTTGGCCAAGAGGTCAAAGGACCAGCGGTGGTGGAAACCACCGACACCAACATCGTGGTGCAACCGCAGCAAGTGCTGCAGGTCGATGCACTGGGTAATTTTGAACTTCACTTCGGGAAATGAACCATGACCCAGAGCACCAGCACCCAACGTCGCGGCTTTGATGCCATCAAGGGCGGCTACATTCCGCCCGAAAAACTCACCATCTCGCCCAAGCTCAAGCTGCACCGCAAGGCCAGCAACAAGGTTGACCCTATCACCTACGAGGTGGTGCGCCACAGCCTGTGGAACATCAATGAGGAGCATGGCGCCACCATCCAACGTTTGTCGGGTTCACCGGTGGCCATGTATGCGCTCGACCTCAACCCGTCCATCCTGACCGAAGACGGTGAGTTTGTCTTTTTCGGCCCCTACATGCAGTACATGTCCGGCGTCACTGACACGCAGGTGAAGTGGATCTTGGAGAACCGATCGGACAACCCGGGTATCCGCGACGGCGACATGTTTTTGGCCAACGATCCTTGGGTGGGTGCGGCACACCAGCAAGACGTGATGCTGATTTGCCCAGTCTTCCACGAGGGCGAGCTGTTTTGCTGGGTCACCAACTGTCTGCACCAGTACGACATTGGTGGCATCACTCCCTCCAGCTTTTGTTTGGCGGCGGAAAGTGCCTACGAAGAAGGCATCTTGCTGCCCCCTGTCAAGATCATCGAGGGTGGGGAAATTCGCCGTGACATCGAAGAGCTGTATCTGCGTGCCTCACGCAAGCCTGAAGCCGTGGCGCTGGATTTCCGCGCACAGCTGGCGGGCAACAACACCGCCAAAGCGCGCGTAGAGGCGCTCCTCAAACGCTACGGCGCTGACGTTGTGAAAGCGGTGATGCGCAAAATTCTCAACGATGGCGAGCACGCATTTTTGGAAAAAATGAAACGTCTGCCTGATGGCATCTGGCGCGATCGAACCTATGTGGAGTGCTGTCGGCCTGGCGACCGCCGCTCGCACCGGGTCATGCTGAGCCTGGAAAAAAAGGGTGACCAACTGATTTTCCGCAATGAAGGAACCGCCGAACAAGATGGGGCCATGAACGCCACCTTCTCAGGTTGGCGAGGCTCGATCATGGTGGCGCTCAACCAGCTGTTGTGCTGGGATCAGTACTTTGCCATCGGCGGGGCCTTGCGACATGTCACTTACGATGCGACGCCAGGCACCATGAACAGCGCAAACTTTCCGGCATCGGTGTCCACCGCACCCGTGCAAGCGATGGAGATTTCACTCTACCCCACCTACAACGTGCTGAGCAAAATGATCTTTGGCGATGAAAAAATGCGCCATGACATCATGTGTATTGGTGGCACCAGCCAGTGGCCTGCGACGATCTTTCGTGGGACCGACCAATGGGGTGACCCCTATGGCTACATATTGGTTGACCCGATTGGCGGCGCCATTGGGGCTTTTGCCGGCGCAGATGGCATTTCTACCGGCGGCCAGTCGCGCACCCCGATTTGCAAACTGCCCAACATCGAGCACACCGAGCAAACCTTCCCCCTGCTGTTCCTCTACCGCAAAGAAGTGGTTGACTCGGGTGGCGCGGGACAGTTCCGTGGGGGCATGTCGGCCGAATCGTGTTTCATTCCGCACGGCACAACGGCCATCACCCATGACACGTTGTCGTCGGGCAATGCGATTCCCACATCCACCGGCATGATGGGCGGCTACCCCGCGTCGGTCAACATTTATAAGTTCCACCGCGACAGCGACATTGATCAAATGTTCAAGCGCAGCACCTTGCCGGGTGACATCAACGAAGTTGGCGGTCGCGAAGAAACACTGGGACTGCGCCAGCAGAACTTCACCCAAAACCCCAAGGATGTGTATTCGGTGACTTGGACAGGCGGCGGCGGTTTTGGCGATCCGCTCGAACGAGACCCCGCCCAAGTGGCGTTCGACGTGACCGAAAACATGGCCGTCTCTGCCGAGGCTGCGCACCAGATCTACGGCGTCGTCATCGCGGCAGATGGCAGCCTTGATGCGCCAGCAACCGAGCAACTGCGCAGCAAGCGGCAGCAGGCGCGCAAGAAGCATCCGCGAAGCGCGAAAGCCCCTGCACTGCGACAACTGGATGGCAAATTGCTGCGCGAGGCCACCGCCAATCTGGGCGTTCGACTGGACCCTAAGGCGCCAGCGAAAGATCGCAAGCGTTGGTGCTGCCTTGGCTGCGCCACCGACCTCGGCCCGCTGCAGCAAAACTACAAGTTGGGCTGCGCCATGGAGACGTCACCGATCACCGCATCGAACCCCTTGGTGGGCGACTATCGCCGCTACATTGATGACGAGCCCGTGTTCCGACAGTTTTTCTGCCCAGGCTGTGGCCGTCTCATTGAAAACGAAGTGGCGCTGGCGGGCGACCCGTTGCTGTGCGACATCGAGATCAAGGTCTGATGTTGCCCTTGCTTAAGATTTAACTTGTAAAACTGGCAACCGTGAAGGAGCTTCAATTGAAAACAGTCGGCGTCATCGGTCTGGGAATCATGGGCTCAGCCTATGTCCGTAATTTATTAAAAAATGGCTTTCAGGTGGTCGGCTATGACCTGGACACCGCGCGAGTTCAAGAGCTTCAGGCTGAGGGCATGCAGCCCGGAAAATCAGCGGTAGACGTGGCATCACTGTGCACAGAAATCATCACGTCATTACCAAGTCCACAGGCTTTGCATCAAGTGATGACCGAGTTGGCGGGGCTGGGTCCGCGACTTCGGGAAATTGTGGTGGCTGACACCTGCACGCTGGCCATGAAAGACAAAGTGCAGGCCATGCAAACCCTGCAAGCGGCGGGCGGCACCTTGCTGGACTCCCCCGTCAGTGGAACCGGTGCGCAAGCGGCCAAGGGCGACCTGATTGTGTTTGCCAGCGGTGACGCACAGGGCGTGGAGAGGATGATGCCGGTCTTCGCAGGCATTGGTCGCCTCACCCATGATCTGGGGGCTTTTGGCAACGGCTCAAAGATGAAGTACGTCGCCAACCTGCTGGTGACCATCCACAATGTGTCCACCGCTGAAGCGTTTGCCTTTGCGCAGAAGGCTGGCATCACGCCAGAGTCAGCCTACAAGGCGCTCTTTGGCGGTGCCGGCAGCTCACGCATCCTAGAAGTGAGGGGGCCAATGATGGTGGCTGGGGATTACCAAACTGGGCTCTCGGCCACCCACCGCCTGATGCACAAAGACATTTCGATCATCAGTGGGTACATCGACACGCTTGCAGCAGATACGCCCTTGTTTCATCTGGCCGCCAAGATCCATGACGAAGCGATTGAGCAAGGGTTTGAAATGCAAGACACCGCTTCGGTCTGTGCAGTGATGGAACACCGCAACGGCATCACACGCTCCAAAAGCTAAATTTTTGACGACCCTAAACTTAAAAAAGTTCTAAAACATAGCCAATATTGAAAGGCCGCTCATGTCGGACATCGACTCTCTTCAAGCCAGAGATGCCCAGGCCGTTGTGCATGGTCTGACGGATCTATCGTTGCATGCCAAGCGCGGCGCCAGCGTGATTGAGTCTGGCAAAGGCGTATGGGTTCGAGATATTCATGGGCGCGAATACATCGAGGCCATGTCTGGCTTGTGGTGCATCGCTCTGGGGTATGGCAATCAACGTCTTGCCGATGTGGCTCATCAACAAATGATGACGCTCGCTTATTACCCACTGACGAACCATAAGAGTCACCCGCCAGTGATCGCTTTGGCCGAAAAGCTTTTATCTATGGCGCCAGCGCCCATGTCCAGAATTTGGTTTGCGAGCACTGGGTCTGAGGCTATTGACTGTGCGGCGCGTCTCAGTTGGTATTTTTGGAACGCATTGGGGCAGCCTGCAAAAAAGAAATTTATCTCTCACCATCTGGCTTATCACGGCAACACGATTGCTGCAGCAAGCCTGACAGGGGCTAGCTACGCACATGACAAATTCAATCTACCGTTGCCAGGTTTTTTGCATGTGACAACGCCGCACTTCACGCGCAATGCGACACAAGGTGAATCCGAAGAAACCTTCAGCGATCGGCTGATTGCCGATATTGAACGCCTCATCGATACGGAAGGTGCCAACACCATCGCGGCATTTTTTGTTGAGCCCGTGATGGCCGCAGGGGGCATTGTTGTGCCGCCCGCTCGTTATTACGAGCAACTGCAATTACTTTTGAAAAAACACGACATCTTGTTGGTGTGCGACGAGGTCGTCACAGCATTTGGGCGAACCGGGGAGATGTTTGGCTCGACCACCATGAAGCTTCAACCGGATCTTTTGATCTGCGCAAAAGCCTTATCAAGTGCCTACATTCCCATTTCGGCACTCATGATCGGCCCCCGTGTTTATGAGGCCATTGAGCGCCAAAGTGGTGAGCTAGGTCTGTTTGGATTGACCATGACTTATTCAGGCCATCCGGTAGCGTCAGCCGTCGCCTTAGAGACCCTCAAAATCTATGAAGAACTCAATATCGTCGCTCATGTGCAACAGGTGGGTCCAAGCCTATTGAACGGGCTGAAACAACTTCAGAATCACCCTTTGGTCAAAGAGGTTCGAGGGATCGGACTGTTAGCAGGGGTCGAACTTTTGCCAAAGTATGGTCGAGAATGTGCGCGCATTGCAGAGTCAGAAGGATTGATTGTGCGTGCCATTGGCGACACCATTGCCTTTTGCCCTCCACTGATCATTTCTGAGGCCGAAGTACATGAGCTTTTGTTGAGATTTCATAAAACGCTAGACCGTCTCAAGTCGTATCAAGTAGACGCTTAACATGATGATTTATGTAATTTAATCGGGCTTTACCCGCAACTTTTGAGAAACTCAAGCCTCAAAACAAGGGACGCTCAGTGGACACACCTATGGCGATGGGCCTCCTCACAAACTAAACTGTTGCATCAATAAAAAAACCTGAAAACTCGAGGATTGATGGCATGGAATTAAGTGGAGACATTCTGATCAATGCGCCACGAGACAAGGTGTGGGCTGGACTTAACGACCCCGCTGTCTTGACGCGTTGCATCCCAGGTTGTGAGGGCATGGAGGCCACCAGCCCTACCGAGCGGACAGCACGTGTAGCCGTCAAAGTTGGTCCCGTGCGTGCTCGCTTTGTGGGTCACGTGCGTATGGAAGACATTCGTCCCAATGAAGGCTGCGTTTTGCGCTTCCAAGGCTCAGGGGGAGCAGCTGGCATGGCGAAGGGCCATTCCAATGTTGAACTGACCGACGAATCAGACGGCACGCGTTTGCGCTACACCGCTCAGGCCGCAATTGGCGGAAAGCTGGGTCTGGTGGGTGGCCGCATGATCGACGCCGCGGCCAAACAAATGGCCGACCAGTTTTTCAAGGCTTTCAATGAGCAGATGGCGGACGGTGCAGCCCCAGATTTGGCCCATGCGAGCCAAGCGGGCCCCAAGAGCGAAGCAGCTTCAGTCGCCACCAACTCTCCTGCCCCCGCTGCTGCAAGCCCATCGGCGTCTAGCATTGAGGCCACACGGGTTCTGTGGTTTGTTTTAGGTGCCTTATCTACAGGTTTCGGCGTTTGGCTAGGCTCCTTGCTCGGCTCCTGATTTATTGACTTCTTGAAAGTGCGCCCCAATGAAAGCAGCTTCTTTTGACTACATCAAGCCCAAAGCAATCAGTCAGGTCATTGATTTGCTGCAAGCGCATGGCGATGACGCCCGCCTGCTCGCCGGCGGCCAAACGCTCATGGCCACCCTCAACATGCGCTTGTCTGAGCCCCAGTGGGTGATTGATATCACGGGTATTGAGTCACTGAAAGGGATCCGCTTGCACGGCGATGCACTGCGCATAGGTGCCTTGGTCACGCATACCGAGATTGAGTTCAGCGAATTGGTGGCGCAACACGCCCCTCTTTTGAAGGCGGCAGCGCCCCACATTGCACACCGTGCCATTCGCAACAGCGGAACTTGGGGTGGCTCCATTGCCTATGCCGACCCGGCCGCTGAATGGCCCACCTGCTTGCTGGCTTTGGGTGGTACCGTGATCGCACAAGGGCCGCAAGGCGAACGCCGAATTGCGTCTGACGATTTTTTCACGGGCCTCTACAGCACTGCCCTGCAGCCCGACGAGCTGCTGATCGCTTGCGAACTCCCGTTGGCGCAAAAAGACCATTGGTTTGGCTTCAGCGAATTGGCGCGCCGCCACGGCGATTACGCCATCGTTGGCATGGCCGCTACGGCACGCCGTGAAGGCGCTGCGCTGCGCGGCTTACGCATTGCGCTTCTGGGTTTGGACGCTACCCCACTGCGTGCACGCAAAACCGAGGCGCTGCTTGAAGGCCGCGCGCTGGACGCCAACCTGGTGGCGGATGCCGTGGCATGCCTGCGTGAGGAAGTCGATCCGCTGCCCGACCTCACCAACACGCCAGACACCAAACGTCACCTGATCGGTGTGCTGTTGCAGCGCATGCTGCCCCATTCCGTTAACGTCTAAGCCGACAAGGAAATAACCATGGCTGATCTCTACCCCATCAAAGTCACTGTCAACGGCAAAGCGCACCAATGCAGTGTGCAGCCACGTACCCATCTGGTGGATTTCTTGCGCGATGACCTGGGACTCAAAGGCAGCCACTTGGGCTGCGAACACGGCGTTTGCGGCGCCTGCACGGTTGAACTCGACGGCAAGATTGTGCGTGGCTGCCTGACCTTGGCCGTCCAAGCCGACGGTGGGCAGGTGCAGACCATTGAGGGCCTGAGCGCGACGGGCATCATCCGCGATCTGCAAGAAGCTTTTGTCCGTCGCAACGCTTTGCAATGTGGCTTTTGCACATCGGGCATGCTGATGGCAGCCAAAGAGCTGCTGGAGACCCTTCCAAACGCCACGCGCGGCGAGGTGCGTGATTGGATTTCAGGCAATTACTGTCGCTGTACCGGCTACCAAGCCATCGTAGACGCCATCTGTGACGTCCTGCAGCAACGTCAGGAGGCACTGGCATGAAGCGCGATACCGTCAACCTTGAACCCAGCGTGGACCACACGTCACCGCTATCCCCTGTCAGTGATGACCAGCGCTACATCGGTACCTCAGTTCCCCGAGGTGGCATTGAACGGCTGACCCAAGGTTTGGGCCAGTACCTGGACGACATTGAGTTACCGCGCATGGGGCATGTGGTGTTCTGGCGCAGCCCAGTTGCGCACATGCGGATCAAGTCTGTGAACTCAGAGTTTGCGCGTGCCATGCCCGGCGTGCTGCTGGTGGCGGACGGACAAGACTTGGCCAAGGTCTGCCAACCTTGGGTAGCAACCCTGAGCCACTTGGCCGGCATGAAATCGGCACCGCAATACCCTCTCGCGCTAGAACGCGCCTGCTGGCAGGGTGAGCCCGTGGTGGCGGTGGTTGCAGAATCGCGAGCCCAAGCAGAGGACGCTTTGGCTTATGTGGAGGTCGACTGGGAAGAGTTGCCAGCTGCCACTGACATGCAACGCGCCTTGGAGCCTTCCACGCCCTTGATCCATCCAGAGCTTGGCGATAACCTGTGTTTCACACGCTCTCTCGATGTGGGTCAAGTCGATGAGACTTTTGCCAAGGCTGACGTCGTCGCGGCAATTGATTTTGAGTTTGGACGCCACACGGGTGTGACGCTAGAACCCCGCGCGCAAATCGCACATTGGAGTCCAGCGGAACAGCGCTTGACGGTGTACCACTCGTGCCAAGCCCCGCACATGATGCAAGACCTTTACGGTCGCCAATTCAATTTGCCCGCCAGCGCCATTCGCGTCGTGTGCAAGGATGTCGGCGGCTCCTTTGGCATCAAAGTTCATGCTTATCCAGACGATTTTGCGACTGTGGCGCTTTCCATCATCTTGGGCCGTCCGGTCAAATTTGTGGCCGATCGACTGGAAAGCTTTACCAGCGATATACATGCAAGGCACCACTTCATCCAAGCTCGCATTGCGGTGAACCGCGACGGTGAAATTTTGGGCTTTGACATGCAGGATCTCACAGGCATTGGGCCCTACTCCATGTTCCCGCGCACCAGCGCCATTGAAGGCAACCAAGTGGTCAATCTGGTGGGAGGGCCATACAAGCACAAGCATTACCGAGCCAAGCTCGATGTCGTGTTCCAAAACAAAACGCCCACCTGCCAGTACCGCGGCGTGGGGCACCCTATCGCCTGCGCGGTGACCGAAGCTCTGGTGGACTTAGCAGCACAAAAAATCGGCATGGACCCCTTACGGATTCGTGAACTCAATGTGATTCCCGACAATGCCTATCCAACTGCTGGTATCTCGGGCATCAAGTTGGAAATTCTTTCCCATGAGGCCTGCCTTCAAAAGCTTCGTGAGCTCATGAACTATGACGCGCTTCGGGTAGAACAGGCCGCATTGCGCAAGCAAGGCGTATTCAGAGGCATTGGCTTTGCCACAGTCATTGAGCTCACCAACCCGAGCGCTGCTTTTTACGGCGTCGGTGGTGCCCGCATTGCCTCCCAAGACGGCGCGACGATTCGCCTAGATCCAGAGGGTCACATCACGGTTCTGATTGGTGTGGGCGAGCAAGGCCAAGGCACTGAGGGCATTTATCAGCAGATCGCTGCCGATGCCGTCGGGGTCGATATCAGCAAAGTCCGCGTGGTCACGGGCGACACGGACGCCACGCCTTATGGCGGCGGCACTTGGGCCTCCCGCGGAGCCGGTATTGGAGGCGAAGCTGTGTTGCTAGCAGGGCAAGCGCTGAGAGACAACATTCTCAAAGTGGCTGCCGTCATCCTCAAGCGCGACAGCAATACTTTGGCGGTGCGACGCGACAGGGTTGTTGACGCGAGCAGTGGGCAAGATCTCCTACCCTTGGCTGAGTTGGGGCGTGTCGCCTATTTTCGATCCGACACCCTCCCGGCGGACTTCACGCCAGAGCTCATGGTCACGCGGCATTACGCACAGCGAGACTTCCCTTTCATCTTTACAAACGGCGTGCAGGCGTCTTACGTTGAAGTGGACGTGGAAACAGGCTTTGTCAAATTGCTCAAGCACTGGGCCGTCGAGGACTGCGGTCGCGTACTCAACCCGATGCTGGTTGATGAACAAATGCGAGGTGCGATCGTGCAAGGCATAGGCGGCGCATTGCTCGAGGAATGTCTTTACGATGACAGCGGTTTGATGGTCAATGCCAGCATGGCCGATTATTTGGTGCCCATGTCTGCAGAGATGCCCGACATTGAGGTGGCACACGTTCAGACCCCAACTGCCACATCCAAACTAGGCGCCAAGGGCGCCGGTGAAGCGGGCACCGCCGGCGCGCCTGCAGCTGTGATGAATGCCATCAACGATGCGATGTCACCCTTTGACGCACATGTGTTCTCTCAGCCCATCACACCACAAAAGGTGCTGCGCGCTTTGGGTAAGCTACGCTGATAGGCATCATTGAACGCAGCATTGAAGCAAACACCGCACACAGAACGGAGCAAACGACCCCAATGCTTGTGTCAAACCCGTTTGGGGATGAGGCTCAAGCATTGGTTCGCCACAGCATTGATCTCTGTGGTGGCGGTTTACTTTGCGCCTTCATCGCAAGCCTTGGCTGCTGACAAATCCACACCAAGCAGTCCTCAGCCACCTCGCCTCTCGCACTTCAATGTTGCGGATGGCTCCAAACTGGCAGCACGCATCTGGCACCACGACAAGCCTCAGCACATCGTGCTTGGGGTGCATGGCTTTAACGACTACAGCAAATCGTTTGAGCGCTTGGCGCAGCACCTGAGCGCTGAAACTCAGGCCACGGTGTATGCCTATGATCAACGCGGCTTTGGTGCCAACCGACTGCCTGGAGTTTGGCCTGGATCTCAAGCGTTGGTCGACGATTTGCGCCACATCGCCGCACAACTGCATGAGCGCCATCCTGATTTCCCTTTGACGGTGATCGGCGAAAGCATGGGAGGCGCTGTGTTGCTGGTGGCGGCCAGCGAAACACCTGGCCTTGCGGCAGACCAACTCATCCTCAAAGCCCCTGCTGTCTGGGGGGCTCAAAGCATGCCCTTGTACCAACGCCTGAGCCTGTACACCATGAATCTGATCGCACCAGACATGAGCTTGACGGGCCGTGGCCTGCCCTCGCTAGGCATTCGTCCCACCGATGACCCCGAAGTCTCTCGCGATCTCAGCCGCGACCCGTTGGTCATCAAAGCTGCCCGAGTTAGCGGCTTGGCTGGGCTGACCGAACTCATGGGGCGCGCCCAAAACCAAACTAAATTCCCTCCTCAGCGCACCTTGTTGTTGTACGGTTTGCGCGACAAAATAATTCCGCCGCAACCGGTGTGCGACTGGTTGACCCACTTAAATGGCGCTGCATCTGTGACGCATCAAACCGACACCCTCATTTACAAAGAGGGTTGGCATATGCTGACGCGCCAACTGAGCGCCCGAGAAACTTTGGAAGACATCACCCAATGGATTCAAAAAATGCCTCAGACACATCTGCGAAACCCATCACAAGCACAACAGGTTGTTTGTCAAAGCAAATAAACACCAGCGCCAATTCGGTTCAAAGACCTTTGCCTACAGCCCACACAATGTTGGACTCGGTCACGTACTTTTTCAAAACAGCAGTGGCCAGTTTGTGATCGACAGCTTTGATCTTTTGGTCAAGCGCTTCCATCGCTTCAAAATCGTGACCGTCGTACAAAGCGTTGACGAGAATTGACGCAAAGCCCCTTTCATCCCCCAGTGAGGCCTTGCGTTTTTGTATCCAAGCTGATTTGGCTCTGTCAATCTGCTCAGGTGTGAAACCCTCGGCAAGAACCTTCATCAGCACCGATTGAAGACTACCCAGCGCTTTGTCAGCATTGGAACTTGAGGCAGTGGCAAAGAGCTGAATCGTTGAGCGGTCATCGAATGCAGATGGGGAAATCTGCATGCCTGAAGAGTAAGCCAGCCCCTGTGTCTCACGCAACTGCAGCCAAATCAAACTGCTTGAATTACCACCCAAAGCGTACACAGCAAGTTGCAGCGCTGGAAAATCATCTGACTTAGAGTGGATAGGCACAACGGTTGTGCCCGTCACCCTTGCATTGGTTTTTCCCGGGATCGTGACATGGATTGGGGTCGTGTCGACGCTCACAGGTGCGACAGGCGTCGGCACTCGCGCATAAGTGGATGGCCCCGAATGGACCAGATCAGCCTTGGTCCACGCGTCCTGGATGACTTCCGCATTGATGTTTCCAACCACACCCATTCGGACCTGGGACAGTTTGGCGAAGTCTTGGCTGCACTTGAGCACATCCTCATAAGCGAGGTTTTGAGTCTGCGCCATCAACTCAGAAAATGCCTTGGGTTGACCCCAGTGACCTTCGGGATAGTTGTCAAATCGCAATCGCACCTCATTGGCTGACACCTGAATTGGATCTGTCACGGCAGCCTCGAGTGCGGCGATTCTGGAAGCTTTATAGCGCTCAAACTCAACGACGGGCATCAGAGGCTTTGCCCATGTTGAAATCAAAACATTGAATGCTTCCATGAAGTTTTGTCGTGGGACTTCAAGATAAACACCAGCGAGATTGATCTGCCAAATTGCTTGCAACCCCTCCATGCGCGCACTGAGCGCATCACGGCTCAATCCGTTGCCGCCGAAGCCCATCAAGGCGCTAGCTGCATCACAGGAGACTTTTCTGTGCTTCAGTTGGGCAGGATTTCCATAGTCGTTTTCTAACGCTAACCAGACCTTGTCGCCCTGAGTTTTCCTCTTGATCAAAGCAACTTGGACTCTTTCGTTGTTCAGATTGAACTTCACGGTGGATGTTGAGATGGCCAAAAGACTTGTGGGCGCAGCATCGGCAGAAGAAATAAAGTTCGCCCACACCTGCCCCTTGACTCTTGATTCAGCGTCAGTCGGCTTAGGAAACACTAAAGGCGAAGCGTTATCGACGTGCCTTAAAACCACATCATTTCTATTCAGCGACACCACCCACTTTTTTAAAGCGTCATTGGCTTCTTCAAGCGTGACGGATGACACCACATCACGCTCCCACAAAAACAAACGCCAATCACCTGCGGCTTCAGACCGAGAGACCAAGCCAGCAACAGCCTCATGCGAATCGAGGGATTTTTGAAAACTGTTGAGCTCAGACAAACGCGCTCTTTCGAGTTGAGCCGTTGACACACCTCGCGCAGCAGCCTCTTGAATGTGTTTGACCACCTCATGGGAAAGCGCATGCGCATCAGCTTTTTGATCTGCGCGTGCAAACGCAATGAACCGCCCATAGTCGGTCTGATGCCAAGTGAAACAATTGGCAGACACTGCCAACTTGCGATCGAGCACGATGTCTTTTCGCAAACTCCCCCAATCAGAATCGCAAATAGATGCTGCAGCAAGCGCAAGGGCATGCGCATCTCGCTCTTTCATGCCTGGCAGTTTCCAAGCACTTGCGACAACTGTGGTGCCAGCGGATGAAACAAGCTCTGTTTTGTTGGTCATTGCCTGCGGGCTCTCCAGAGTCCAGTTCGATGGCTTTTCAGTGGATGGGTTTTGAGCGACGGCAAACAGCTTGCTAGCCAATGCCAAAACTCTGGCCGAGTCAAAGTTACCAGAGACGATGAGCGCAGCGTTATCTGGACGGTAATGCTTTTTGTGAAATGCTTGCAATGCTGCAAAAGAAGCGCCTTCGATATCGCTGCGCGCGCCAATGGTTGAACGCGAATAGCCGTGCCAGTTAAAACCATGTCGGGCAAGCGCACTGAGCACAAGTTGGGAGGGTTCTTTCTCTGAGTTCTCAAGTTCATTCCGCACCACCGTCATTTCACTGGCTAAATCTGCCGCGGTAAATCGTGCACGGATGAAACGATCTGCTTCGAGTTTTAAGAGTTCGTCAATCTTTTTCGGGTCAGCGTCTACCGTTTCAAAGTAGTTTGTTCGATCCTGCGACGTTGTCCCGTTGTAACGCGCACCGAGCCTGGTTAAATCATCTTTGATGTTTTGACGCTCACCAGCCCCCTTGAACAACATGTGCTCAAGCAAGTGCGCCATGCCTGTCTCTCCATAACCTTCAAGTTTGCTGCCAGTTCTCACCATCAGTTCAATGCGGGCATTGGCAGCTGAAGGATATGGAATAAGAATGATTTTGAAGCCGTTTGCCAACTTGTAAGAGGCAATGCCTGCCGCCTTTTCTTCGATCAATTTTTGATGAGGGGTGGCTGACCCGGCAAAGACAGTGCCTGACATAACAACACACAGGACGATGCAGAAATTGGTAAAAATTTTCATAGAAACAGCTTACCTTTAAATAGACGGGGGCGCTCGCAGGGCGGTTTTGGTGAACACCACACAAATACCTTGGTAAGCGCACAGACGACATGAAGGGGTGCTATTTAGAAAAACATTGGCACCGTTCAAGCCAAGGTCGGCGACAGCCGAATCATTTGAAAAAATACGACTGGCGTTCCCCCAACACTTGAAGCACTTTAAATCGTGCAATACCCGCCATTGCCAAGCGATGGGACAAAATCGGCAACTTGTGATGACTCAATTTAGGTGTTTATAAGTGATCTATCCAACCGACTTGGCCTCTTTCCTCGAGCTGTTGCGACTGCATGGTGATGAGGCCTATGGCCTGATCTTTGCCTTCGCGGCCTCCCACAGTCTGCTGCTCACGCTGTTTGCTGGATACGCCTCCAGTTCAGGGGCGCTTGATTTGGGCACCCTCGTCGCCGTCGTTTGGGCGGGCAGTTTTCTGGGTGATGCGATCCGCTTCGTCATCGGACGTTGCTTTGGCAACCAATGGCTTTCACCTTTCCCAAGGCTTTACCGCACCAGCCAAATCGTGGTGCGGTTAGTGGACCATTACTACGTGTGGCTGATTTTGTTTCATCGTTATCCACACGGCATTCGCGGCGTCGCCGGTTTTGCCTACGGCATGTCGCGACTCCCGTGGCCAACCTTCATGGCTTTCAATTTCGTTGCGGCAGGGCTTTGGTCGGGTGCGATTCTTTCAGCTGGCCATGCGTTTGGCCAAGCCTCCGAAAAGCTCATGAGCAATGCCTTCTCTGGTCTTGGCATGGTGATGCTGATCGTTTTCCTGGCACTCTCGTGGATCCTGAGCAGGAAACTCGAGCGTGTGGCCGAGGAAAAGGCCTAACCCTCATTCCTCGCCAAGCCAACCCTGACTTAAGCTGAACAGACAGTGGCAAGACCGCTTCGCTTGGCAAACAAGAACTGCGCGCCTTGCTCACCAGCGGTCGCTTGAAAGTAGGTGTTGGGAGGCAGGAAAAACTCGTCGCCTACCCCGTTGAGCAATAGGCATTCGGGAAGCTCAATCAAGAGCTCTCCAGAGAGCACCAACCCAAGTACAGCGTGTTCACTCTCCAATACACCACTGCATTGCTGAGGCTTGAGGCTCCTGAGGACGCCGCGGGAGAATCCTCTTTCAAACAAGGAATGGCCAAACTCTTTGGCCAATGCTTCGATAGAAATAACTGACGTGTCCATTGGCAACCTCCTTGTGGAATGTGCAACTTTCAATCATTCAGACTTCACACGTGAATGCCTCAGGGGTCACCCAAGACACACATTTTTACTATGGCTTTGTGTATTTTTTATGACCTACTTTTGGAAGCATCACAAAAGTTAGATCTGGGTCCTACTTGGGTTCATTGCTCAGCGCGTGCAAAGCCGCCTTCACAATGCTGGCGGCATCCACCTGAAAAAACGCCCTCAAAGCAGCCCGCGTGTCGCTGCGGCCAAACCCATCCGTGCCCAAGCACATGTAACGTCGCCCTGGCGGTAAGTAGGCCCGAACGCTTTCAGGAACGGCCCGCACGTAATCGGTGGCCGCCACGATAGGGCCTTGGCTGCGTGACAACTGCTGCTGAACAAATGGCACGCTGGAGATACCCTGCCCCGTCAACGCAGACATCTCGCAGGCCATGCCATCGCGTGCCAACTCGCTCCAACTCGTCACGCTAAACACATCACTGGCAATCCCTTGTGCAGCCAGTTGTTCGGCGGCTTTCACCACCTCCGTCAAGATGGCTCCCGAGCCCATCAACGTCACGCGCTGCCGCTCTGATGGCGCAGCATCCACCGTCTTCAGCTTGTAACAACCTTTGATCACTTCAGACGCAACACCCGCGGGCAAATCGGGTTGTGCATAGTTTTCGTTCATCAAGGTCACGTAGTAAAAAACATCACGTTGCTCAACCAGGATTTCACGCATGCCATGGTCAACAATGACTGCCATTTCACCCGCATAGGCGGGGTCATAGGCGCGGCAGTTGGGTATGGTGGCAGCCACCAAATGACTGCTTCCGTCTTGGTGCTGCAAGCCTTCCCCGCCCAAAGTGGTGCGTCCAGATGTTGCACCCAACAAAAAACCTCGCGCGCGTTGATCTGCTGCGGCCCATATTGCGTCACCCACACGTTGGAAGCCGAACATAGAGTAGTAAATGTAGAACGGCAACATGGCCAAACCATGCACGCTATAGCTGGTAGCTGCAGCTGTCCAACTGGCGATGGCGCCGGCTTCGCTGATGCCCTCTTCCAAAATTTGCCCCTCTAAGGCCTCGCGGTAACTCAACACAGAACCAATATCCTCGGGCTCGTATCGTTGGCCCACACTGGAATAAATACCAACCTGTTTGAACAAGTTGGCCATGCCAAATGTTCGCGCCTCATCAGCCACGATGGGCACGATGCGCGGCCCCAACTGAGAGTCTTTGAGTAAGTTGCCCAACAAACGCACAAAGGCCATGGTGGTGGACATGTCTTTGCCAGCGGCGTTCACAGCAAAACTGGCGTAATCCGCGACAGCGGGGACAGGAACAACATCTGCTTGCGTGTATCGCTTAGGCAAGTGGCCCCCCAAGCGTTGGCGCTGGGCATTCAGGTAACGAATTTCATCGCTGTCATCCGCAGGTTTGAAGAACTGCAGCTGCGTCGCTTGGGCATCGGTCAACGGTAGGTTGAAACGGTTTCTAAATCCAATCAGGGCCGTCTCGTCGAGCTTCTTTTGGCTGTGCGTGGTCATTTTTCCCTGACCTGCCTCGCCCATGCCATAGCCTTTTTTGGTGTGCGCCAAGATCACCGTCGGTTGCCCTTGGTGCTTGGCCGCTGCAGCGTAGGCGGCATAAATCTTCACCAAATCATGGCCCCCGCGCTTGAGGCGGTCAATCTGTTCGTCAGTCATGCCTTGGGCCAAATGGGCCAAGGCTTCGTTTTGTCCAAAAAATGTGTCTCTGTTAAAGCGCCCATCTTTGGCAGCAAAGGTTTGCATCTGACCATCCACGGTTTGGGCAAACGCCTTGACCAAAGCACCCGTCACATCACGGGCAAACAAGCCGTCCCAATCGCTGCCCCAGACCAGTTTGATGACGTTCCATCCGGCGCCGCGGAACAAGCGCTCCAACTCGTCAATGATGCGCCCGTTGCCTCGAACGGGGCCATCCAAGCGCTGCAAATTGCAGTTCACCACCCACACCAAGTTGTCAAGCTTTTCACGCGACGCCAATGTCAAAGCGCTCATGCTCTCGGGCTCGTCCATCTCGCCGTCGCCAAACACACCCCACACCTTTCGGCCATCGCAGTTTTGCAGCTGTCGGTGGGTCAGGTAGCGCATGAAACGCGCGTGATAGATGGAGCTGATAGGGCCGATGCCCATGGATCCCGTGGGGAACTGCCAAAAGTCTGGCATCAGCCAAGGGTGCGGGTAACTGCTCAAGCCCTGCACGCCTTCGGGTGCAGTAATTTCTTGGCGGTAATGCGACAAATCGGCCTCACTCAAACGGCCCTCCAAAAAGGCGCGTGCGTAAACACCGGGCGCGCTATGGGGCTGAAAAAAGACCAAGTCTCCGCCATGCTGTTCATTGCGCGCATGGAAAAAATGATTGAAGCCCACCTCAAACAAGTCTGCCGCACTGGCGTAACTTGAGATGTGCCCACCCAACTCGCCATAGGCCGCATTGGCACGCGCCACCATGGCCAGCGCGTTCCAGCGTATCAGCGAGCCCAGACGCTCTTCCATGGCCAAGTCGCCGGGAAATGCGGGCTGCTGTGCCACCGCAACACTGTTGACGTAAGGCGTTGCTAACTCAGGCTGCCATGGCACATTGCCAGCATAGGCCAGCTGCACCAAGGCGTCCAAAATGAAGCAAGCGCGCGACGGGCCCTCGGTGGCCACAAGCGATAAAAACGCGTCTCGCCACTCGGCGGTTTCAAGCGGGTCTAGGTCGCCGCTGGGAATGGCTAAAAAAGGGGTAAGGTGGGGATCTGTCATCGCACTGACTTTAAAAAAAACAGATCCAAATAGGCTATCGTTTCTTCAATGAATTGAAGATAAAACAGCATAAAATTGTTATTAATTCCTCTTTTAAAGCATAAATGAAACTTGACAGCACTGATCTACGCATATTGACTGAGCTGCAGCAGGACAGTTCATTGACCAATATTGAACTGGCAAAGCGGGTGCACTTGTCCCCTTCCCCGTGCTTGACGCGCGTCAAAGCCTTAGAGGCGAACGGCATCATTGCGCGTTATGTCACCCTGCTCAACCCCAAAGCATTGGGATTGAATTTATCGGTGTTTATCTCCATCAGTTTGAAGGAGCAGTCCAAATCGGCATTGGCGGAATTTGAACAACGCATTGCCGAACACGACGAAGTCATGGAGTGCTACCTCATGACAGGAGACAGCGACTATTTAATTCGTATCGCGGTGGCTGACATCACGGCTCTTGAAAAATTCATTCTCGAACAGCTCACCCCCATTCCAGGCATCGAGAAAATTCGCTCTAGCTTTGCACTCAAACAAGTGCGCTACAAAACCGCACTACCTTTGCCCCACTGAGAGTTGCCTATGAACCTTGGTTTGTCCTCCATGGAGCTGATCGTCGGCCTGTTGGCCTGCGTCTTGGCGGTTGGGATAGGGACTTTGCTGGCCAGGCGACAAGCACGCACCTTCACCCCCCAAGGCGTTATTGGCGCACACAAGCCAGGTGACCTGCCATGGGTCAACCACGTGGACTACGGCGACATGCGGTTTTTGCACTTGGGCACCCCCTGGGTGCAGGGCTCGATGAGAATCAGCCAGCCAACTGAAATTCATCTTGAATACGTGCAGCGCATGATGGCCTGGTTGCTGGTGACCGACTTGGATCAACTACCGCGCTTGCAAGCGATGCAACTGGGCTTGGGTGCTGCATCGCTGACCAAGTTTTGTCATCTTCAATTGGGCATGCCCACCACGGCTGTTGAACTTAACCCACATGTGATTGACGCTTGCAGGCGTTGGTTCAATCTGCCCCAAGACAACGTCAACTTGCACGTGCTACTGGCCGACGCTGCGGACATCGCCAAGAGCGCGGCATGGCAGGGCAAAGTCGATGTGTTGCAAGTTGACCTGTATGACCAAGAGGCCGCCTGCCCTGCGCTGGACAGCGAAGCTTTTTATGCCGACTGCCACCAACTGCTCACACCCCAAGGCTGCATGACCGTCAATCTGTATGGCCGCCGTTCGAGCTTAGAAACCAGCTTGCAACGCATCGCCAAAGCATTTGGCCAAGAAGCCGTGTGGGCCTTCAAGCCCACCTCAGCCGGCAACACCATTGTGTTGGCGTTTCGCACACCTCGCGCTTGGGACCCACAAGCCTTGCGATCTCGGGCGCAAATGATTCAAACCCGTTGGTCTTTGCCCGCAGAGAAATGGTTGAAAGAACTCGCGCCGGTGCATCGCTGAGACACAACAGCGAACCTGACTAAAGCACCCGACCTCGGTTTGACTTGATCGCCGAGGTCTTTTTCTTGCTGTCTAAGCGACGCAACTGAGACGCATACGTGGGCTTGGTGGGTTTGCGTTTTTTAGGCGGTTTGGCCACGCTTTGCACCAAATCATGCAAACGCGCAAACGCCTCCATGCGGTTCATGTCTTGGCTACGGTGCTCTTGTGATTTGATGACCACCACACCCTCATTGGTGATGCGGTGGTCTGACAAACACAGCAAGCGTTCTTTCACATCCTCGGACAGCGAAGAGGCCCAAATGTCGAAGCGTAGGTGAATCGCACTAGACACCTTGTTGACGTTTTGCCCACCCGCGCCTTGGGCGCGGATGGCGGTGACCTCAACGTCGGACTCGTTGATGAGAATCACGGCCATGCAGCTTACTGCTTTTGAATACCAGCCCGTTGAATCACATCACCCCAGCGCTTGATTTCGGTTTGCAACCACTCCAGCGATTGAGGCACGGTGGTAGGTTGAGGCTCCACATTCAGTTCCAGCAACTTTTGGCGCACGGCTGGGTTTTGCAAGGCCGCATTCACCTCTTTGTTCAAACGCTCCACGACTGCTTGCGGTGTTTTGGCGGGCACACCCAAACCGTTCCAAGAGGTGGCCACCAAATTGGGCACGCCGCCCTCTTTGGCCGTGGGCACTTGTGGCAAAGCGGCGTTGCGTTTTGGGCCAGTGACTGCCAAGGCGCGCATGGCGCCGCCTTTGATTTGCGGCAACACGGGGCTGAGCACTTCCACCGCCACGTCAATTTGGCCGCCACGAAGGGCCGTCATGACAGCAGGTGTGCCATTGAAAGGCACCACCTGCGCATCCAAACCCGCCACAGACTTGAACAGCTCGGCTGTCAAATGCTGGGTGCTGCCGATGTTGATGCTGCCAATATTGAGCTTGCCAGGGTTGGCTTTGGCCCACGTCAGCAACTCAGGCAAGGTTTGAAACCGCGACTCGGCGCTGGTGACGATGGCCAAATCAAACGTGCCCATCAAGGACACGGGCGTGAAGTCTTTCACGGGGTCAAACGGCAGGGTTTTGAACAAACCCGCGCTCACCGCGTTGGCGTTCGACATGAGCAACAAGGTGTAGCCATCGGGCTCAGACTTGGCCACCATCTCAGCCGCCACAATGCCGCCTGCACCGGGGCGGTTGTCGATGACCACCGATTGGCCTAAGCCTTCAGACATTTTTTGAGCGACCGTGCGTACCGTCAAATCAGCCACACCGCCCGCGCCAAAGGGCACCACAATGCGCAGAGGTTTTGTGGGGTAGCTTTGCGCTTGGGCTGCAGAAAAAACACAAAGGCTCAACGCCACGGAAGCGGCCACATGCGACACAAAGAAACGACGTGATGTCATGAAAAATCTCCTTAAAAAATGAATTGCTGAACGCCGAAATACCCGTGATGGCTCGCCCCAAGACCAAGGCATGCACCGTCTGTTTTTTCATGTCGGAACGCCTCCGGCCCACGCGGGGCCAAGCGAACTGGGCAATAGGCAGGCAGCGGCTTGGACTTGTCGGGCGTCATCCGTGCGCTGCTGCGACAGCATGAACGGGTCGTCCCAATGAATTTTGACGGATGAGGTGGACATGCAGACGCCAGAATACCTTCAAATAAACAAAGCCACAGCGCTGATCCTAGCAACCCAAATGACTGCACGCACTCACCTGGGCGACAGGGGTGGCTACACTCTGGGGCTCACTCATTTGACCCTCTAGGATTTGCCATGAACACAACCCCTTCCGGCCTGCAATACATCGACAACGTGGTGGGCGACGGCGCACAAGCCGCCGCTGGCCAGCACGTGAGCGTGCACTACACAGGCTGGCTCTACCAAGACGGCGAGCAAGGCGCCAAGTTTGACTCGAGCCGCGACCGCAATGACGCGTTTGACTTCGCACTCGGCGCAGGCATGGTCATCAAGGGCTGGGACGAAGGTGTGCAAGGCATGAAGATTGGCGGCCAACGCACCCTCATCATTCCGCCAGAGCTGGGCTACGGCGCGCGCGGTGCGGGTGGCGTGATTCCTCCAAACGCCACCTTGAAGTTTGACGTCGAGTTGATCGCCGTCGAATGATCAGGCATCACGGCAGCCCCACTTGGCTGCCATTTCACAGCGGGGCGAGGCCCCGCTTGGTTTGACTCTGTTCAAATTATTTACAAAACCACTCTTGAAATAGGGTTGGATGGCCTCAGCTCTGCTGTCTCTCCTTCACACAAGCCCGACGAAGCATGTCAGAACCTACAGAACACAAAGAACCCACGGCCGCGCCCTCTGCCGCTGACCATTTGGCCTCCCACATGGCCGGCATGGCGCCCGCCGCAGAAGCCCACGCATCGGCAGATGCAGCTGCC
The DNA here is from genome assembly GCA_027485285.1 of Comamonadaceae bacterium. GTDB lineage: Bacteria > Pseudomonadota > Gammaproteobacteria > Burkholderiales > Burkholderiaceae_C > Limnohabitans. The sequence continues at coordinate 45,513 of JAIXRH010000123.1, read as the reverse complement.
GCCACCGACCCTCTGTCTGCCGCCCACGCCGAAATTGCCGCTTTGCAAGCCAAAGCCGCTGAGCTGCAAGACCAATACGTGCGTGGCCAAGCCGATGTGCAAAACGCACGTCGTCGCGCAGACGACGAAGTGTCCAAAGCCCGCAAATTTGCGCTCGAGAGCTTCGCAGACAGCTTGCTACCCGTGCTCGACAGCCTAGAAGCTGGCCTGGCGGTGCAAAGCGCCACACCCGAACAAATTCGCGAGGGTGCCGAAGCCACATTGCGTCAACTCAAAAGCGCGATGGAACGCAACAAGATCATCGCGATTGATCCAGCCGCTGGCGCCAAGTTTGACCCCGCGCAGCACCAAGCCATCAGCGTGGTGCCCCTGCCGCCCGAATCCACGCAAGAAGCCAACACCGTGGTCGCCGTGCTGCAAAAAGGCTACTTGATCGCCGAGCGCGTGTTGCGCCCTGCACTGGTCACTGTGGCCGCACCGAAATAAACACTTGAAATTGGCGAAGTTATCCACAACTAAGCCCTATCTGAATTTTTGAAAATTACTGGAGTTACAAATGGGAAAAATCATTGGTATTGACTTGGGCACCACCAACTCGTGCGTGGCCATCATGGAAGGCAACACGACCAAAGTGATCGAGAACGCCGAAGGCGCTCGCACCACCCCGTCGATCATTGCGTACCAAGAAGACGGCGAAATCTTGGTGGGCGCATCGGCCAAGCGCCAAGCAGTCACCAACCCACGCAACACCTTGTATGCGGTCAAGCGCTTGATCGGTCGCAAGTTCAGCGAAAAAGAAGTGCAAAAAGACATCGACTTGATGCCCTACACCATTGCCAAAGCCGACAACGGCGACGCTTGGGTGGAAGTGCGCGGTAACAAGTTGGCCCCGCCTCAAATCAGCGCTGAAATTCTTCGCAAAATGAAGAAGACCGCCGAAGACTACCTCGGCGAAGAAGTGACCGAAGCCGTCATCACAGTGCCTGCGTATTTCAACGACGCACAGCGCCAAGCCACCAAAGATGCAGGCCGCATCGCGGGCTTGGATGTCAAGCGCATCATCAACGAGCCCACCGCTGCGGCCTTGGCCTTTGGTTTGGACAAAACCGAAAAAGGCGATCGCAAAATTGCGGTGTATGACTTGGGTGGCGGCACCTTTGACGTGTCCATCATCGAAATCGCTGACGTGGATGGCGAAAAACAATTTGAAGTGTTGTCCACCAACGGCGACACCTTTTTGGGTGGCGAAGACTTTGACCAACGCATCATCGACTTCATCATTGCCGAATTCAAGAAAGAATCTGGCGTTGATTTGTCCAAAGACGTGTTGGCCTTGCAGCGCCTGAAAGAAGCCGCAGAGAAAGCCAAGATCGAGTTGTCATCGGCCACCTCGACCGACATCAACTTGCCCTACATCACGGCTGACGCCTCAGGCCCCAAGCACTTGAACATCAAGCTCAACCGCGCCAAGTTGGAACAACTGGTGGACGAGTTGGTCGAGCGCACCATCGCGCCTTGCCGCACCGCCATCAAAGACGCGGGCGTGTCTGTGAGCGACATCGACGACGTGATCTTGGTCGGCGGTATGAGCCGCATGCCCAAGGTCCAAGAAAAGGTCAAAGAGTTCTTCGGCCAAGAACCACGCCGTGACGTGAACCCTGACGAAGCCGTCGCCGTGGGCGCTGCGATTCAAGGTCAAGTGTTGTCAGGCGACCGCACCGACGTGTTGCTGCTCGACGTGACACCGCTGTCTTTGGGCATCGAAACCTTGGGCGGGGTGATGACCAAGATGATCACCAAGAACACGACCATCCCCACCAAATTTGCACAAACCTTCTCGACGGCCGACGACAACCAACCTGCGGTGACCATCAAGGTCTACCAAGGCGAGCGAGAGATGGCCAGCGGCAACAAGAGTTTGGGTGAGTTCAACCTCGAAGGCATTGCACCCGCAGCTCGTGGCACACCACAAATTGAAGTGTCGTTTGACATTGACGCCAACGGCATTCTGCACGTGGGCGCCAAGGACAAAGCCACAGGCAAAGAAAACAAGATCACGATCAAAGCCAACTCAGGTTTGAGCGAAGACGAAATTCAACAAATGGTGAAGGACGCTGAGCTGAACGCCGTCGAAGATAAGAAAAAATTAGAAATCGTGCAGTCGCGCAACCAAGCTGACGCCGCTGTTCACAGCGTGAAGAAGAGCTTGGGCGAGCACGGAGACAAGCTCGACGCTGGCGAAAAAGAAGCCATCGAAGCTGCCATCAAAGACGTGGAAGAAGTATTGAAAGACGAAGACAAAGCCGCCATCGATGCCAAGACCGAAGCCTTGATGACTGCCTCACAAAAGCTGGGCGAAAAAGTCTACGCTGACATGCAAGCCGCCCAAGCTGCGGGTGGCGGAGCAACTGCAGCGCCTGAAGCCAAACCAGCCGACGACAACGTGGTCGACGCTGAAGTGAAAGAAGTCAAAAAAGGCTAATTCTTTTTCTCAACTTCTGATCTGGCCTCGCCGCGTTTTGCCTGCAAAGGTGAACACGCGGCGAAGTCGTAACCAAGCCCCACAAAACACGGCACTGCCCACACCATGTCCAAACGCGATTTTTATGAAGTGCTCGGCGTCGCCAAAGGCGCAAGCGATGACGAGATCAAAAAGGCTTATCGCAAACTCGCGATGAAGCACCACCCCGACCGCAACCAAGGCGACAAAGCCAAGGAAGCAGAGGCGCAGTTCAAAGAGGTCAAAGAAGCCTACGAAATGCTGTCGGACCCCGAAAAACGTGCCGCCTACGACCAGTATGGCCATGCGGGCGTGGACCCCAATATGCGCGGTGGTCCAGGTGCGGGCGGCTTTGGCGGTGCGGGTTTTGGTGAAGCCTTCGGCGATATTTTTGGTGACATCTTTGGCCAGCAACGTCGCGGCCCCGGTGGTCGTCAGGTCTACCGCGGCAACGACCTCAGCTACGCCATGGAAATCACGCTGGAAGAAGCGGCCAATGGCAAAGAAGCACAGCTCAAAATTCCAGGTTGGGACGAGTGCGAAACCTGTGATGGCTCAGGCGCCAAACCCGGCACCTCCGTCAAAACCTGCACCACCTGCCACGGCAGCGGTCAGGTGCAAATGCGCCAAGGCTTTTTCAGCGTGCAGCAAACCTGTCCGCATTGCCGAGGCTCGGGCAAAATTATTCCAGACCCATGCACCAGCTGCCACGGACAAGGCAAGCTCAAAAAGCAAAAAACACTGGAGGTCAAAATCCCAGCCGGCATCGACGACGGCATGCGCATTCGCAGCACCGGCAACGGCGAGCCTGGCACCAACGGCGGCCCACCTGGTGATTTGTTCATTGAGATTCGCGTCAAGAAGCACGACATTTTTGAGCGCGATGGCGATGACCTGCATTGCTCAGTGCCCATCAGCATCACCACCGCAGCCTTGGGCGGCGAGATACGCGTGCCCACACTGGCGGGCGAAGCGGCGATTGACATTCCAGAGGGCACACAAAGCGACAAGCAGTTCCGCTTGCGCGGCAAAGGCTTGAAAGGCATTCGCTCTAGCTTTCCCGGCGATTTGTATTGCCACATCTCGGTAGAGATACCCGTCAAGCTCACGGAGCACCAACGCAAATTGCTCAAAGAGTTGGACGAGTCTTTGAAAAAGGGTGGCCCCAAGCATTCACCAGCTGAAGGTGGATGGGCCGATAAGCTCAAGCGCTTTTTTAACTAAGGGCGACCCCGCCCCTCGCAAGTTTACAAAAAGCGGTCGAGCAGTTTTCGGGTGTGGCGGTCCAGCGACGGCAAATCGCGAATCAAAAACTGCACGCCGTGGGCATCGGCCACGATGAGGCGACTCGCGCTGAGGCGGCGAATGTCCTCTTCACCTTTGAGCACCAACTGCGCTGGGCCACGGCTGGTTTGCACGCGCCAAATGCTGGGTGTGGAGAAACTGTTCACCCCATCCAAACGCAAAATCTCAGGCATGAATTCGCGGCCTTGCAAGGCTTGCGTCACGATCTCGCGCTCTGGTGTTGGCAAGTCATTGAGGCTTTCTACCCAAACCAGCTCTTTGCCTTCGGCACTCAAAATGGAGATCAGTTGGTCAGGTGCGGCGATCGGAAACGCACGGGCGACCACAGCGCCCACATGTTGCGTGCCATCGGCCAAGGTGACCACCAGTTTGCCAAAGGCATCAAACGCTAAGCTGAACGCGGCACTCATACAGACTCCTGGGTCGAAGCGCGCACCACGGCGTCTTCGGCATTTTTCGCTTGGGCTTCGTACAGGCGGTAGTAAGCGCCTTGTTGTGCCATGAGCGTGTCGTGGTCGCCCTCTTCCACCACCACGCCCTGTTCCATCACCACCAAACGGTCGGCTTTGTTGAGCGTGGACAAACGGTGCGCAATGGCGATTGTGGTGCGGCCTTGCACCAAGTTATCCAAGGCTTTTTGAATTTCTTGCTCGGTCTCGGTGTCCACCGACGCAGTGGCTTCGTCCAAGATCAGGATGCGTGGGTTGATGAGCAAAGCCCGCGCAATCGAGATGCGCTGACGCTCGCCACCCGACAGGCCTTGCCCACGTTCGCCCACCAAGGAGTCGTAACCTTGAGGCAAGCGCAAGATGAATTCATGCGCATGCGCGGCACGCGCTGCGGCCACAATTTCTTCGCGCGTGGCATCGGGTTTGCCGTAGGCGATGTTGTCGGCAATGGTGCCGAAAAACAAGAACGGCTCTTGCAGCACCATGCCGATGTGGCTTCGGAAGTCTGACAAAGCGATGTGACGAATGTCAATGCCGTCCAGCTTGATCGAACCTTCGCTCAAGTCGTAGAAGCGGCAAATCAGGTTGACCAAAGTGCTCTTGCCAGAGCCGCTTTGGCCCACCAAGCCAATCATCTCGCCGGGGCGGATGGTCAGGTTCATGCCGCGAATCACCGCGCGGTTGCCGTAGCGAAAACCGGCATCTTGAATCTCAATATGGCCCTGCAAAGGCGTTGGTAACTTTTGAGGATTGGCCGTCTCTGGTACGCTGGAGACGTGGTCCAAGATTTCAAAAATACGCTTGGCACCTGCCGCCGCTTTTTGCGTGTGAGACACGATGCGGCTCATGGAATCAAGCCGTGTGTAAAAGCGACCAATGTAGGCTAAGAAAGCCGCCAACACACCCACCGTGATCTGGTTGTGCGAGACCAAATAAATGCCAAAGCCCCACACCACCAACAAACCCACCTCGGTCATCAGCGTGACGGTGGGCGAGAACAAAGACCACACAAAGTTGATACGGTCGTTGACCGCCAAGTTGTGTTTGTTGGCATCGCGAAAGCGGTTGGCTTCGCGTGTTTCTTGGGCAAAGGCTTTGACCACACGGATGCCAGGAATGGTGTCAGCCAACACGTTGGTGAGCTCTGACCACACGCGGTCAATCTTCTCAAAGCCCGTGCGCAGTTTGTCTCGCACGGTGTGGATCAGCCACACGATGAACGGCAGTGGCAGCAAAGTGGCTGCAGCCAACTTGGGGTCAATGCTGATCAAAATCGAAGCGGTCATGACAATCATCAGCACGTCGGTGGCGAAGTCCAGCAAATGCAAAGACAAAAATACGCAAATGCGGTCGGTCTCAGCGCCAATGCGGTTCATCAAGTCGCCCGTGCGACGGCCGCCAAAGTACTCGAGCGACAAACGCATCAAGTGCTCGTAAGCCGTGGTGCGTAAATCCGCGCCAATGCGCTCAGACACCAAGGCCAAGATATACGTTTTAAGCCAACCCAAACCCCAAGCCAACAAGGCCGCGCCCAGCAAGCCACCCAAATACAGGTAGACCAAATCATGGTCAATGTCTTTGCCGTTTTGAAACGGAATCAGCACATCGTCCATCAGCGGCATGGTCAAGTACGGCGGCACCAAGGTAGCCGCCGTGGAAGCCAGCGTCAAGAAGAAGCCTCCCAACAAACGCCAACGGTAGGGATGGGCAAAGCGCCAGAGGCGAAACAAACCCCAAGTCGACAAAGGCGCGTGCTGCTCACGGTTGCAAACGGGGCAGTCGTCACCCACCGACTCAAGCTGCAACTTACACTGCGGGCAACGCGCCTGCACCGAGGCCGCCATCGATTTGCCGTAGGTCAAAACTTCCACGCAGTCCGCGAAGGTTTCTTGCAAACGCATGGCGGTGACGTTGTGTGTCAGGGTGAATCGCCAGCTGGCGATGCGATGCGTCTCGTCCACCAGACTCAAGGTGCCCACACCGGCATGGTCAGTGTGCGTCAACTTCATGCCCGCCACCAGCGTCCAGCTGCTCCAAGCAGGGTTTGAACCCCCGTCTTGAGAGGCAAAAAGCACCCTTTGGTCTGTCACAATGAGAAGCCCTCGCGAAAAATGCAATTGGGCGTTCAAGTCAACCTCTAGCCAAGCTAGAACGTTTTCTTGAGGTGACAGTTGTGCCAAAGCTGAAGATTGCCAGCCCTCAGGCAAAACAACTTTGGCCAAAGCCGGTGAAGAAGAATTCATTATTGGAATGTTGCTGCTTTCAATCGATGCAAATCGACGGACGGCGATAAAAATAAAAAAGCAGGAGCCAGGACTTTGTTGAACCCCAGCACGTTTGCAAATGATTGTATCGCCGCAGCCCTAGCTGCAGCCACGCTGACCACGGTCCACGCCCCTGCTTCAGCCATCCAAATTCCCGCCCAACCCCCCCGCTAATTTATGGCCTTCAAAGACATCCAAATCCTGCGCATGAACTACTTGCGCGGGCCCAACATCTGGACTTACCGCCCCATCATCGAAGCGCTCATTGATTTGGGCGAGATGGAAGACCACCCCTCCAACAAAATCGACGGCTTCAACGACCGCGTCAACGGTTGGCTACCCGGTTTGGTCGAGCACCACTGTGGTGTGGGCCATCGCGGGGGGTTCCTCACACGCTTGGTGGGCGGCACGTGGATGGGTCACATCATGGAGCACGTCTCCATCGAGTTGCAGCTTTTGGCCGGCGCCCGCGCTGAATTTGGCAAAGCTCGTGAAATCAGCAAGCGCGGCATCTACAAAGTGGTATTCCGCACCGAACACGAAGAGCTGGGCCGTGAAAGTTTCCTTGCAGCCCGCGAACTGGTGATGGCAGCTGCCAACAACCAACCTTTTGACATCCACGGCACCGTCGACCGCTTGAAAAAGATTGCCGACTTGCGCTGCCTTGGCCCCAGCACCGCCTGTATCGTCGATGCAGCGGTCGAGCGTAAAACACCGTTCATTCGCCTCACCGAAGGCAACTTGGTGCAACTGGGCTACGGCTCTAAACAACGCCGGATTTGGACAGCCGAAACCGACCGCACCAGCGCCATTGCCGAAAGCATTTCCAGCGACAAAGACTTGACCAAGCGCTTGCTCACGCAGTGTGGGATTCCTGTGCCCGAAGGCCAGATTGTCAAAACCGCGGACGAAGCGTGGGAAGCCTCCCAAGACATCGGCCTGCCCGTGGTGGTCAAGCCGCTCGACGGCAACCGTGGCTGGGGCGTGTCACTGGATGTGAACACCGAAGAAGGCGTGCGTACCGCATGGACCGCTGCTGAAAAAGAAGGCAGCGAGGTATTGGTTGAGCGCTACGTGCGAGGCGACGAACACCGCGTCTTGGTGGTGGGCGACCGCGTGGTGGCCGCCACCCGTGGCGAAACCGCTTGCATCGTAGGCGACGGCACATCCACTGTTGAACAGCTCATCGACAGCCAAATCAACACCGACCCACGCCGTGGCCTTGCCGAAGGCTTTCCGCTCGACTTGATACGCTTGCACACACCGCGCGGCGAAATGTCGCTGCTCGAAATCCAGCGCCAAGGCTTGAAGCCGGACAGCACGCCCGACAAAGGCCGCATCGTGGTGGTGCAACGCAACGGCAACCTCAACAACGATGTGACCGATTTGGTTCATCCTGAAGTCGCGGCCGTCGCCACCCTCGCTGCGCGTGTGATCGGTTTGGACATCGCTGGCATCGACATCGTCACCCAAGACATCTCGCGACCTTTGGAAGAAACCAAGGGCGCCATCATCGAAGTCAATGCAGGCCCCGGCTTGCTGATGCACGTCAAGCCTGCCGTGGGCCAGCCCCGCCCCGTGGGCAAAGCCATTGTCGAACACTTGTTTGGCCCCAACGAGTCTGGCCGCATCCCCGTGGTGGGCATTGTGGGCAGCCAGCAAACCACTGAACTGGCGCAGCTCGTGGCCTGGTTGCTTCACCTGTCTGGCAAGCGCACCGGTTTGGCTTGTAAAGACGGTCTGTACATGGACCAACAGCACTTGGGTAAAACCGACTCACGTGGTTTTGACGCCTCTGAGCGTTTACTCATCAATCGAGCACTCGACGCAGCTGTGTTTGAAACCACGCCCGAACTCATCTTGGACGAAGGTTTGGCCTACGACCGCTGCTTGGTCGGCATCGTGACCAACATGCCCGACACCACAAAAGCACTGATCGACAAGCACGACATTCAAACGCCTGACCAAATGCGCACCGTGGTTCGCACACAAATTGACTTGGTGTTGCCAGATGGCGCATCGGTGTTGAATGCGGATGAACAAGCCGTGACCTCATTGGCCGACTTGAGCGACGGCGAAGTGGTGTATTACGCCAAGGCCCAAGATAACGTCACCCTGGTGGCGCATTTGCAAGCCGGTGGTCGCGCTGTGTTCTGCAAAGACGGCCATGTCACCTTGGCGCGTGGCGACCAAGAAACACAACTGTTCCACCTCGACCTCGAGTTGATTGCCCGCTTGCTCAAAGATGGCTTGCACATCTCCACCTTGCTGGCGGCCGTGGCCGCTGCCTGGTCGCTGGACATTGCGCCGCTGCTGATTCGCGCTGGCTTGAAGAATTTCGGACAACAAAACCAACACGTTGCCAACAACGTTGCAAGGATGAACGGCTAATGGAAGTCTCTCGCATCCGCGCCCTGCGCGGCCCCAACCTCTGGACCCGTCACACGGCTGTAGAAGCCATGGTGACCTGCGCTGCAGATGAAATAGACCTGAGCCAACACCCTGACTTTGAAAACCGCCTGCGCAATTTATTTCCTGGCGTTGGCAACTTGCAGCCCACCGATCACAAAGTCAAACTCAGCATGGCACACGCCTTGGAAGCGGCAACGTTGCATTTGCAAATCGAGGCAGGCTGCCCCGTCACCTTCAGCCGCAGCACGGCCACCACAGACCTCGGTTTGTTCCAAGTCGCTGTGGAATACACCGAAGAGCAAGTGGGCATCAAGGCCATCCAACTGGCCAACGCGTTGTGCCTTGCGGCATTCAACAACACCAGTTTTGATGTGGATGCGGCCATTCACCAACTGCGAGAGCTGGATGAAGACATTCGTTTAGGCCCATCGACTGGCTCTATCGTCAATGCCGCGATTGCACGCGGCATTCCCTACCGCCGTTTGACCGAGGGCAGCTTGGTTCAGTTGGGATGGGGCAGCAAACAACGCCGTATCCAAGCCGCTGAGATTGACTCGACCAGCGCCATCGCTGAGTCCATCGCCCAAGACAAAGAACTCACCAAACGATTGCTGCATGCCGCTGGCGTGCCCGTGCCATGGGGCCGCCCCGTGATCAGCCCAGATGATGCTTGGGCAGCAGCCCAAGAAATCGGCCTGCCCGTGGTCATCAAACCCCGCGATGGCAACCAAGGCAAAGGCATCTCTGTCAACGTCACGACGCAAGAAGGTGTGAAAGCGGCCTACGTGCTGGCCCGCGCTTGTCGAGAAGAAGTGCTGGTTGAACGCTTTTTGCCCGGCAGCGATTACCGCTTGCTGGTGGTGGGGAACAAGCTGGTTGCCGCAGCGCGACGCGAGCCACCGCTGGTGATTGGCAACGGCAAAAATACGGTGCGCGAACTTGTAGACATCGTCAATGCGGACCCTCGCCGCGGCGAAGGCCATGCCACCTCGCTGACCAAAATTCAGTTTGACGAGATCGCCATTGCGCGTCTCCAAGAACAGGGCTACACAGCCACCTCCGTGCCAGCCAAAGGCGCGCGTGTGATTCTGCGCAACAACGCCAACTTGTCCACAGGCGGAACCGCCACCGACGTGACCGACGATGTGCACCCCGAAGTGGCACTGCGTGCGATTGCAGCGGCGCAAATGGTGGGCCTGGATATCTGTGGCGTCGATGTGGTGTGTGAGTCCGTCTTGCGTCCCCTCGAAGAACAAAGTGGCGGTGTGGTCGAAGTCAACGCAGCCCCTGGCTTACGCATGCACCTGAACCCCTCGTTCGGCAAAGGCCGCGATGTGGGCGAGGCGGTCATGGCCACCATGTTTCCAGACGGTGGCGATGGCCGAATTCCAGTCATCGCGGTGACTGGCACCAACGGCAAAACCACCACCGTGCGTTTGACATCGCACTTGCTACGCGCCAACGGCTGGCGCGTGGGCATGACCAACACGGATGGTGTGTATGTGAACGGACGTCAAACCGACAGCGGCGACTGCAGCGGCCCCCGCAGTGGGCGCAATGTGTTGGCTCACCCCGATGTGGATGCAGCCGTGCTCGAAACCGCGCGCGGCGGCATGCTGCGTGAAGGCTTGGCGTTTGACCGCTGCCAAGTGGCCGTGGTCACCAACATCGGCATGGGTGACCACTTGGGCCTGAACTACATCTCCACTGTGGAAGACCTGGCGGTTTTGAAGCGGGTTATCGTTCAAAACGTGGCAGAGTCAGGCATGGCCGTGCTCAACGCCACTGACCCCATCGTGGCAGCCATGGCCAACAAATGCCCGGGTCAAGTCACCTTCTTTGGTTTGGATTCGCACCACCCGGTCATTGCCACCCACCGTGCGCAAGGCAAACGCGTGGTGTTTGTAGACGATGACCAAGTTGTGGCCATGCAAGGCAACCACTCGGTGCGTATTCCATTGTCAGAAATTCCTGTGACTCGCAGTGGCGCGATTGGTTTTCAAATTGAAAATGCCATGGCCTCCATCGGCGCGGCTTGGGCGGTAGGTGTGCCATGGCAAACCATCTGCAAGGGTTTGGCCACCTTTGTGAGCGACAGCAACGCGGTGCCTGGACGTTTCAATGTGTTTGACTACAAAGGTGCCACCGTGATTGCCGACTACGGCCACAACCCAGACGCCATCAAGGCACTGGTGCAAGCCGTGACCAACCTGCCCGCACAAAGACGCAGCGTGGTGATCAGCGGTGCAGGTGACCGCCGCGACGAAGACATCCGGGAGCAAACGCGCCTCATTGGTGAAGCGTTTGACGATGTGGTGTTGTACCAAGACGCCTGCCAACGTGGCCGCGTAGATGGCGAGGTGTTGAAGCTTTTGCGTCAAGGTTTGGACGGTGCAAAACGCACGACGCACATTGACGAAATTCATGGCGAATTTTTGGCGATTGACCGCGCCATGGAGCGTTTGCAAAAAGGCGATTTGTGCTTGATCTTGATTGACCAAGTGGATGAGGCTTTGGCGCACATCACGCAGCGGGTGAATTCGGCGGCTTTGGCTGGTTAACTTTCTCCTGCTCAAAGAAAAAGCCACTCTTTTAAAGAGTGGCTTTTTTGTTTGTGGGGCTGTTATTGCTTTCGCTGAGGCTGACGGGTTGCAATCCTCTTCTCGACGCCAAGGCAACTTAAAACAAACCCTTGTACTGGTCGCGCAGCAAGTTCTTTTGGACTTTGCCCATGGTGTTGCGGGGCAGCTCAGCCACCACAAAACACCTCTTCGGAATTTTGAAGTTGGCCAGCTGTGACTTGAGTGCCGCAATGATGGCATCTGCATTCAACTTGGCACCAGCCTTGGCAACGACCACAGCTACACCAACTTCACCAAAGTCTGGGTGCGGCACGCCGATCAACGCGCTTTCGGCAACACCTGCCATGTCGTTGATGTAGCCCTCAATCTCTGCGGGGTAGACGTTGTAGCCGCCGCTGATGATGAGGTCTTTGCTGCGACCGACGATGACCACGTAGCCGCGTTCGTCGATTTTGCCCACGTCACCAGTTTTGAAATAACCGTCTGAGGTGAACTCTTCTTTGGTTTTCTCAGGCATGCGCCAGTAGCCACCAAACACGTTGGGGCCTTTGACTTGGATGCCGCCAATTTCACCCACTGGCAAGGCTTGACCTGCGTCGTCTTGCACGCGCAGTGACACGCCAGGCAAGGGAAAACCGACCGTGCCACCACGACGCTCGGCTTGACCGCGATAACGCGCATCGGCTGCGTAGGGGTTGGAGGTGAGCATGACCGTTTCGCTCATGCCATAGCGCTCGAGGATCGGCTGGCCTACGCGGTCTTGCCATTCGTTGAAGGTTTCCAACAGCAAGGGGGCAGAGCCCGCGACAAACAAGCGCATGTTGGCGGCTTGTGCCTTCGTCAAACTCGGCTCAGCCAACATCCGCACGTACAGCGTGGGCACACCCATGAACACCGTGGCTTCTGGCATTTTGGCGATGACGAGTTTGGGGTCGAACTTGGACAGCCAAATCATCTTGCTGCCGTTGAGCAAGGCACCGTGAATGGCCACGAACAAGCCATGCACATGGAAGATGGGGAGCGCGTGAATCAACACATCGTCAGTTCTCCAGCCCCAATACGCTTTCAAGGTTTGTGCGTTGCTCAGCATGTTGCCGTGCGTGAGCATGGCTCCTTTGCTGCGGCCTGTGGTGCCACTGGTGTACAAAATGGCGGCCAAATCATCGGCCTGGCTGGCTACCACTTGATGTTTGTCGGCGCAATGCGCTGCACGCTCAAGCAAGCTGCCTGTGCGGTTGTCGTCCAAGGTGAAGACGTTTTGCGTGCCCGCCTTGAAAGCAATTTTGCTCACCCAACCAAAGTTTTTGCTGCTGCACACCACCACGGCGGGCTCGGCGTTGCCAAGAAAATATTCAATCTCAGCGCTTTGGTAGGCCGTGTTCAAAGGCAAAAAAACATAGCCCGCACGCAAAGTCGCGAGGTAGAGCATGACGGCTTCGACCGACTTTTCAACCTGCACAGCCACGCGTGAACCTTTGGGGATGTGCAATGAGTCCAGCAGGTTGGCCATCATCGCGGTGGCTCGCTCGAGGTCAGACCAGCTGTAAAGCAAGCCATCGTCTGTTTCGATGGCGGTGGCCGTCAAATCTTTGGGGAACGCTGCCCGCAAGGCCGCATAGAGGTTGTGATTCATCGTCAGTCTTCAGTTAGTCGAGTTTGGCGCCTGAGGCCTTCACCACAGCGGCCCACTTTTTTATTTCAGCTGACACAAAGTTGCCAAACTGTGCACCTGTGAGGTTGGGGAATTCAGCACCGTTGTTTGCCCAACTGGTTTTGATCTCATCCGATGCGGCGGCTTTGCGCACTTCTTCAATGGCGCGAGCCTGCACATCGGCAGGCGTGCCTTTAGGAGCCCAGAGGCCATACCACGTGTTCACGTTGTAGTCAGGCAAGCCCAACTCAGCGGCACAAGGCACGTCTGGGAATGCGGGGTTGCGTTTGTTACCCGACACCATCAGCGCCTTGATGCGACCACCTTTGATGTGTTGCGCAGATGACCCCAAGCCATCAAACATCATGTCCACGTTGCCCGCGATCAAGTCTTGCAAAGCAGGGCCTGAACCGCGATAAGGAATGTGGGTGATGAAGGTTTTGCTTTGCATCTTGAACAGCTCGCCCGCCAAATGGTGAGAGGTGCCGCCGCCTGCTGAACCGTAATTGAACTTACCCGGCTTGCTGCGCACCAGCTCCATGAACGCTTTGAAGTCAGTCACAGCGATGTTTTTGGGGTTCACCACCAACACGTGGGGAACGCTGGCGACGATGGCCAAGGGCACAAAGTCACGCTCTAGGTCGTAGTCGAGTTTTGGGTACATCGACGGTGCAATCGAGTGATGCACGGCGCCCATGAACAAGGTGTAACCATCGGGTGTCGCTTTGGCTGCCACACCAGCGCCCAGATTGCCGCCTGCGCCGCCTCGGTTGTCAATCACCAAAGATTTGCCGCTTTGCTTGGAAAACTGTGCGGAGAAAGGGCGTGCAAACGCATCGGTGCCGCCACCAGCGGGGAAAGGAACAATCAAGTTCACAGGCTTGCTAGGCCATGTGCTTTGCGCCTGAGCGCCAACGCCAAAGGCGGCACAGGCGGCTGCGGTGAGCGCCATCCACTGTCGGCGGCTAGTTTTAAGGTTGAATTGCTTCATGTCTGTCTCCTACTTGGTTTAAAACGAACGCGGCTCACTTGAAATACATGTCTTCTACTTCGCCAGAGGCTGGGGCCACGCCCTTTTCCAACATTTGGCGGTGTTTGTCTAGGCGCTTGAGGTCATACAAATAATTGACCATCAAACCGTACGATTGTTTGATGCCTTTGGCCGATGGGTCGGCATACCAGTTGATGCGCTCTATGCGTGCCCCGTTGCCCAAGTGAAAGCGTGCCACCGGGTCCAACACTTGATCACCCGATTTGGCTTGCCCCAAGTAATGCGCACCCGCGCGCGTCAGAAATTGGCGCAAGGTTGATTTGACGGACAACACCTCCAACACCTGAGGCTGCTCAATGGCCGCCAGCACGTGGCTGGCCGTGGGTGGCTCAAAGCTGATTTCTCGGCCCAAAGCGGACCGCTCTTTTTCATTGAGCTGAGCCAACAAGTCTTGGGCATGCTTGACCAACCAAGGGCGAAAACTTGGGATCGGCGACAAGGTGGCAAAAGTTTTAAGTTTGGGGAACTCGCTGCGCAAAGTTTCCACCACACGTTTGATGAGCGAGTCACCAAAGCTCACGCCTTTCAAACCACCCTGCGTGTTGCTGATGGAATAAAAAATCGCCACAGTGGACTTTTGCAGATCCTCAGGCGCGGCGGACTCATCCAACAGCGGCATGATGCTGTCAGCCATCTCGTGCAGCAAAGCGACTTCCACAAAAATCAAAGGCTCGTTGGGCAAGCTAGGGTGGAAGAACCCATAACAGCGGCGATCGCTGTCCAAACGATTTTTCAAATCGGCCCAACTGCGAATGTCGTGCACGGCCTCGTACTTGATGAGCTTTTCAATCAAAGAAGCAGGCGAATCCCAGCTGATGCCGCGTAACTCTAAAAATGCCACATCAAACCAAGTGGAGAACAGGTTTTCCAGCTCGGCATCCAAGGCCTGCAGACGCTTGTTGCCTTTGAGATGCGGCAGCAACTCAGCACGCAAATCCACCAAGAAACGCATGCCGCCATCTGACGCCGCAAAGCGTTGCAGCAAGCGCGTGCGAGGCGACACCAAGGCGCGGCGCAAGCGAATCTCGGCAGGACCCTCGTCCACCGTGCCCAAGGCGGCGTCGTAGTCATCACGCGCGGCGCGCACCTTGATCGCATCGGGGCCAAACTGCTCGCTGATCAGCAGCCACAAGTCTTGACGTTCAGCGGCCTCGGCTTTGCCATACCAATCGGCCAAGGCTTTGGCACGGCGACCGCCCTCGACTTCGCTCACACGCGGGTCCACCACGGCTTGCAACAGGGAGAGCGTGCGGCGGAGCGAGCGAGGCGACAGCGCTTCTTTTTGTTGGCGCAAGGTGGCGCTTAAACGCTCACGCGATGAGCGGTCCTCCGGCTTCGGGTCTTGCGCTGCAGAAGCGACGTTACGAAGCAAATGAAGTTTGCTGCTGAGCCAATTTGTCGGATTCATCCAATGTTCTTTCTGGTCTGATGCCGAATTTATGCTGTCAACACACTGCGGTTGGCCAAGACCAAATCAAGCAAGGCCTCATGCTGCTGCAACACATGGTGTCGCATGGCGGCATCTGCGCCTGCGGCGTCGCCCGCCTTGAGCGCAGCAAAGATGGTCAGATGCTCTGCCAAACTTTGTTTCAAACGACCTGGCACGTGCAACTGCTGCAAGCGGGCCAGCTTCAAAATTTTGCGTAAATCGTCAATGGTCTGGGCCAGCCACCTGTTGTTGGCCAATTGAATGATGGCTTCGTGAATGGCGAAATTCGCCTCGTAGTAATCATTGATACGTCCGGCATCTGCATGCTGCTGCAAACGCTGGTGCCACACTTCGAGGGCTTGCACATCGGCAGGCGTGGCATGGCGGGTGGCATCAAAAGCGCAGCGACCTTCGAGCAGCGCGATGACGGGAAAAATGTTGTCTAGGTCTTGCTGAGTGACCTCGTTCACAAAGCAACCGCGACGAGGCTCGTGGCGCACCAAGCCCTCAGCGGTCAACACTTTGAGGGCTTCACGCAAAGGTGTGCGGGAAATAGACCACAACTCGCACAAAGTCACTTCATCGATGAAGCTACCGGGCCTGAGCTGTCCATCAAAGATGTAGTTGCGCAGCTGTGAGGCCACGTCGTCGTGCAAAGAGCTGGCAAGCGCGCGCATGAAATCTTGAATCTATTTTTGGTTTGCTGTAATTACGCGTAATTATGAAGCCATCGCCGCCACAACACAGCCTCCATGCGCAGGGAATTACCCTGATTTTCAATATGGTTTATATAGTTTCTGCCTGGCGATTGGCATGCAGCCAAAGCCACACGCCAATGCCCACCATCGGCACGCACAGCCACTGCCCCATGGTCATGCCAAGCGCCAAAAGGCCCAAGTGCGCATCGGGCTCGCGGAAGTATTCGGCCATGAATCGCAAGATGCCATAGCCCACCATGAACACACCGGACACGGCACCCACAGGGCGCGCCTTTCGGGCGTAGATCCACAAGACGACGAACAACAAAACACCTTCGCCCAAAAATTGATAGATCTGCGAAGGGTGACGCGCCATCATGGTTCCACTTTGTGGGAACACCATGGCCCAGGGCAGCGAGGGGTCTGCTGCCCTGCCCCACAACTCGCCATTGATGAAGTTGCCAATTCGACCTGCTGCCAAACCCGTGGGCACACATGGCGCAATGAAGTCCGTGACCCACAACCAGGGTCGTTGACGCTTCTTGGCATACCAAGCCGTCGCCACAAACACACCCAGCATGCCGCCATGAAAACTCATGCCGCCTTGCCAAACGGCAAATACTTCCAGCGGATGCGTCAAGTAATAAGCCGGGCTGTAAAACACACAGTAACCAATCCGCCCGCCCAAAACCACGCCCAGCACGCCGTAAAACAAAATGTCTTCGATGTCTTGCTTTGACCATGCCCCCAATGCCACTTGGCTGGCATAAGGCTCATGGTGAAGTCGCCAACGCGCCAAACCCACAAACAACGCAAAGGCCGCAAGGTAGGTCAGCCCGTACCAATGAATGGCCAAGGGGCCCAATTGAAGGGCAACGGGATCAATCGTGGGGTGCATCATCATGGCTTCATTGTGCCTTGGCCTTCTGGCATTTTGATGACCACACCACGGGTAAACTTGAGCCTCAAACAAAATTTCGAGACACCATGGACACCAAAACCATCAAAATCAACCGCCGTTCTGCCAACATCACCGAGGGCAAATCCCGCGCACCCAACCGTTCCATGTATTACGGCATGGGTTACGAAGAAAGTGACTTTGGAAAGCCCATGATTGGTGTGGCCAATGGCCACAGCACGATCACCCCATGCAACAGTGGTTTGCAAAAGTTGGCCGATGCCGCCATCGAGGGCATCGAAGAAGCGGGTGGCAACGCACAGGTGTTTGGCACACCGACCATTTCCGACGGCATGGCCATGGGCACGGAAGGCATGAAGTACTCGCTGGTGTCACGTGAGGTGATTGCCGACTGCGTTGAGACCTGCGTGCAAGGTCAGTGGATGGACGGCGTGCTGGTGGTGGGCGGCTGCGACAAGAACATGCCCGGCGGCCTGATGGGCATGCTCCGCGCCAACGTGCCCGCCATTTACGTTTACGGTGGCACCATTTTGCCGGGCCGCTACCAAAACAAAGACCTGAACATCGTCAGCGTGTTTGAAGCTGTTGGCGAGAACGCCGCTGGCAAACTCAGCGACTTGGACCTCCATGAAATTGAGAAGCGCGCTATTCCTGGCGCAGGGTCCTGCGGTGGCATGTACACCGCTAACACCATGTCATCCGCTTTTGAGGCGCTGGGCATCTCCTTGCCCTACTCCTCCACCATGGCCAACGTGCACGATGAAAAAGTCCACTCTGCCAAAGAGTCGGCACGCGTTCTGGTGGAGGCCGTCCGAAAAGACATCAAACCTCGCGACATCGTGACCCGCAAGTCCATTGAAAATGCTGTCGCCGTGATCATGGCCACCGGTGGCTCGACCAATGCGGTGCTGCACTTTTTGGCGATTGCGCATTGCGCAGGCGTGGAATGGAGCATCGACGACTTCGAACGCATCCGCCAGCGCACGCCCGTTTTGTGCGACCTCAAGCCCAGCGGCAAAGCCTTGGCTGTGGACCTGCATGTGGCAGGCGGAATTCCTCAAGTCATGAAGATTTTGCTCAACGCCGGTTTGTTGCACGGAGACTGCATCACCATCACAGGCCAAACCATTGCCGAGGTGCTGAAGGATGTGCCCGACGCGCCGCCAGAGCAAAGCGTGATCCACACCATCGACAACGCCATGTACAAACAAGGCCATTTGGCCATCCTCAAAGGCAACTTGTCTCCCGAAGGCGCGGTGGCCAAAATCACCGGCCTGAAAAACCCCGTCATCACTGGCCCAGCCCGCGTGTTCGACGACGAACAATCGGCGCTCGAAGCCATTTTGGCTGGCAAGATCGTCGCGGGTGACGTGATGGTGTTGCGCTACCTCGGCCCCAAAGGCGGCCCTGGCATGCCCGAAATGCTGGCCCCTACTGGCGCGCTGATTGGCGCGGGTCTGGGCGAAAGTGTGGGCCTCATCACCGATGGCCGCTTCTCAGGTGGCACTTGGGGGATGGTGGTGGGCCACGTGGCGCCCGAAGCCGCAGCGGGTGGCAACATTGCGTTTGTGCATGAGGGTGATTCCATCACCATCGACTCGCGCCAACTGTTGCTGCAGCTCCATGTGGACGATGCCGAGCTAGCCAAACGCAAAGAAGGCTGGAAGGCGCCTTTGCCGCGGTACATGCGTGGTGTTCAAGCCAAGTTCGCCTTCAATGCATCGAGCGCCAGCAAAGGTGCGGTGCTAGACGACTATTGATCAACCCAGGCCATTTGGAGGCGATATGAAACACATCAGTTTGACGCTTGTGGGCGTTTTTTTATCCATCGCCCCCGCCTACGCGGATTCAGCTTTGGCCACCTCCAAAAACTGCATGGCTTGCCACGCCACAGAGAGAAAACTGGTGGGCCCAGCTTTCAAAGATGTGGCCACCAAATATGCCAGCGACAAAACAGCCGTTGACAAACTGGCCACCAAAATTCAAAAAGGTGGCGCTGGGGTGTGGGGCCCCGTGCCCATGCCTGCCAACACACAAGTCAGCGATGCCGATGCCAAAAAACTGGCCACTTGGGTGCTGACCATCAAATAAACCGCAGCCTTGCGCTGCAAGCTTTTTTCCTCTCGCCTTTTACAGGACCCCATCCATGACCACGATCCGCCAAAACGACTTGATTGAATCGGTCGCTGCCGCTCTGCAATACATCAGCTACTACCACCCCGCTGACTTCATTTCCCATCTGGCCAGCGCCTATGCGCGTGAGCAAAGCCCTGCGGCCAAAGACGCCATCGCTCAAATCTTGACCAACAGCAAAATGAGCGCCTTCGGTCACCGCCCGATGTGTCAAGACACGGGCATCGTGAACGTGTTCTTGAAAGTGGGCATGGACGTGCGTTGGGAAGGCTTCACCGGCAGCTTGGAAGACGCGGTCAACGAAGGCGTGCGTCGCGGCTACAACTTTGCAGACAACATGCTGCGCGCATCGGTGGTGGACGATCCTCACTTCGCCCGCAAAAACACCAAAGACAACACGCCCGCCGTGATCTTCATGCAAATCGTGCCTGGCAACAAAGTCGACGTGACCGTGGCGGCCAAAGGCGGCGGCAGCGAGAACAAATCCAAGTTGGTCATGCTCAACCCCAGCGACAGCGTGGTGGACTGGGTTCTCAAAACGGTACCCACCATGGGCGCGGGCTGGTGTCCGCCAGGCATGCTGGGCATTGGCATTGGCGGCACGGCTGAAAAAGCTGTGCTGATGGCCAAAGAAAGCTTGATGGATGACCTCGATATGTATCAGTTGCTGGACAAATCCAGCAAAGGGGACAAGCTGACACAAGTCGAAGACCTGCGTTTGGAGCTCTACCACAAGGTCAACGCTTTGGGCATTGGCGCACAAGGCTTGGGCGGCTTGACCACGGTGCTCGACGTGAAGATCAAGATGTATCCCACCCATGCGGCCAGCAAGCCTGTGGCCATGATCCCTAACTGCGCAGCCACACGCCACGCCCACTTTGTGATGGACGGCTCTGGCCCCGTGTTTTTGGATGCCCCCTCGCTCGACCTCTGGCCCAACGTCAACTGGACACCCGACACAGAGAAAAGCAAACGTGTGGACCTCAACACCCTCACGCCCCAAGAAGTGTCAAGCTGGAAACCTGGCCAAACACTGTTGCTCAACGGCAAGATGCTCACTGGCCGCGACGCCGCCCACAAGCGCATCCAAGACATGCTGGCCAAAGGCGAGAAGTTGCCCGTGGACTTCACCAACCGCGTGATTTACTACGTGGGCCCTGTGGACCCTGTGGGCGATGAAGCTGTGGGCCCAGCCGGCCCCACCACGGCCACCCGCATGGACAAGTTCACCGAAATGATGCTGTCTCAAACAGGTCTGATCTCCATGGTGGGCAAAGCCGAACGCGGCCCAACCGCCATTGAAGCGATCAAAAAGCACAAGTCGGCTTACCTCATGGCAGTGGGCGGCGCGGCTTACCTCGTGTCCAAGGCCATCAAGCACGCCGAAGTGGTGGGCTTTGCAGACCTCGGCATGGAGGCCATTTACGAGTTCGACGTGGTCGACATGCCCGTGACGGTGGCGGTGGATTCCGGTGGTACCAGCGCCCACATCAACGGCCCTGCGGAATGGGAAAAGCGCATTGCCACGGGTGAATTCAAGGGCATTGGCATCAAATCCAACTGAGCTTGACGTTTTAAAACGCGCTGCGTTTTAAACGCCCCACAAAAAACCGGCTCTCTTTGCTGAGGCCGGTTTTTTATGGCCTGGTCAATGCAAGTGACGCGGCTTTCGCCCGCCATGACCGCCACCCCCGTGGCCGCCGTTGGGGCCGCGCGGTGGACGACCCAAATCGAGTGAGTTGACGAGGTTATCAAAACGCTCGGAAAACAGCTTGTCGATTTCATTGACCACGCCACCCAATTCAGCGCCGTCAAAATGACGCTCCATCAATTGAATCACGTCGTTGACCAACATGTCGCGCTGCGCTTGCATGATGTCGGCAGGCGTGGGGCCCACAAACAACATCACAAAGTCATCGCGTGAATCTTGGCCACGTGAGTCCTCTTCATCGTCAAAGTCGTTGTCATAAAACGTGACTTCAATGGGTGCGCCAGCGGCGGTGAGCTCATTCAAGCTCATGCACATTTCGTCCAAGCTTTGGCGAAAGTCGTCATCACCAGACACCGTCCAGCACATTTGCAAGGTGCGTTCTTCGGGGTTGAAACGAATGCCTGGCTCTTCAGGGTACGAGCTGGTGGCCCCTTCTTCAAGGGATGCGGCACCTGCGTAACGCCACAAAGGCCGCAGGGCGTCTTGCAACTGGTCTAAGCCAACCTCGGGGTTAAGAGGGACCAACCCGTGGACATGAATTTCATACGCGGCGTTGAAGCGTGCCATGACGAAACTCCTTCCTTGTGCTTGTGTAGTGGTGCCCGAGACCGGAATTGAACCGGTACGCCCCTTACGGAAGCGAGAGATTTTAAGTCTCTTGTGTCTACCAATTTCACCACTCGGGCAGTGTCGTTGAATCGACTCATTTTACGTCAGCCTCCTCAGAGACTCAGAAAACTCATGACCGAATTGCAATATTTTTAGTCTATATTTGGATTGGATTAATTTGAGTACTGCTTAATTCCACAAACCCTTGCACCACTTAAAGGAGACAGCTCATGACACAACGCACCACCCCCCATTTCTTGTTGGCAGCCTTGCTGGCTTCAGGCCTGAGCTTGGCTCATGCAGCAGACAAAAAGGAAGCCGCTGAACCTGTGGTGAAGAAGTCAGAGGCAGGCATTTGCCATGACAAATCCAGCCCCTCTTTTGGCAATACCAAAAAGTTCACAGGTTTTGGGTCGATGGATGAATGCGTGAAAAGTGGCGGCCGCCCCCCAGCGGGTCAACCTGCCGCCGCCGCAGAACCTGTTGTGAAAAAGTCAGATTCAGGCATCTGCCACGACAAAAACAGCACCAGCTACGGGCAAACCAAAAAGTTCACTGAGTTTAAAACCGTGGATGAATGCGTGAAGAGCGGCGGCACTTTGCCAAAAAAGTAAAGCACGCTTCGAAATAGAAAAAGCCCTCAGATTGACATCTGAGGGCTTTTGAATTTGGAGCGGGAAACGAGATTCGAACTCGCGACCTCAACCTTGGCAAGGTTGCGCTCTACCAACTGAGCTATTCCCGCGTGGAGTGTTTAATTCCGAGGTTGAGATTTTAATCGTGAATTCGCACGTTTTCGAGCGAAGCGCCAAGAATTTTTCAAGCGCCACCGAGCGCCCTGGATATTTTGTTGCGCGGCACCAAGGTTTTGGGACACTTGCCCTTGGGCAGTTCAAACCAATGGCGCACATCCTCTTCCACACCCACGCCGTGCATGTAGTTGTAAATGGCCTTCTTCAAACCGCGCCCTAGCGCGTCGTGATCTGTCCCCGTGGGGTCAATGAATGCAATGTCGTTCTTGGCAAAGCTCACATCAGGCAGCGGCACCACTTGGACACCGTATTCTTCTGGGTTCTTGCCAACGGGTGAATGCACGGTGCAAGCAAAACGATGGAAGAAGCCACTTTGAATGCAACCGTTTTCAAACAGTTGGCGCACGTACTCGAGTGCATCCACCGTGTCTTGCAGGGTCTGTGTGGGAAAGCCGTACATCAGATAGGCGTGCACCAAAATCCCTGCCTCTGAAAAGCCTTTGGTGACTTGCGCCACTTGCGCCACCGACACGCCTTTTTTCATCAGGCTCAACAGTCGGTCTGAGGCCACCTCTAAACCACCCGACATGGCAATGCAGCCACTCTCGGCCAACAACTCGGCCAGCTCGGGCGTGAAGGTTTTCTCAAAGCGAATATTGCCCCACCACGAGATGTGCACCTTGCGGCGCAACAGCTCTTGCGCCAAGGCTTTCAAGGCTTTGGGCGGTGCAGCTTCGTCCACAAAATGAAAACCCGTTTGTCCCGTCTCGGCCACGATTTGCTCAATGCGGTCTACCAGCGTTTTGGCAGATGCGGTTTCGTAGCGCGAGATGTAGTCCAGGCTCACATCACAAAAGCTGCATTTTTTCCAATAGCAGCCATGTGCCACGGTCAGTTTGTTCCAGCGGCCATCACTCCACAAGCGGTGCATGGGGTTGAGCATGTCAAGCAGCGACAAATAACGGTCCAGCGGCAACCCATCCCACGTAGGCGTACCCACGTCTTCAAACGGCACATCGGGCTCGGCCCAATTCATCAGTTGTACCGTGCCTGCTTCGGTGCGAACAAAGGTGCGTACCAATCGTTGTAGGCTGCGTTTACCTTGCAAATGTTCTAGCAACGCCAACAAAGGGCGCTCGCCAGCATCTAAGCTGATGAAGTCCACATAGTCAAACACGCGAGGCTCGGTCAGCTCGCGCAATTCGGTGTTCACAAAGCCGCCGCCCAAGCCAATCCGAATGTGGGGGTGGTGCGCCTTGATGGTCTGCGCCATGCGAAACGCGGCATACACCGCGCCAGGAAATGGCACGGACAGCAACACCAGTTGCGGTAGATGCTTGGCGATCACCTCAAGCGTCAGCGCCTGCAAGGTGGTATCCACCAAGGTGGGGGCAGCCGCAAGCGCTTGGGCCAAAGGCTCAAACGTGGCTTGACTACCCGCCAGCTGCTCGGCGTAGCGCACAAACTCAAAGCGACTGTCCACGGCATCGCGCAGCACATCGGCCAAGTCGTTCAAATACAAGGTGGCCAAATGGCGAGCGCGGTCTTGTTGGCCTAAGGCACCAAAGGCCCAAGCCAAGGGGTCACCGCTGCCGTCATCTTCATAAACGTCGAGCGACGCAAAGCGTGGGCCTTCGGGTAAAAAACCCCGTCCCGCAATGCGATGACTCAAGGTGGCATCGCGGCCCTGCAAAAACGCAACCGTGGGTGCGATGGTGGATTGGTAGCGCTCGAAGTAGTCAAGGAAATAGTTCACACACGCTGTGCGCTCGGCCTCAGGCTGCGCCAGGGCGCGGTCGCGCACTTGGCCCAAGCCTTCAGGCGTGAACAAGGACAGCACCAGGGCCAAAGCCAAATCTTCTTGGACGGCATCGACACCCTGCGAGCGCAAGAAGCCCGTCAAATAGGCAGTTGACGGGTAAGGCGTGTTGAGCTGCGTCATCGGCGGGATGAGGCTTAAAACACGAAGGTTTGGGGCGATTGAAGGGCTAGCAGGCATGATGTGTCGTCATTATCGACGCCCAGCAAAACCAGACGAGTATGGCCTTCCTACGCGCATGATGAATTTAGACGGCCATCTTCAATTGATGGGATAAAACACTCAAGCCTTGGCATCTTGCGCCGATACAAAGGATTCAAGGTTGCTTAGGTTTATGACCGCTCTCGCCACCAGCCCGAATTTTGAGGGCGCGTGTGGACTCCAATTCACCGCCGAGAGCGGTCCCCTTTTTAAAGACAAGCGGCCTCGTACATCCGGTAATGCCGGATGTCATCAAAGTGGAGCGGTGTCTTGATGAACTGCTTTGCAAACTCTGAGTTACTTTGCTGAATGAAGGTGTCTTTCACCTTGTGGGTGATCAACGGCGCCCTGCCAACCATGTCGCTGTAAAAAATTCGCTCCATCAATTGAATGGTTTGCTCCTGGCAATTGATCTCATAGAGGGATTGCTCAGATGTGTAGTTGTACAACGCCACCTTCACCACAGCCTTGGGGTTGTGAAACGGCACTTTGCCATCCACAGGCATCTGCGTGAATGTGCGCAAAACTTTGATCTTGCCTTTGTTCTCCACAGGAGAAAAGTAATAGTCACTCGCCCCATGGCTGTTGTTCGTCAAAAACACCCAACCGGCCCATGCACTGGGCTGTAAAGCTATCGCGAGAAATATGAGTAAATATTTGTGCATGAGGTGTGCTCATTTTATTTGCAAACCTAAATCATGGAAAATCTAGGCCATGACTGACAACGCAAACCAACGCCCCGCCCTCCCCGACCATTTGTCGATAGACCCTCGCAGCCCGCATTACGCGCCGGCTGTGTTTGAACATGACATTGGCATTCGCTTCAATGGCAATGAACGCTTCGATGTCGAAGAGTATTGCCTATCCGAAGGGTGGGTCAAAGTTCCCGCCAACAAAACATTGGACCGCAAAGGCAAACCTTTGCTGATCAAAATCAAAGGCAAAGTCGAAGCCTTTTACAAATAATGGAAATCAAGGTCAATTTTCTCGACAAGCTTCGCCTTGAAGCCAAGTTCGATGACTTCACGGTCGTCGCCGACCAACCCATCCGCTACAAAGGCGACGGCTCGGCCCCAGGGCCCTTTGATTACTTCTTGGCATCATCGGCTTTGTGTGCAGCCTACTTCGTGAAGCTGTACTGCGACACACGCAATCTTTCGACTGAGAACATCCGCCTCTCGCAAAACAACATCGTTGATCCAGAGAACCGGTACCAGCAGATTTTCAAAATTCAGGTGGAGTTGCCTGCGGACATCCCAGAGGTTGACCGCCGAGGCATTTTGAACTCGATCGAGCGCTGCACTGTCAAGAAAGTCGTGCAAGCTGGGCCCGAGTTCGTGATCGAAGAAGTCGAGAACTTGGATGCCGACGCACAGTCCTTGCTCACGCTCAAACCCAGTGCTCTCAGCAGCACCCTTATTACAGGCAAAGACCTGCCGCTGGAGCAAACCATCGCCAACATGTCGGGCCTTTTGGCAGACTTGGGCATCAAAATTGAAATCGCCTCTTGGCGCAACATCATTCCCCATGTGTGGTCACTGCACATCCGCGATGCGCACTCGCCCATGTGCTTCACCAACGGCAAAGGGTCGACCAAAGAGAGCGCACTGGCCTCTGCGCTGGGCGAATACATCGAACGGATCAGCAACAACCATTTTTATGCGGGTGCCTATTGGGGCGAGGACATCGCCAACGCAGCGTTTGTGCATTACCCCCATGAGCGCTGGTTCAAGCCAGGAAAGAAAGATGCGCTGCCCGCTGAAATTTTGGATGCCTACTGCCTGTCCATCTACAACCCCGATGGCGAATTGCGTGGCTCGCACCTGATTGACACCAACTCTGGCAACGCCAAGCGCGGCATTTGTTCGCTGCCGTATGTGCGCCACTCAGACGGCGAAGTGGTGTACTTCCCGTCCAACCTGATCGAAAACCTCTTTGTCAGCAACGGCATGAGCGCGGGCAACACTTTGGCCGAAGCGCAAGTGCAATGCCTGTCCGAAATTTTTGAGCGTGCCGTCAAGCGCGAAATCCTCGAAGGTGAAATTTGCTTGCCAGATGTACCGCCAGACGTGCTGGCCAAATACCCCAGCATCTTGGCAGGCATCCAGGGCCTGGAAGACCAAGGCTTTCCGGTGCTGGTGAAAGACGCGTCACTGGGCGGCACTTACCCCGTGATGTGCGTCACGCTCATGAACCCACGCACAGGCGGTGTATTTGCATCGTTCGGTGCGCACCCCAGCTTGGAGGTGGCGCTGGAACGCAGCCTGACCGAGCTGCTGCAAGGCCGCAGCTTTGAAGGGCTCAACGACTTGCCTCCCCCCACCTTCGAGAGCCATGCGGTCACAGAGCCCAACAACTTTGTGGAGCATTTCATCGATTCCAGCGGCATCGTATCGTGGCGCTTTTTCAGCGCCAAGGCTGATCACGAATTTGTGGAATGGGATTTTTCTGGCCAAGGCGACAACTCGAACAGCCAAGAAGCAGCCACCTTATTTGGGATTCTTGGAGACTTAGGCAAAGAGGTGTACACCGCCGTGTATGACCAGCTGGGTGCCATTGCCTGCCGCATTCTGGTGCCGGGCTATTCAGAGGTCTACCCTGTTGAAGATTTGGTATGGGACAACACCAACAAGGCGCTGCTTTTTCGCGAAGACATCCTCAACCTGCACCGCTTAGACGATGCCAGTTTGACCTCCCTGCTTGATCGCTTGGAGAACAACGAGCTCGATGAGTACTTGGACATTGCCACCTTGATCGGCATTGAGTTCGATGAGAACACCGAGTGGGGTCAGCTCACCGTGCTGGAGCTCAAGCTGTTGATTCAACTGGCCCTGAAGCAGTTTGAAGAAGCGCAAGCGCTGGTGAGCGCCTTTTTGCAATACAACGACAACACGGTTGAGCGCAAATTGTTTTACCAAGCCCTCAACGTGGTGCTGGAGGTGCAACTCGATCAAGACCTAGAGCTGGCAGATTACGAGCACAACTTCCGCCGAATGTTTGGCCACGTCCGCATGGACGCTGTGATCGGCTCAGTTGAAGGCACAGTTCGCTTTTATGGCCTAGCCCCCACGAGCATGAAACTCGAAGGACTGGACAGACACCACCGGCTGATGGACAGCTACAAAAAATTGCATGTCGCGCGTGCCCAATTTGCTACTCAATAGTTCTTTCTAAGGGCATCAAAGCCATGCCCCATTCACCAAGGATGCGCACGTAAAAAACCACCCAACGCTTGCGCGCTGAGTGGTCTCAACCTGATTCAAACCAAGAGACACCCCTTGCGGGACCTCTCCAAACGCAAGTGCTCAGTGGAACTGTTCTTCTTCGGTAGAACCTGTGAGGGCTTTCACAGAAGATGAACCGCCTTGGATCACAGTGGTCACGTCGTCGAAGTAACCGGCGCCCACCTCTTGTTGGTGTGACACAAAGGTGTAGCCCTTGTCGCGTGCAGCGAATTCAGGCTCTTGCACCATGTTGACATAGTGCTTCATGCCTTCGCCGTTGGCGTAGGCATTGGCGAACTGGAATGTGTTGTACCAGTTGATGTGGATACCTGCCAAGGTGATGAACTGGTACTTGTATCCCAATGCCGACAAGTCTTCTTGGAACGAAGCAATTTGGCTGTCGTTGAGGTTTTTCTTCCAGTTGAAAGAAGGTGAGCAGTTGTAGGACAACAGCTTGCCTGGGCATGCGGCGTGCACAGCTTGTGCGAATTCACGCGCGAAGCCGATGTCAGGCACGCCTGTTTCGCACCACACCAAGTCAGCGTAGGGTGCGTAAGCAACGCCGCGGCTGATGGCTTGTTCCAAACCGTTCTTGACGCGGTAAAAACCTTCTTGTGTGCGCTCGCCTGTCAAGAAAGGCTGGTCGTTGGCATCGTGGTCAGACGTGATCAAGTTGGCCGCTTCGGCATCGGTGCGGGCCAACACGATGGTGGATGTGCCCATGACGTCAGCCGCGAAACGTGCAGAGATCAATTTCTCACAAGCCTCTTGTGTTGGCACCAATACTTTGCCGCCCATGTGGCCGCATTTCTTCACCGCAGCCAATTGATCTTCGAAGTGCACGCCAGCAGCGCCAGAAGCGATCATGTTTTTCATCAATTCGAAAGCGTTCAATACGCCGCCAAAACCAGCTTCAGCATCAGCCACGATGGGCAAGAAGTAGTCGATGAATTCTTTGTCGCCTGGATTGATGCCACGGCCCCATTGGATTTCGTCAGCTCGCTTGAAGGTGTTATTGATGCGGCGAACCATGGTGGGCACCGAGTCGTAAGCGTAGAGCGACTGGTCGGGGTACATGGTCTCTGACGTGTTGCCATCCGCCGCTACTTGCCAGCCTGACAAGTACACAGCTTCCAAACCTGCTTTGGCTTGCTGCATGGCTTGGCCCGCAGAGATCGCGCCGAATGCGTTGACGTAACCTTTCTTGGCACCGCCGTTGACTTTTTCCCAGAGCTTTTCTGCACCCCGCTTGGCGAGTGTGTGCTCGATGGGCATGCTGCCGCGCAAACGCACGACATCAGCTGCAGAGTAACCGCGCTTGACGCCTTTCCAGCGTGGGTTGGTAGCCCAGTCTTTTTCGAGAGCGGCAATTTGCTGTTCGCGGCTCAGTTGTTCGTTCAGGGATTGAGGCATGTTTTACTCCAGGAAGTTAAAAGGTGGTCGGTGCATCTACTATAAGTCTTCTATAAGAGTTATGACCGCTCTTATGTCTTATATAAGAATTTATTTTTTATGTTTAAAAACATAGACTTAATGAAAATATTTTGTATTATGAATTTGATTTTCTCGTATTAAGAAAAAATATTGCGATGCAGCAAAGCAATTTATTACTATGTGAAATCTATTTTCAGTTTTTTGAACGTTTCAAGCGATGGGTTCTTCGCCTGATGTCGAAGCCGTTCAATCACATCTAAAACACTTTAAAAAAACAACATCCTCCAATGAAAAAGTTGTTTTTAGCTTGGAAAGGAATGGGTTCTCAATTAGCATCCAATGTGCTCTAGAGCGATATCTCTAAGGGCTTGAAAACAAACACTTCTAGAAGGAAATCAACCATGGCAACTGCAAAGAAAGCTCCATCAAAGAAAGTAGCAGCAAAGAAAGCTGCTCCTGCAAAGAAAGTAGCAACCAAAAAAGCTGCACCTGCAAAAAAAGTAACGGCTAAAAAGCCTGTTGCCAAAAAAGCAGCCCCAGCGAAAAAGGCAGCACCTGCAAAAAAACCAGCAGCTAAAAAAGTAGTTGCGAAAAAAGCCCCAGCGAAAAAGGCTGTACCCGCTAAAAAACCAGCGGCCAAGAAAGCTGTTGCTAAAAAAGTAGCTGCCAAAAAATCGCCTGCTAAAAAGCGCACACCTAACGCTGCTTTCATGAAAGCCCTCACACCCAGCGCCGCCTTGGCTGCTGTGATTGGTCATACGCCAGTGCCACGCACAGAAGTCGTGAGCAAAATGTGGACATACATCAAGAAGCACGGTCTTCAAGACAAAGTCAACAAGCGCAACATCAATGCCGACGACAAGCTCAAGGCTGTTTTCGGCAAAGCCCAAGTCACCATGTTTGAATTGGCTGGCTTGATCGGTAAGCACCTGAAGTAATTCAGTTTCTGCCAAATTGAAAAAGGGACCTCACGGTCCCTTTTTATTTCGCCATTGAACGACCTAGAGCTGGGCAATTGCGCTCACACGTGAACGATTCTTCGCCCCACACCCAAGGCCAGCAATACACTCAGCAACAACACAAAGGCTGCACCGAGCAAGGTGGCGCCGTACCACCCGTGGTCCATGAGCACGCCAAAGATCAACGGCGAAATGGCGGAGCCCGTGTCGAGGCCGGAATACACGATGCCGTAAACGCGGCCTGTTGCGCCCTTGGGGGTGGCTTTCTTGATCATCATGTCACGAGAAGGGCCACCTACACCAATGGCCAATCCCGTAGCAGCCAAGATGACCATCGTTATATTTGCACCCAATAGACCGCTGCCGCACAAGGCCATGAACGCTGCACCCGTCGCCATGCAAGTTGCCACCACTTTGTCACTGTGGCGAGGCCAGCGAGCTGCCACAAAGCCCCCAAAAAACATGCCCGCTGCTGCGCACAACATGTATGCCGTCAGAGTGAGGGTTGCAGCCTCGAACGTGACGTGATGCATCGCCTGCAAGATAGATACAGAAAAACTTTGCACCACCGCCAAGGTCATGGTGGAGAGCAAGAAAAAACTAAAGCACCACCAGACCACTGGAATTTTTAAGAAGTCGAGGGTGTTTCCCTCACCTGCTGTTTGCTTGTGGCTCAACGCTTCTGCATGCAGGTGCTCGCGCTGCCAAAGAAGCAATACAAGAATGCCTATAAACAACAATGCAGCACCCACATAGGCCGCACGCCAGTCGAATGCAGCGCTTAAGCCCACCATGAAGACTGGTGCTAAAGCCCAACCTAAATTCCCCGTCAGCCCGTGCGCACTGAATGCATAACCCAAACGTGGCGCAGACACTTTTTGATTGAGGATGGTGAAATCCGCGGGGTGCAACGCGCAGTTACCCAACCCCAACAACGCCGCCCCCAAAATCAAGCCCACGTAGCTGTTGGCAACAGACACGGCCATGCAACCCGCTGCCATCAGCAAGAGCGACACAAACAACACGGGCCGTGCCCCAAAACGATCCACCACAAAGCCCGCCGCAGCTTGACCGATGCCAGAGATAGCGAAAAACACCGTCATCAAAAAACCTAACTCGGAATAGCTCAAGCCAAAGGTATTGATAAAAACGGGGAACATGAGGGGCAGCAGCAGTTGAGAAAAGTGCGAGCTGGCATGTGCAATGCCCACCAAACCAATGACAGTGGCGTCATCGTGCCAAGGATTAGATGCAGGGTTCAAAGTAGTCATAAAACGTAGCTAAGAGAGTATCACCATCCTAACTGCTAAGCTTTATTGAGTCACCCGCTTGGGAGGGGCAAGCCCCTCACTGGTCATGGGTCAAACCTCAGCCTTGGTGAATGCAAACTCACCGGGCGCACGAACAGGATCGACACTGACCGCGATCGTGTCTTTAGGCAAGAACTTGCCTTCCAACAACAATTTCGACAACGGGTTCTCAATGCGCTGCTGAATTGCACGCTTCAAAGGGCGTGCGCCAAACACGGGATCAAAGCCAACCTTGGCCAACTCGGCCAAAGCGGCGGGTGACACATCGAGCGTCAAATCCATCTTGGTCAAACGGGCAGCCAAAATTTTGAGCTGAATGCCCGCGATGCTGACAATGTGCTCGGCATCCAGAGCATGGAACACCACCGTCTCGTCGATGCGGTTCAAAAACTCAGGCCGGAAATGCGACTTGAGTTCATCCCACACCGCGTCTTTGATGTCTTGCGAGTCCTGTCCCACCATGCTTTGAATGATGGGCGAGCCGATGTTGGACGTCATCACAATGACGGTATTTTTAAAGTCCACCGTGCGGCCTTGGCCGTCGGTCAAACGGCCATCGTCGAGCACTTGCAACAAGATATTGAACACATCGGGATGGGCCTTTTCCACCTCATCGAGCAGCAACACACTGTAGGGCTTGCGACGCACAGCCTCGGTCAAATAGCCACCCTCGTCGTAACCCACATAACCAGGAGGTGCGCCCACCAAGCGGCTGACCGAATGCTTCTCCATGAACTCGCTCATATCGATGCGAATCATGTGATCTTCACTGTCAAACAAGAAACCCGCCAAAGCCTTGCACAGCTCGGTTTTACCAACGCCAGTGGGGCCAAGGAACAAGAACGAGCCGGTGGGGCGATTGGGGTCGCCCAAGCCCGCACGCGAGCGACGAATGGCGTTGGCCACCGCGGTGATGGCCTCTTCTTGACCCACCACACGGTCGTGCAACTTGTCTTCCATTTGCAATAGTTTGTCGCGCTCGCCTTGCATCAGCTTGGACACAGGAATGCCTGTGGCACGCGCGACGACTTCTGCAATTTCTTCAGCCCCCACTTGCGTGCGCAGCAGGCGGTGGCCACCTGAGGCAGTTGTCTTGCTGCTTTCGCGGGCGTTGGCTTCTTTCATGCGTTTTTCAAGCTCGGGCAATTTGCCATATTGCAGCTCAGCCACTTTGTTGAATTCGCCCTTGCGGGTGAGCTCTTCAATCTGATGGCGCACACGGTCAATTTCTTCTTTGAGTTGAGCACCGCCGTGGGCAGATGATTTTTCGGCTTTCCAAATTTCATCGAGGTCGGCGTACTCTTTGCCAATCTTCTCGATCTCTTCTTCGAGCAACTCCATGCGCTTTTGCGAGGCTTCGTCTTTTTCTTTACGCACCGCTTCGCGCTCAATTTTGAGCTGAATCAGGCGTCGGTCCAGCTTGTCCATCACTTCAGGCTTGGAGTCGATTTCAATTTTGATTTTGGCAGCGGCCTCGTCAATCAAATCAATCGCTTTGTCTGGCAAGAAGCGGTCGGTGATGTAGCGGTGGCTCAGCTCGGCAGCCGCCACGATGGCGGGGTCGGTGATTTCCACACCATGGTGCAACTCATATTTTTCTTGCAAGCCGCGCAAAATGGCGATGGTGGCTTCGACCGTTGGCTCGCCCACTATGATTTTTTGGAAACGACGCTCCAGCGCCGCATCTTTTTCGATGTATTTGCGGTACTCGTTGAGCGTGGTGGCCCCCACACAATGCAAATCGCCACGCGCCAACGCGGGCTTGAGCATGTTGCCAGCATCCATCGCGCCATCAGCCTTGCCTGCGCCCACCATGGTGTGCAGCTCGTCGATGAACACAATGGTTTGGCCTTCGTCTTGCGCCAATTCTTTGAGCACGCTTTTCAAGCGCTCTTCAAACTCACCCCGATATTTCGCGCCCGCCAACAAAGCGGCCATGTCGAGCGACAACACGCGCTTGCCCTTGAGCGAGTCAGGCACCTCACCCGCCACGATGCGCTGGGCCAAGCCCTCGACAATCGCGGTCTTGCCCACGCCAGGCTCACCAATGAGCACGGGGTTGTTTTTGCTACGACGCTGCAACACTTGGATGGCGCGACGAATTTCGTCGTCACGGCCAATCACAGGGTCGAGCTTGCCTTGGCGGGCTCGCTCAGTCAGATCCATGCAGTATTTTTTCAACGACTCGCGCTGGCCTTCGCTCTCGGCGTTGTCCACCTTTTGGCCGCCGCGCACAGCCGTAACCGCCGCCTCTAAAGATTTACGGTTCAAGCCGTTTTGCGTGGCAAGTTTGCCCCAGTTGCCTTTGTTGTCGCACAGGGCGAGCAAGAACAATTCACTGGCAACAAACTGGTCGCCGCGCTTGATGGCTTCTTTTTCGGCGGCTTGGATCAATGACACGGTGTCTCGACCCACTTGTACCTGCGCTTGACCTTCGACTTTGGGCAAGCGGTTCATCGACTCTTCGGCCGCCGTCAAAACTCCGAGCACATTGGCACCTGTGCGCTGCAACAGCGACTTAGGGCCGTCATCTTGGCGCAGCATGGCCACCAACACATGTGAGGGCTCGATGTAGGCGTGGTCGGCTCCGATGGCCAGCGACTGGGCGTCGCTCAAAGCTTCTTGAAACTTGGTGGTGAGTTTGTCAACGCGCATAGAAACTCCGAGATATTGAATGAATTGATAACTGAGGCTGCTATGTCATATTTCAAGATCCCACAAACACAGCGGTTTTGATCTGGGTCAAAGCACAGCGTATTCAACCATCGGCCCACGCATCTGTCAGTGCGGTGGCGCACACCTTTACTGCGGCGTGGTGTTCGTTGCTTCAATGCCCCAGCGGGCCAAAGCTTGGTCGTCGCTCACGCGGGCGTCGACCCAGCGCTCGCCTTCTGGCGTGACTTCTTTTTTCCAAAATGGCGCTTGGGTTTTGAGGTAGTCCATCAAAAACTCGCAGGCCTTGAAGCTCTCGCCACGGTGGGCAGATGTGACGGCCACAAATACTATTTGGTCTTCTGGGTGCAACAAGCCCACGCGGTGAATGACGCGAGCGGCAAAGATGTCAAAACGTTTTTTCGCTTCATCCATCATGGCTGAAATAGATTTTTCAGTCATGCCTGGATAGTGCTCAAGCGCCATGCTGGACACAGCGCTGCCGTCATTGCGCTCGCGCACGGTGCCCAAAAACGAACACACCGCCCCGACCCGGGCATCGCCTGCGCGCAAGCTTGAGAGCTCTTGGCTCACATCAAAGTTTTGGGTCTGTATGCTGACGGTGAATGACATGGTTGACCTTCTGCGTTAACCACCCGTCACCGGCGGAAAAAAAGCCACTTCGCAGCCTTCGCTCAATGCAGCAGACTCTTCGCTCAAATCTTGGTTCAAAGCCATACGCACAGCGCGGCCATGGGCCAACACTTCGGCATAAGCACCACCGCGCGCTATCAGCTCGTCACGCAAGCCTTTGAGCGTGGCAGATTGCGTGCTCACGCGTTCGCTGCCCTGCCCGATGGCTTCGCGAATGGAAGCAAAGTATTTGAGGTTCACGTTGAAGATCGTGCTCATGCCAGCCACTCCGCAAAAGAAATAAAGCGAACGGTATCGCCTTTGGCAATGGTTTGCCCTGGGGGGTTGTCCACCACGCCATCACCCCACACAGCGGAGGTGAGAACGCCAGAGCTTTGATTGGGAAACAAGTCGAGGCGACCTTGGGCGTTGCGTGCAACGCGCAAAAACTCGCGGCGTTTGTCAGCGCGGGGCCAATCGAAATTGGCCGTCATCTCAGTGCGCGCAATGTCGATCTTGGTGACGCCTTGCAAGGCCAATACAAACGGACGCACCAACAACAAAAAAGTGACAAAGCTAGACACGGGGTTACCGGGCAAGCCCATGAAATGGCAAGCATCGCCCCTACTTTCGATGTCACCATCGCGGTTCACCTTGCCATAAGCAAAGGGCTTTCCGGGCTTGATGGACAACTGCCACAGGTTGAGTTTGCCAAGCGCTTCCAAAGCAGGCTTGATGTGGTCTTCTTCCCCCACCGACACACCGCCACTGGTCAAAATCAAGTCGTGCTGCTGGGCTGCATCGCGCAATGCGTCAATGGTGGCCTCTCGCTTGTCGGGCACGATGCCAAGGTCTGTGACCTCGCAACCTAAGCGTTGCAACATGGCACGCAAGAAGAACCGGTTGGAGTTGTAAATCGCACCGGCAGGCATGACCTCGGGCGCTACATCGCCGGGCATGACCAACTCATCACCGGTTGAGAACAAAGCCACACGAGGACGCGCGGACACTTGTAGCTGAGCCAATCCAATGCTGGCCGCCAAACCCAATTCGGCAGGCGTCAGGCGTGTGCCTTGGGACAGCACTGTGGCACCGCGTTTGACGTCTTCGCCCGAGCGACGAATCCACTGCGCTGCGGGCACAGCCTTGTTCACTTTAATTTGGTGGCCCTCTAAGACTTCGCAGTCTTCTTGCATCACCACGGCATCTGCACCGGGAGGAATGGGTGCGCCCGTGAAGATGCGTGCGGCTTCGCCAGCGTTCAAGGGTGTGCCATGTGTGCCCGCAGGAATGCGCTGCGTCACGCGCAACACCGCACCCGCTTGCGCACAATCTGATGCACGCAGGGCATAGCCGTCCATTGAGGTGTTGTCTTGTGGCGGCACTTGCAAGGCAGAGACAACATCTTGCGCCAACACACGACCATCGGCGTCAAACGTTGACACGGTGTCTATGCGAGGCAACGTCACGGCTTGCGCCAGCAATTGCGGCAACGCGTCATCGAGTGAGAGCAAAGGTGGACGGGTCATAGCAAAGGTGTTGTGTAATCGAAGCGGTCTTCATTGGTCACCAACCATTCGGTGATGGCATAAGGGTCATTGAGGTCCAACACAGGACGCAAAGTAGCCTCTGGCATGTCTTGCGGCGAATCGGTGGCAATGGCCACCACAAAATCGTCATGCGGGTAACGCACAGGTTGCTCAGACGCTTTGCGCCACACTTCGACCTTGAGCAAATCGCTTTTCTTAAAACCCTCGACCAAGACCCAGTCCACCCCGTCATACACCTCGGCCAACAAATGATGCACCGACAGCTGCACAGGTTGCTCAAACTGTCGCTGCAAGACCAAGCGTTGGTTGGACGCCACCAACACCTCAAACGCACCAGCCTCGCGATGACGCCAGCTGTCTTTGCCGGGCTTGTCGATGTCAAAGTTGTGGTGGGCATGTTTGACCACGGACACGCGCAAACCTTTCATGCGCATGCAGCCAATCAGCTGCTCCACCAAGGTTGTTTTACCTGACCCAGAATAGCCAGCAAAGGCGACGACCTTCATGCGGGGTCGCAATGCTGGGTGATGTAGGCTTTGATTTGCACCACATCTGCCTTCATCACCAGCACGCGCTTCGGGAGCGCCTCAATGCCTTCAAACTTGGCAGGGCAATGAGGCTGTTGGCCCAAGGCCTCCACGAGGGTGGCCGCAAATTTGATGGGCAACGCGGTTTCCAACACGATCATGGGCACACCGGGCTTGAGATGTTCACGCGCCACTTTCACGCCGTCTGCCGTGTGGGTGTCGATCATCTCGCCAAAGCGCTTGTATACGTCTTGGATGGTGGCCAACCGGTTGGTGTGGGTGCTTTTTCCACTGGAAAAACCGAAGCGCGTGGCAGCGTCTGCAAAGTGCGGGTGAGCGCTCAGGTCGAACTTGCCGTTTTTCGAGAGTTGCGCACCAAACAAGTCTTTGGTCAGCGCGGCATCGCGACCGAGCAAATCAAACACAAAACGTTCGAAGTTGCTGGCTTTGGAAATGTCCATCGACGGGCTAGATGTTTCGTAGGTGTCGGCACTGCCTCGCACGCGGTAAATGCCGGTACGGAAGAACTCGTCCAACACATCGTTTTCATTGGTGGCCGCAACCAAGGTGTCTACGGGCAACCCCATCATGCGGGCCACATGACCAGCGCACACGTTGCCAAAATTACCGCTCGGCACAGTGAAGCTCACCTGTTGGCTGTTGGTTGTAGTGGCTTGAAAATAGCCTGCGAAGTAATACACCACTTGGGCCAACAAACGTGCCCAGTTGATGGAATTGACCGTGCCAATTTTGTATTTGGTTTTGAAGTCCAAATCATTGGACACGGCTTTCACCAAGTCTTGACAATCGTCAAACACGCCTTCGATGGCAATGTTGTGGATGTTCTCGTCCATCAAGCTGAACATTTGCGCTTGCTGGAAAGGGCTCATGCGACCGTTCGGGCTGGTCATGAACACACGCACACCCTTTTTGCCGCGCATGGCGTACTCGGCTGCGCTACCGGTGTCACCACTGGTCGCACCAAAAATATTCAGCTCTTCGCCGCGACGCGCCAACTCGTATTCAAACAAGTTGCCTAGCAATTGCATGGCCATGTCTTTGAATGCAAGCGTGGGGCCATTCGACAAAGCCTCGACCCACAAGCCGTCTTCTAAAGGGCGCAACGGCACGATGGCCTCAGTCCCGTACACCTCTTGGGTGTAGGTTTTGACACACAGGGCGTTCAGGTCAGCCGCAGGAATGTCGTCGATGTAGAGGGACAGGACTTCAAACGCCAAGGCTGCATACCCCTGCGTACTGAACGTGGTGCGCAAGCGCGTGAGCGCTGCACCGTCAAGTTGGGGGTAATGCTCGGGCAAATACAAGCCACCATCGGGGGCCAAGCCCTCGAGGAGGATTTCACAAAAACGCTTGCGCTCGGGGTCGCCGCGCGTGGACAAATACAGCATCAGTTCAACTCTTCTTTGCGGATGCGGATGATCGGGGCCAACACGGTGCTGAGCTGTTGCATCTCAGTAATGGCTTGGCTCATCTTGGCTTCTACGCAATCGTGGGTCAAGATGATGAGGTCGGTGTGGCTCTCGCCCTCACCGGCTTCGCGTTGCAACACGGCATCAATGCTGATGTCGGCATTGGCCAAAATACCTGTGACCTTGGCCAGCACGCCGGCTTGGTCGGCCACGCGCATGCGCAGGTAATAGCTGGTCACCACGTCGGCCATCGGCAGAATGGGCAAGCTGCTCATGGCATCGGGCTGAAACGCCAAATGCGGCACGCGGTTCAGCGGGTCTGCGGTGTGCAAACGGGTAATGTCCACCAAGTCGGCAATCACGGCGCTGGCGGTGGGCTCACTGCCCGCGCCTTTGCCGTAATACAGCGTGGTGCCCACGGCATCGGCATGCACCATCACGGCATTCATCGCGCCTTCAACGTTGGCAATCAAGCGCTTGGCTGGCACCAAACAAGGGTGTACACGCAACTCAATACCCGCGGCCGTGCGCTTAGAAATACCCAACAGCTTGATGCGGTAGCCGAGTTGTTCAGCGTATCGGATGTCTTGGGCTTCAAGCTTTGTGATGCCTTCCAAATAGGCCTTGTCAAACTGAACTGGCACGCCAAACGCGATGGCCGACATGAGGGTAACTTTGTGGGCCGCGTCCACACCTTCGATGTCAAAGGTCGGGTCCGCTTCAGCGTAGCCAAGGGCTTGCGCTTGCTTGAGCACGTCGTCAAAGGCCAGACCCTTGTCGCGCATCTCAGACAAGATGAAGTTGGTCGTGCCGTTGATGATGCCGGCCAGCCACTGAATGCGGTTGGCCGTCAGGCCTTCGCGCAAGGCCTTGATGATGGGGATACCCCCCGCCACCGCAGCTTCAAACGCCACCATCACGCCTTTTTTGTGGGCGGCAGCAAAAATTTCTGTGCCATGCACAGCGAGCAAGGCCTTGTTGGCGGTGACCACGTGCTTGCCTGCCCCAATGGCTTCCAGCACCAATTGTTTGGCAATGCCGTAGCCGCCGATTAGCTCGACCACGATGTCGATGTCGGGGTTCGCGATGATCTTGCGCGCATCGTCCACCACTTGCACGTTGGCGCCCACAATGCTTTTGGCACGCGCCAGATCGAGGTCTGCCACCATCGTGACTTCAATGCCGCGACCCGCGCGACGTTGGATCTCTTCTTGGTTACGGTTGAGCACTTCAAACGTGCCGCTGCCCACAGTGCCAATGCCTAACAGGCCTACTTGAATCGGTTTCATGCTTTTCTGTTTCGGTAGTTTTCAAGAAATTTGGCGATACGTGAAATGGCCTCACGCAAGTCGTCTTCATGCGGTAAGAACACGATGCGGAAATGGTCTGTGCTCTTCCAGTTAAAGCCCGTGCCCTGCACCAGCATCACCTTGGTTTCTTGGAGCAGCTCCAAGAAAAACTGCTGGTCGTCTTGGATGGGGTACACCTTGGGGTCCAAGCGCGGGAACATGTAAAGCGCCGCATGGGGCTTGACACACGTCACGCCAGGAATGGCGGTGATGAGTTCATAGGCCAAGTCGCGCTGCTTGCGCAACCGACCGCCCTCGCCCACCAAGTCGTTGATACTTTGGTAGCCGCCCAAGGCGGTTTGAATCGCCCACTGTCCTGGTACGTTGGCGCACAAGCGCATATTCGAGAGCATGTTGAGGCCCTCGATGTAGTCGGCAGCCGGCTTTTTGTCGCCCGACACCACCAACCATCCGGCACGGTAGCCACAGGAGCGATAGCTTTTGGACAGCGAGTTGAAGGTGAGCGTCAACACATCATCACTCAAGCTGGCAATGGGCGTGTGCTTGACACCGTCATACAAGACCTTGTCATACACCTCATCCGCGAAGATCACCAAACCATGCAGACGCGCGAGCTCAACAATTTGCATCAGCAATTCGTCCGAGTACAAAGCACCTGTGGGATTGTTGGGGTTGATCACCACAATGCCCTTGGTATTGGGGGTGATCTTGGCGCGAATGTCTGCGATGTTGGGCATCCAGCCGTTGTCTTCGTCACACACGTAATGCACAGGCGTGCCGCCCGAGAGGCTGACCGCGGCCGTCCACAGTGGGTAGTCAGGCGCGGGCAACAACAACTCATCGCCGTTGTTGAGCAATCCGTTGGTGGCCATGACAATGAGTTCGCTCGCGCCGTTACCCAAGTAAATGTCATCGAGCGTGACGCCCTTGATGCCCTGCTTTTGCGTCTCGTGCATCACCGCTTTGCGGGCGCCAAAAATGCCTTTGCTGTCCGAGTAGCCCGCCGAGGTGGGCAAGTTGCGGATCATGTCTTGTTGAATTTCTTCAGGCGCATCAAAGCCAAACACGGCCAAATTGCCAATGTTGAGCTTGATGATCTTGTGGCCCTCCTCCTCCATTTGACGCGCTCGGTCCATGATGGGACCGCGAATGTCATAACAGACGTTGGACAACTTGTTGGATTTTTGGATCTGCTTCAAAGTCCCTCCGAGGGCTCTTTTACGGGGTGAAACCTATAATTTGACCACAGATCACAAGGCATTTATGAAATTACAACCCGATCGCATCGAGACCCAGTCCGTCACTGCCTATGGCTCGGGATGGATCGCTGTCCAAGGCGAAAAAATCACCCACAGCGTCTTGATCACCTCCGAGGGGGTGCGCCTCGATTGGCATTGCCAGAGTTTTGATGATTTAGGGACCGAACACTTCACGCAGCTCGCTGAGTTGGATGTGGAACTGGTCATTTTTGGCAGTGGTGAACGCCACCGTTTTCCCAAGCCTGAATGGCAAGTGGGCTTGATGAAGCGCCGCATAGGCCTTGAGACCATGGACACACAAGCGGCCTGCCGCACCTACAACATTTTGGCGGGCGAAGGCCGCAAGGTGGCAGCTGCACTTCTCATCGAAACTTCTGCAAGTAATAATTAAGCACACGCTTCGTTTCGCGTCTGGTGGATGCGCCCCTTCATCTTTTTAGCAAGCTTTCTAAGTTAAAATAGCGAGTTGCCGGAAGGGGGCTGTCTCGACAGTCGCCTCCTTCATCCGGCCGTTTGAACTGTCACACCTGATTGAGCGCTATGGCAATTGTTGTCAATAAACCCCTTCCCGAATTTGAAGCCAATGCAACAGGCGGCATCAAGGTCAGCAACACATCACACAACGGCCAAGTGATGGTTTTGTACTTTTACCCTAAGGACAACACGCCAGGCTGCACCACAGAGGCCATGCAGTTTCGCGACAAGTACAAAGACTTTGTCAAAGCTGGCGCCCTGGTCTTTGGCGTGTCACGTGACAACATGAAGTCACACGACGAGTTCAAAACCAAACTCGAATTGCCCTTTGAGCTGATTGCTGACACAGAAGAAAAAATGTGCCACATGTTTGGTGTCGTCAAAAATAAAATCATGTATGGCAAAAAAGTCAAAGGCATTGAACGCAGCACATTCTTGGTAGGGGCAGACGGCCTTCTGAAAGAAGAATGGCGCGGACTCAAAGTCCCAGGCCATGTGGACGAAGTTCTCAAAGCGGTCAAAGCCTTGAAGAAAGCCGCAGCTGCAACCGCCTAAAACCTGGTAAAAAAATGTCACAGAGGTCGGTTATAGTGATTTCATGACCTTGACAGAAGCGAACGCGTTTCCAACCAAAAGCCGCCCTGGCCTCCAGGCGGCTTTTTCGCTTTTTGAGCCGATTTT
The DNA here is from genome assembly GCA_027485285.1 of Comamonadaceae bacterium. Lineage (GTDB taxonomy): Bacteria > Pseudomonadota > Gammaproteobacteria > Burkholderiales > Burkholderiaceae_C > Limnohabitans. The sequence goes on along the minus strand of JAIXRH010000123.1, from coordinate 3,585 downwards.
CAGTTTCTTCCTTGCGTTTTAACTCTTTAACTTTCATCTATGCCACTGCCACCTGCCCCCGCCAAACGTGCCGCCTTTTTGAATACCGAAGGCTTAGCTGCCGCACCCTCCAAATCGCGCAGCACACGCAAAGCAACACCACGCCATGCGTCACTCGCTGCAGATGAACCCGTGGCTGCCAAGGGCCGGTCAACGGCAGCGCCTGCTCCCCTCAAATCCGAACCCATGCCCGCTTACAAAGGGGAGCGCAAAGCAGCGCCCGCACGCGCAGCCACACCCAAGAAAAAGCACACAGGCCCCGCCAAGCTGTTCGTGCTTGACACCAATGTGCTGATGCATGACCCCATGTGCTTGTATCGCTTCGAAGAACATGATGTGTTCTTGCCCATGATCGTGCTCGAGGAATTAGACGGTCATAAAAAAGGCATGACGGAAGTGGCGCGCAATGCCCGCCAAACGAGCCGTTCGCTGGACGCCTTGGTGGCTTCACACAACTCGGACATCATCACCGGCATCAAGCTGGACGGCACCGGCCACATCGAGGTGGGCGGACGCTTGTTCTTCCAAACCGAGCCGCTTGACTTCACCCTACCTGCCAGCCTGCCACAAGGCAAAGCCGACAACCAGATTTTGGGAGTGGTCGAAGCCCTGCGCATCAAGCACGCGCAGCGCGAAGTGGTGTTGGTTTCCAAAGACATCAACATGCGCGTCAAAGCCCGCGCGCTCGGCTTGGCGGCAGAAGACTACCAAAACGACAAGACCCTCGAAGACGGCGACCTGCTGTATTCAGGCGCCTTGGCTTTGCCCGAAGACTTTTGGCTCAAGCACGCCAAAGAAGTGGAAAGCTGGCAAAGCGGCAGCCACACCTTTTACCGTTTGAGCGGCCCCTTGGTGCCTGACCTTCACATCAACCAGTTTGTGTATTACGAAGCCCCTGGCGAGCCTAGCCTGTATGCTCGTGTGACTGAGATTCGCGGCAACACCGTGGTGCTGAAAACGCTCAAAGACTTCACTCACCTCAAGAATGCGGTGTGGGGCGTGACCACGCGCAACCGCGAGCAAAACTTTGCGATGAACTTGCTCACAGACCCTGAGATTGACTTTGTCACCCTCACCGGCACAGCCGGCACGGGTAAAACGCTCATGGCTTTGGCAGCAGGCCTCACGCAAGTGCTGGATGACCGCCGTTACACCGAAATCATCATGACCCGCGCGACCGTGAGCGTGGGCGAAGACATTGGCTTTTTGCCAGGCACTGAAGAAGAAAAAATGGGGCCATGGATGGGCGCCTTGGACGACAACCTCGAGGTGCTGGCCAAAACCGAAACCAGCTCTGGCGACTGGGGCCGTGCGGCCACCAATGATTTGATTCGCAGCCGCATCAAAATCAAGAGTTTGAACTTCATGCGCGGACGCACGTTCTTGAACAAGTACCTCATCATCGATGAAGCTCAGAACTTAACGCCCAAGCAAATGAAAACCCTGATCACCCGCGCGGGCCCAGGCACCAAGATCATTTGCATGGGTAACTTGGCCCAGATCGACACGCCCTACCTGACCGAAGGCTCTTCGGGCTTGACGTATGCAGTGGACCGTTTCAAGGGCTGGCCGCATGGCGGCCACATCACCTTGGCCCGTGGCGAGCGCTCACGACTGGCAGACTTTGCCAGCGAAGTGCTTTAAGGCTTGGCTAGCCTTAGTAGTCACCACCACTGCTGTAGCCACTGGCCAAACTCTCAAACTTGGTGAGTGGCTTCAAGAAGGCCAGCTTGATGGTGCCCGTTGGGCCGTTACGTTGCTTGCCAATGATGATCTCGGCCACGCCTGGCTCTTTCGATTCTTTGTTGTAGTAGTCGTCGCGGTAAATGAACATGATCACGTCCGCGTCCTGCTCGATGGCGCCAGACTCGCGCAAGTCGCTCATCATGGGGCGTTTGTCGGTGCGCTGCTCCACACTTCGGTTGAGCTGAGACAAAGCAATCACAGGGCATTGCAGCTCTTTGGCCAGCATTTTCAAGCCTCGCGAAATTTCACCAATTTCCGTGGCACGGTTGTCGCCGCCGCTGCTGTTGGAGCCACTCATGAGCTGCAAATAGTCAACCACGATCAAACCGAGCTTGCCGCATTGACGCGACAAACGACGTGCGTTGGCGCGCAGTTCACTGGGGGTCAGACCAGGCGTTTCATCGATGTGCAGCGACACGTTGCGCAGCTTCTCAATGGCCTCTGTCAACCTTGGCCATTCGTCATCACTCAATTTGCCCGTGCGCAAATGGCCTTGGTCCACACGACCAATTGAACCCACGATACGCACCGCCAATTGCGAAGCGCCCATCTCCATAGAGAATACGGCCACAGGCAAGCCTTCATTCAGGGCCACATGCTCCGCGATGTTGATGGCCAACGCCGTCTTTCCCATCGAAGGGCGCGCTGCCAACACCACCAAATCGCCCGGCTGCAAACCAGACGTCATGCGGTCAAAGTCGATGAAGCCTGTCGGCACACCCGTGATGTCGTTTTGGTTGTCCGCCATCTCTTGCACACGGTCCAGCAAGTCCACCACCAGCTGCGGCATGGCTTGAAAACCTTGCTTCATGCGCGAGCCCTCTTCACCAATGTTGAAGATTTTTTGCTCGGCTTCGTCCAAGATTTGGGCCACCGCCCTGCCCTGGGTGTTGAAGGCGTTGGTGGCAATTTCGTCGCTGGCCGTCACCAACTTGCGCAAAATCGCGCGCTCTCGCACGATTTCGGCATAACGACGGATATTGCTGGCACTCGGCACATACTGCGCCAAGGCATTGAGGTAGCCCAAGCCGCCTATTTCTTCAGCCTTCCCCAAGGTTTGCAAGTGCTCATAGACCGTGATCACATCGGCGGGTCGGCTGGCGTTCACCAGCGTCAAGATAGCGCTGTATACCTGCTTGTGCTCGTAGCGGTAAAAGTCGCCCTCGTTCAACAAATCACCCACACGGTCCCAAGCGCTATTGTCTAACAACAAGCCGCCCAACACACTCGACTCAGCCTCAATGGAATGCGGAGGAATGCGCAATTGTGCGATTTGCTGGTCGTGAGAGAAGCTCTCATCAAAGCTGTTGGAAGCGGCTGACATGGTGATCCTGTAAAACACACATCCTAAGCCCAGAGGCGCCAAACGCCTGGGATAACTCTGTGGATAAGAAGTGGGTTAGCTGGGGAAAAGCAGAGAACAAATAAAAAAGCCGCTCCGAAGAGCGGCTTTGTGTGAGGCAAAAAAGCTTAAGCAGCTTCGCCGTATACAGAGACAGTGATCTCCACGATCACATCGGTATGCAAAGCCACACCCACTGTGCTGTCACTCACAACCTTGATCGGGCCATTGGGCATGCGAATTTGGGCTTTAGCCACTGCAAAACCATCTTTTGTCAACGCGTCAGCGATGTCATGGTTGGTCACAGAGCCAAACAATCGGCCATCTACGCCGGCTTTTTGGCCGATTTTGACGACTTTGCCAACCAATTTCTCACCTTGAGCTTGTGCAGCAGCCAATTTCTCGGACGCTGCTTTTTCGAGTTCAGCGCGGCGCACTTCGAATTCTTTGATCGCGGT